>CALMRA010000315.1 GCA_937872065.1 uncultured Eubacteriaceae bacterium | reverse complement strand
CCGCCACAGCTCGCTCGTATAGGAAAAACCGTTAAAGTACTGGGACAGTGCCATCGGTGTAAAAACCGCCCATTCGTCCGATCTGATGGCTCTGGACTGCCCGACCAGAACGCCGGTATCTTCATCCAGATTCAGAAAATGCTCCCAGTATCCGATCGAAGAGCCGTTCAGCTTAAAGATGACGCATACGACGACGAATACGACCGCAATCCAGTATCGGTATTTATAAACGAAATCCCCGATCTGCTTCCCCGCTAAAAACAGCGACTCGAAAATCGCCCCGAACAGAATAATCATAATAATCAGACTGTTCGTATAATTTCCCGCTTTTAACAGATCTGCGTACTGGGTGACAGTAAGCGTAAACGGCGTCTGATAGACGATCGTTCCCGACGCCATAGACTCAAGAAAGCTGAGAAAAAAAGCCAGAACGACCGCCATAAGGATCGAAAGCAATATAGTGATATATAGTCTTTTGTTATTCTTCGTATTATTCATAGGCTCGTTGTTCTAGATCAGCTTAAGTGCTCTGAGTATATACTCGCCGGTTCTGCGTTCCTTCCCTTTATACGGATAGGCGTGCATATGGGTCGCAGGGTTGAAGTTAAGCTCGATAATGCCGTAAACGGACTGCGTGTTCGTATAATCCTCGATGATCATATCGACACCGCAGAAAACGGCTCCGATCGCATCGGCAGCTTCTTCCGCGATCTTCTTAAAATAGTCAGGCATCTCGTCGGTCACGTCAACGCTGTCTCCGCCCGTACTGATATTCGAATTTCCGCGCAGATAGACCGTTTCGCCGTCCTCCGGCACACTTTCCGGCGTCAGTCCCTGACCCTTCAGATACAGGACGGTCTGCTGATCGACCCGCAGATTTTCAAGAGGCGTCTCGTAGTGATTCCCACGGAACGGATGGTCGTTCTTCTTCTCCATCAGTTCGCGGATTGTCGATGAGCCGTCTCCCGTCACATTCGCGGCAACACGTCTCATGACTGCCGCAGTCTTTCCGCCGATGGTCAGGAAACGATATTCGGGACCCGGCAGATATTCTTCGATGAGAATCGTATCGTCATATTTAAACGCGCCTTCCGCTGCATCGAGCAGGTCTTTTTCAGATGCGCCGTGCTCGAAAATGAAGATGCCGGTACCGTAATTCGTCGATTTGGGCTTGATGACCACGGGACGGTTCGCATACAGCGATACACGGGCCCTCGCGGCGTCCATTGACGTAAATTCCGCTCCGTCCGGTACGGGAATCCCGTGCTGTGCCAGGATCTTCTTCGTGACGACCTTGTTTTCCATCGCCAGAACGCTCGCATAGTTGTCCGCCTGCGTCTTCGTCGCCTGTTTGATAAGCTGGCCGGTGCCGTCTTTTCCGGTAACCGAAATAAAATTATCCTGGGGATCGAGTTCTTCGACCTTCAGCCCACGGGTTATCGCTTCCTTAATCAGGATCTGTGTCGACAGCTCGTAGTTTTCGAAGCCTTTGAACAGATAACGGAAATGATAACTGTCTTCCTTATAAGCTTTCGCGAATTTCATCATCGCCGGCAGGTAGCCGTCTTTACGGACAAGAGCAGCTTCGCATGCCGCGTAGGTGGTCTCCGGCTTTTCAACCCGTCCGCGCATTTCCGAAATAATTTCAGAGCATCCGAGCTCAAGGTCTGCGTCCATTTTTTCGATTGCGCCGATGACCTCCATCGCGTATTCTTTAAAGGGTATTTCGGAACCGCCTGACAGAAGCTTAAGCGCCGGAGAAAGCCCCTTAGAAGCCGTTCTGAGCTCGTTTGCGAGCCCTTCCTGCTGCCAGTCAGGATAGTCCGTTTCGTCCCTGAACAATGACCAGAGCAGGAGCAGCTGAACGAAACGCAGATCGTTCAGCGCGACCCCCGCTTTATCGAACAGATTCAAATCGATTGTACGGATCTCGAGATATTCGATGCCTGTCTGTTTCAGAGATTCCAGGACATGATCCCTGTCTTTTGTCTTAAGCCGAATCTGCGTATACAGCTCTTTCGCTTCGCTGATCAGACCTGAATCGACAAAGCTCTGTACATCTTTGACGTAAGCTTCGACAGAATCATATGACGGAAAAAAATCCACAAGGTTTTTATAGCCGCATGCGGAATTACGGAAAGACGGACCTTCGTCCGAAACGTAAGATTCGCTGTCCGCCTGGACCATCGCGCTCGTCTGGGCGCAGTCGTAGCTCGCATGCCGCGCAGATGAACAGCCTGTCAGATAGATGACAAGCCATCTGTACTCCAGATAGCCTTTCGCGATCTTCAGATAAACGCGGTCTCTGAAGTCCCGGACACTCATATCCGGAGCTTCGATCCGACGCAGTTTCTCGATAAACGCGTCTGACAGCGAATAATTGAAATGAATTCCGGTCAGCAGCTGTTTTTTACTTCCGTACTTGCCGATCAGATTCCGGCGGTATTTTTCATATTCCTTCGCCTTTGGCGAGTCCCCGTATTTCGCGATATGTATGTCACGATCGTCAGGAGACACACAGGGCATCGATCCCGGCCACAGATACTCGTCAGGCCCGATCTCATTGTTGACAATATCGCACAGCCCTTCCAGAACCGCATAGGTTCTCGGCAGAGAGTCGTAAGGCGGTGTGACAACTTCAATCTGACTTTCTGAAAAGTCTGTCGTAATGTAGGGATTATCCAGTTTACTGCCAAAAATTTCCGGATGATCCGTCTGGGCAAGGCGCCCGTTTTCAGTTACTCGCAGTCCTTCGCGTTCAATTCCGAAGCTGCCCCCGAGCAGCTCTGATCCGCTGAAATGCTGATGTACATCCTGTAGTTTCAAAACTCCCTCGTTTCCGACTGATATCAGCCAAACTTCACGGAAAAAGTATAAAAATTCGATTTTGCTTAGAAATTTCCTAGTTTATTCTAACATAAACGGGCAATAAAAAAGGACAGGTATATAACCTGTCCTGTCTTATTCAAATGGTCGGAGTGAGAGGATTTGAACCTCCGGCCTCACGGTCCCGAACCGTGCGCTCTACCAAACTGAGCCACACCCCGATTGCTGCCTTGAAAATCAACAATAGTTATTGTATGATATGAAGTGATCTTTGGCAAGTACTTTTTTAAATTTTTATACAATTTCGGAGAATAAATGAAAAATCTATCTATTAGTACCGGCAAGCGTGAAACACTGACCGACATCACAGACGACATATTGCAGTATATCACGGACGAAAGAATTCGTACAGGTTTTTTAATTGTTTCGACACCGGACAACGAATGTTCTATAATCGGATTATCGAATCAGACTGAAGGAATCGAAAAGGATTTTATCAGCAAGATCAATTTTCTATATCCGATTCACGAGGGATGGGATTTTCACGGCTATCAGACAAACAATATTCGCTCCTCCCTCGTCGGTACGACTAAGCAGTACCTGATCGAAGACGGCACGCTCATACTCGGAGCCTATGAACGAATCTATCTTGTAGATTTCAACGGTCCCTCGGACGGACGCATGGTTCTTCTGCAGGCTTTTGGAAATCCGATGGAAGACGGTGAAAAAGCTGTCGAACCCGAGTCCATTACGCAGTACAACAATGCGATAATCCGTGCAGCTGAGCAGGCAAAGATCGAGGAACAACGGGCGATTGAGGAAATGCGCCGCGAATATCGAGAACAGCATCCGGAAACCGCACAGACTTCGGATGCGAAGGATAAAGACACGGATCAATAAACCCGGTCGTTCAGGCTCTGCCAGAACGGCATTACAGTTATATTTACAGATTTAACGAAGGAATATTATGTCAAAAACACAGAAAAAATCAAAAGCAGTCTCTAATTCACAGAAAAAAAGCAGAAAAAAAGGTGAAATTCACTGGGGTTATCGAATCGGCGCTCTGGTCCTGGCCATCATGATCATTGTCTCGATGGTTGTGATGTACACATTCTGATTTGAAGATCAGGATTATCTGCGTCGGTAAGCTGAAAGAAAAGTTTTATCGCGACGCCTGTCAGGAATATATAAAACGACTCGGTCCATATGCTAAAATCGAAATTATCGAGCTTAAAGACGAGAAGGTTCCCGATAATTATTCGAATGAAGAAATCCGCAGAGCAGTTAGACGCGAAGGTGACCGGATTCTGAGCAGACTCGGTTCCGGCCCGGCGATAGCCCTCGACCTGAACGGAGATATGCCGGATTCCGTTCAGTTTTCCGATCAGATCGCCGGACTGATGCAGAACGGAAGCAGTACGATCGACTATATTATCGGAGGCTCCAACGGTCTGTCTCCCGAAGTACTGTCAGCCTGCAGCAGAAAAATTTCATTTTCGCGCATGACCTTTCCGCATCAGCTGTTTCGGGTCATGCTGCTGGAACAGCTCTACCGCGCTTTCAAGATCATGCGCGGCGGAACCTATCATAAATAAAAAGAGAAAACAGGGAGTTTCACATTGATAAATTCCCGGACAGGAACAGGAATGACTGAGAACAACACCAGTATACGCGAGAAAGGTCTGGAAGCTAAAGAAGCCGGACGCAGACTGGCGGCGCTGCCCTACGAAACACGTCAGAATGCCCTCAAAGAGATCGAACGGCAGCTTCGCGCAGACGAAGACAAGCTTCTGGCAGCAAATGCCGAAGACCTGGCACAGGCGGAAAAAGAAGGGCTTTCGGCGCCTCTGCTTAAGCGTCTGAGATTCGACGATCACAAGCTTGCCGACGTGACGGCCGGCATCGACAGCCTTACCGGTCTCGAAAATCCGGTCGGCAGGCTGCAGATGCGAACCGAGCTGGACGAAGGGCTTATTCTGGACCGGATCAGCGTTCCGCTGGGAGTTCTCGGTATCATATTTGAATCCAGACCGGACGCCTTCGTTCAGATCTCCACCCTCGCCCTTAAAAGCGGAAACGCGGTCATGCTCAAAGGCGGCCGCGAAGCGCTGCGAACGAACCGCGCGCTGTTCGAATCGATTAAAGAAGGCGGAAAAAAAGCCGGTCTTCCTGACGGATGGATCCAGAACCTCGAATCACGGGAGGAAGTCACGGAAATGCTGGCCCTCGACGACTGCATCGATCTGATCATCCCCCGCGGCTCCAACGCATTCGTCCGTTATATTATGGATCATTCAAGAATTCCCGTTATGGGCCACGCAGACGGGATCTGTCATACATATATCGATAAAGACGCGGACCTCGACAAGGCTGTCAAGATCGCAGTGGACGGAAAAACCCAGTATCCCGCGGTATGCAACGCAACGGAAACTCTCCTCGTACATCAGGATATCGCAGAGGATTTTCTGCCTGCCTTCAAAAAGGCTCTGTCGGAGAAACACACGGAGCTTCGCGGAGACGAAACGGTACAGAAAATTATCGATGTTAAACCTGCTGACGATCAGGACTGGAAAACCGAATATCTGGACTATATCCTGTCCGTCAAGGTCGTTCCGGACGAACAGTCAGCGATCGATCACATCAACAGGTACGGCTCCGGTCATACCGATGCGATCGTTACGGAAAACACGGAAGCTGCCGGCCTGTTCACAGCCGGCGTCGATTCCGCCTGCGTCTTCGTCAACGCATCGACGAGATTCTCAGACGGCTACCGTTTCGGATTCGGCGCGGAAGTCGGCATCAGCACATCGAAGCTTCACGCGAGAGGCCCCGTCGGTCTGGAAGGGCTGTGTACGTATAAATACATCCTCCACGGAAACGGAGATATTGTCGCGGATTACGCGGACGGGAAAAAGCAGTTTACCCATAAAAAAATTGCCGTTAAATAACGCTTCACTAAAAAAGCTCTTCGAAGTTTACGCTTCGAAGGGCTTTTTTCGACTGCCTGACTGTCCGCCTGATTCAGCTTTCTCTGTTTGGACATCTTTTAGATTTCCGCATTTTTTTAAAATCACCGAACATCCAGACCAGATGACGGATCCCGTCGCGGATGCTTCGCAGATGCGGCTTCCCGGATCTCCCGTCGCATCTTAACACTGTCGGAATCTCCGATACCGGATATTCCGACTCTGCAAAGGCGCCGATCATTTCCGACGCAAATTCCATACCGCTGCTCTTCATTCCGAGACTTCGGGCCGCCTCGACATTTACGCCCCTCAGGCCGCAGTGAAAGTCACCTACAGGGATGCGATAGATCATTCGCCCTATCAGCGACAGTACCGGTACGCCCAGGTATCTGTGAGAAAAAGGCATCGCTCCCGGGGCGATACCGCCGCGAAAGCGATTGCCCATCACAAGGCCGTCTCCGCTGCGAAGCTTTTCGAGAAATCCGTCCAGATGATAAAAATCGTAGCTCATGTCGCTGTCGCCCATAATGACGTATTCTCCGCGCGCATCTTCGATCCCTGCTCTGAGCGCATTTCCGTATCCTTTTTCATCAACGCTGATAACACGCGCGCCAAGGGCTGCTGCTTTTTCCGGACTCGCGTCCGTACTGCCGTTATCCGCGATCAGTATCTCTCCGTTTACCTTCCGTGCATCAAGAAAGGACCTTGCTTCCCGAATGCAGCCTTCAATCGTCTCCGCCTCATTCAGGCAGGGCATCAATATCGTTAGTTCAATCTTATTTGTCATATTCATCCGAAAAAAACTGCCGTCTCCCGACGGCAGCTCTGATTTAGTTTATTTTATTCGTACGTCTCCAGATATTCATGCGTTCCGCATCCTTAATAAGCTGGTCGCGGAAGTCCGGGTGGGCGATCGAAATGAGCGCTTCCGCTCTCTGCCAGGTCGACAGACCCTTCAGATTGATAATCCCGTATTCGGTGACGATATACTGGACGTTTGCTCTCGTATCCGTGACAACCGAGCCATCGTGAAGCGTCGGCAGGATTCTGCTCTGGAGCTCGCCCTTCTTGTTCGTGAAGGTCGACGACAGGCAGATAAAGCTCTTCCCGCCCTTTGACAGATAAGCGCCGAGGACGAAGTCCAGCTGTCCGCCGGCTCCGGAGATATGCTTGAGACCGGAAGATTCCGACGAGATCTGGCCGAACAGGTCGATATCGACAGCATTGTTGATGGACATGAAATTGTCGAGCTGTGAGATGACTCGGACATCGTTCGTGTAGCCCACCGACGTGGACATACATTCCGGATTGTCGTTCAGATAGTCATACATCTTCTGTGTGCCTGAACCGAACGCGAACGTCTGACGGAAACGGTCGATGGACTTCTTCGAGCCGTTGATCTTGCCGGCTTCAGCCAGATCGACAAACGCATCCACGTACATTTCAGTATGAACGCCCAGGTCCTTCAGATCGGATGTAGCGATAAGCTTGCCTACCGCGTTGGGCATTCCGCCGATACCGAGCTGCAGACATGCGCCGTTCGGAATTTCATCGACGATAAGCTGGGCGACCTTCTGATCGACTTCCGACGGTTCTCCCGCCGCACCCGTTACAGGAATAGGCGTGTTGTCAGATTCGACGATCATGTCGACCTGTGAAATGTGAACGCCGTTTTCGACACCGCCGAGACAGCGCGGAACCGTATTGTTCACTTCGACGATGACCTTCTTCGCTCTCTGAACGACTGCTCCGAGATGAGAAGCGGAGGGACCGAAATTGAAGTAGCCGTGTTCGTCCATCGGAGAAACCATTTCGATGGCGACATCTACAGGCTCCTTCATATCGAGATAATAGCGCGGGAGCTCGGAGTAACGCAGCGGATCATAGAAAGAAAATCCCTTTGCTACGGCTCTGCGTTCGACGCCGCCCATATGCCAGCTGTTCCATACGAGATGATCCGCCGCATTTTCGATCTTGAAAATTTCCGGTTCCCGCATCAGGATGCCGCCGCGGAACTTCACGTCGGTCAGATTCAGGTCTGCTATCCGTTTTGCAACTGCTTTATCAACTTCATAAGGAGTTGTTACACACCAGCCGTAATCGACCCACTGCCCGCTTTTTACCGCGGTTGCGGCTTCTTCAGCTGTAACCAGCTTTTCCTTGTATTCCTGCTGATAATTCATATTTCTCCCCTAAAAAAAGGCCCCGCTTTCACGGGACCTTTTTTAATTACTGTTCGTTCTTTGCTGCCTGTTCCGCCTTGATCGCTTCCGTGATCAGCGGGACGATCTTCAGACCGTCGCCGACGATCCCGACATCAGCAACCGAGAAGATCGGAGCAGTTTCGTCTTTGTTGATCGCGACGATAAAGTCAGATTCTTCCATACCGGCGAGATGCTGGATGGCGCCTGAGATACCGACTGCGATGTAGAGGTTCGGACGGACGGTTTTACCTGTCTGGCCTACCTGACGGTCTTTTTCAACCCATCCGGCATCGACTGCCGCACGAGATGAAGAGACTGTACCGCCGAGGACATCTGCGAGATCCTGGAGAACCTTGAAGTTTTCCGGGCTCTGCATGCCGCGGCCGCCGGATACGAGGACCTTTGCGTCCTGGATATCCATCTTTTCCTGGATCGTCTTGACGATTTCCAGGACTTCCGTATTGTCATGCTTATCGAAATCGTTGATATCTTCGAAGATGATCTGCGCGTGGCCCTTCAGTTCCGGATTGGACTTGAGCTTCTGCATGACGCCCGGGCGTACCGTCGACATCTGCGGACGGTTGTTGGGGCACAGGATGGTAGCCATGATGTTGCCGCCGAACGCCGGACGAGTCATCATCAGACCCTTGTCTTCCGGATTGATTTCGAGCTTCGTGCAGTCGGCTGTCAGACCCGTGTGGACTCTGGCAGAGACTCTCGGCGCGAGGTCGCGGCCGATAGCCGTAGCGCCTACGAGAACGACTTCCGGCTTATACTTGTTGATAACCGTAGTCAGCGCGTGAACGTAAGGTTCTGTCTTGTAGACGTTCAGAGCTGCGTTGTCGACAACGATCACTCTGTCTGCTCCGCGCATTTCAAGTTTTTCAGGAAGAGCGCCGACATCTGAGCCGAGCAGAACTGCTGTAACTTCAGTTCCGAGTTCTCCGGCCAGCTGCTTGCCCTTTCCGATCAGTTCATATGTTACAGGCGTGATCTTGCCGTCTACCTGCTCTGCATAGACCATTACGCCCTTGTAATCTGCGTTACTCATTTAATCAATGCTCCTATATGATGAATTTTTCCTGCAGTTTTTCGACAACTTTTTCTGCCGATTCCTGAGGATCAAGTTCGAAAACGGTCCCCGGCTGCTTGAGGGCTTTCGGGAATGATTTGAAGACCTGAGTAGGAGAACCCTTCAGACCGATGTTCGAATCGTCAATGGTGACGTCGTCACGAGTCCAGGTCTTGATGTTTCCGTTTCTGTAAGCATTGATTACGCCGCCCGGCGTCATGTATCTCGGTTCGTTCATTTCGCCGAGGCATGTGATCAGGCAGGGCATCTTGACTTTTACAATATGGTAGCGGTCTTCGAACTGACGCTTGACGATGACATAGTCGCCGTCGAGCTTGACATCTTCAGCATAGGAGACATTCGGGATTCCGAGATGTTCCGCGATCTGCGGGCCTACCTGAGCGGTATCGCCGTCAATCGCCTGACGTCCGGTGATGATCAGATCCACATCCGGGATCGCTTCGATCGCTGCTGCCAGTGTCGAAGAGGTTGCCCATGTATCTGCTCCGCCGAATTTTCTATCAGTAAGAAGAATTCCTTCGTCAGCGCCCATTGCGAGAGCTTCGCGAAGAACTTCGTCAGCCTGCTGCGGACCCATTGTCAGAACGACGACTTCGACGTCTTCGTTTCTGTCTTTGATTTCGAGAGCAGCTTCGAGGCCTGCCTTATCGTCCGGATTGATAATGGACGGGACGCCTTCACGAATGAGGGTGCCTGTTTTCGGATCCAGTCTGACTTCGTTGGTATCCGGAACCTGTTTTATACATACTACAATTTTCACTAAAACTGTCCTCCCTTACTTAAAGAGATCGCCTGCGATGACCATGCGCTGGACTTCGCTGGTTCCTTCGTAGATCTCTGTGATCTTCGCGTCGCGCATCATCCGTTCTACCGGATAATCTCTGGTGTAGCCGTAGCCGCCGAAGAGCTGTACGCATTCAGTCGTAACAGCCATCGCCGTTTCAGCTGCGAAAAGCTTCGCTGTCGCCGCTTCTACGCTGAATTTCTTCTGCGTATCTTTTGCGATAGCCGCTTTGTAAACCAGAGCGCGCGCAGCTTCGATGCGGGCGAACATATCCGCGCATTTGAACTGCGTATTCTGGAATTTCGAGATTGAACGTCCGAACTGCTTACGTTCCTTCGTATAGTTGACAGCTTCTTCGAGAGCGCCTTCTGCGATACCCAGCGCCTGCGCAGCGATACCGATACGGCCGCCGTCGAGAGTGGTCATCGCGATACCGAAGCCCTTGCCTTCTTTACCAAGAAGGTTGTCTTTCGGGATACGGACGTCTTCGAATACAAGTTCGGTTGTGGACGAACCGCGGATACCCATCTTCTTTTCCTTCGTGCCGATTGAGAAGCCCGGTGTGTCGGCATCTACGATAAACGCAGAGATGCCGCGGTTGCCCTTGCTCTTGTCGGTCATCGCGAAGATGATATACGTGTCGGCCTGTCCGCCGTTGGTGATAAAGATCTTGGAACCGTTGAGGACCCATTCGTTGGTCTTTTCGTCAAAAACAGCCTTAGTCTGCTGTCCTGAAGCGTCGGTACCGGCGTTCGGTTCTGTAAGACCGAAGGCGCCGAGCTTTTCGCCCTTGACCAGCGGCTTCAGATATTTTTCGATCTGTTCGGGCGTGCCGAATTTTCTGATCGGATCTGCGCCGAGTGAAGTATGCGCGGAAACGATAACGCCTGTTGTAGCGCAGACTCTGGACAGTTCTTCAACGAGCAGAACGTAAGCCAGGGTATCTCCTCCCTGTCCGCCGAGTTCCACCGGGAACGGAATTCCGAGGAATCCGTTGTTCGCGAGTTTTTCGACTGTTTCCTTCGGGAAACGTTCTGTTTCGTCAACATCTGACGCAATGGGTTTTACTTCTTTTTCTGCGAAATCTCTGTAGAGCTTGCGCAGCATTTCATACTCTTTACCGAGTGTGAAGTCCATACTTTCCTCCTGATATGTATACTAAACAGTTTTGTGAAAATATCTTAAGAGATTACTTCTTGCTGTAATCGTAGAAGCCCTTGCCTGTCTTGCGGCCCAGCGCGCCTGCTCTTACCATCTTGCGCAGAAGCGGTGCCGGAGCGTATTTATCCTGGCCTGTTTCAGCCTGGAGAACTTCCATGATCGCGAGAACAACGTCGAGTCCGATCAGATCGCCGAGTTCCAGCGGTCCCATCGGGTGATTAGCGCCGAGCTTCATAGCCGTATCGATATCTGCCGCACTTGCCGTGCCTTCAGACAGAACGGTGATACCTTCGTTGATGTACGGAACGAGGATTCTGTTGACGACAAATCCGGGAGCTTCATCTACCTGGACAGGTGTCTTTCCGATATCCGTAGCGATTTCGGTGATCTTATCAACAGTTTCTTTCGGTGTGTTGTACCCTGCGATAACTTCGACGAGCTTCATCGCCGGAACCGGATTGAAGAAATGCATGCCGATGATATCACGGTCGATATCCTTCGCCATTTCCGTTACAGACAGAGAAGAGGTGTTGGTCGCGAAGATCGCATCCTTCTTGACGATCTGATCGAGTTCCTTGAATACTTCTTTCTTCGCATCCATGTTTTCGAGAGCAGCTTCAATAACGAGATCGCAGTCCGCAACGTCCTTCTGAAGTCCGGTCGTGATCTTGTTCAGAATCGCTTCTTCCTGTTCCGCCGTCATTCTTCCCTTGGAAACCTGACGGTCCAGGCTCTTCTGGATCTTGGCTTTTCCGCCGTCTGCCCATTCCTGCTTAATATCTGTAAGAACTACATCATAACCGTCTTTTGTCGCAAAAACCTGTGCGATGCCGCTGCCCATTGTGCCTGCGCCGATAACGCCAACCTTCATGTTTTTCTCCTGTATAGACATACTTATTGATAAACGAACGGAAAACCGGCGTTTCTGCCAGTTTTCCGCATGCCGAAAAGAGGCGGTTAAGCCTCTTTATTTATTCTGGAAAGGTTCGTGCTTTCTTTTGTTAAGGAACGCATCCATGCCTTCCTTCTGATCGCCGCTTTCGAAGCATCCGCCGAAAAGCTTCGCTTCGAGATCGATCGCCTTGTCCATGTTCAGGTCAAGACCTTCGTTGATCGCCTGCTTGCAGTGTCTGACAGCGATCGGAGCATTCTTCGCGATCTTGCCAGCCAGCTTCTTCGCAGCCGGCATCAGTTCTTCCTGCGGATAGACGTCGTTGACGAGACCGCATGCTTTCGCCTGGTTCGCGTCGATGTTGGTCGTCGCATAAACCATCTGCTTGGCAAGCCCTACCGGAATCAGACGTGCGAGACGCTGTGTTCCACCGAAGCCCGGCGTAATTCCGAGACCGACTTCCGGCTGTCCGAAAAGCGCGTTGTCTGCTGCGATACGGATATCGCATGCCATAGACAGTTCGCAGCCGCCGCCGAGAGCGAAACCGTTGACCGCGGCGATAACCGGGATCGGAAACGTTTCGATCTTTCTGAAGACAGCATTGCCCTTGCGGCCGAAGAATTCCGCTTCTTCTTTTGTCAGAGCGGACATTTCTCCGATATCGGCTCCGGCCACGAAGGATTTCGGGCCGGCTCCGGTAATAATCAGGCATCTGACAACGTCTGTATCGACGTTGTTGAGTGTCGTATCCAGGTCGTCAAGAACCTGAGAATTCAGCGCGTTGAGCGCTTTTTCACGATTAATCGTAATGACGGCGACTGCGCCGTCCTGATCATAATTGACGAAGCTCATTTTTGCTCCTGTATCGATGGAATTTGTGAAGCTGATTATTTTTCGTCTGCGAATTTCGCGTTTTCGACGATTGTCGCAACGCCCATGCCGCCGCCTACGCACAACGTAGCCAGACCGTACTTAACGTCGTCTCTGAGCATTTCATAGATGAGCGTTACGAGGATACGGCAGCCTGAAGCTCCGATCGGATGTCCGAGAGCGACTGCGCCGCCGTTGACATTGATCTTTTCTTCCGGAATATTCAGTTCACGCTGTACTGCTACAGACTGAGCTGCGAAAGCTTCGTTTGCTTCGACCAGTCCGATATCTTCAATCGTCAGACCTGCGCGCTTCATTGCCTTGCGTGAAGCCGGGATCGGACCTACGCCCATGATTTCCGGCGGAACGCCTGCAGATGCGCCTGCTACGAACACGACCTGAGGTGTAACACCCAGTTCGTCCGCTTTTTCCTTGCTCATAACGATAACCATCGCAGCACCGTCATTGATACCGGAAGAGTTAGCCGCTGTAACCTTGCCGTTTTCCTTTACGAAGCAGGGCTTGAGCTTGGAGATGCTTTCAACTGTAACGCCGTCTCTCGGACCTTCGTCTGTATCGACGATAACGGTCTTCTTGCGGGATACGACTTCTACCGGAATGATTTCTTCTTTGAACTTGCCGGACTTGATCGCCGCTACGGCTTTCTGCTGGCTCTTCGCTGAGAATTCATCCATATCTTCACGGGTGATCCCGTATTTGTTTGCAACATTTTCAGCGGTAACGCCCATGTGGATGCCCTGGAAAGCATCGCTCAGGCCGTCTCTGATCATCGAGTCGACGAGTTTGCCGTCGTTCATTCTGTAACCGTAACGTGCGTTCGGTACGAGGTACGGAGCCATCGACATGTTTTCAACACCGCCGCACAGCGCTACATCGATATCGCCTGCCTGAATCATATCGTATGCGAGATTTACCGACTTCAGAGCTGAACCGCACAGATTATTGATTGTCATCGCCGGAACTTCGACCGGAATCCCTGAATTAACAGCGATCTGACGTGCTACATTCTGTCCCTGACCAGCCTGAAGAACGTTGCCGAGGACAACTTCATCAATATCTTCCGGTTTAATGCCGGCGCGCTTCATCGCTTCTTTAGCAGCAACTACACCAAGCTGAACAGCCGGAGTCGTTGATAATCCGCCACCGAATTTTCCGACAGGCGTACGTACAGCACCTAACAATACCACTTCTTTAGCCATCATTTACCTCCTGGGTTTTAAATGAAAATAACTATTCGTTTACAGAAAACGCCGCCGCGGGCCAGCCGAAATGCTGATGCCCTCAATGTGATCACGTTGAATCGTCAAAATCATTTGTTAAATCCGTAACGAACGAATCAAGATGATCTGTTAAATCTATAACAAGCGTAGCACATTGTTATTTTTTTTGCAAGCGCTCCGCCATATTATCATTTTATTTTCAATCTTTACTAAATCAGCTGTCGACTTATACGAACCTGCCGGTTATATCCGCCTTATTGAGGTATCTGTAAAGTCGTAACTGTTTTTTTCATTTCAATTCCGGACCGTATATAATAAACCTTACAAGTCAGAGTTCAAATTCACATCAGTAACGAATTATTACGCATTATCTAATTCGAACTATACAGCAAATTTAAAGAAAGCGGTGACAAATATGAAAATCTTTTCCTGGAACGTGAACGGCCTGAGGGCTGCGGCCAAAAAAGGCTTTGCCGACTGGCTCCTCGCAACCGGAGCCGATATTATATGCGTTCAGGAAGTCAAGGCCGAATACGAACAGCTTGATGAAGGTCTTACCCAAATTCCCGGCTATACACTCCATGTATGTGCGGCGAAGCGGAAAGGATATTCCGGCACGGCCGTCTATATGAAGGATGACTCGCCGGAGCTTCAGAACGCCTCCGTATCCTGCGGACTGCTCGATCCCGAATGGAACGACGAAGGCCGCGTCACCCGTGTGGACGGGAAGGACTTCGTTCTCTTTAACGTCTATTTCCCCAACGGCGGAGCAAGCGACGAACGCCGCGACTACAAGAACTCTTTTAACGAGATTCTCAAGGACGAGCTGACTCAGCTAAAAAACGAAGGCCGCAATGTCATCATCTGTGGAGACGTCAATATCGCTCACAGTCCGATCGATCTGAAGAATCCGAAGTCGAATGAAAAGCACTCGGGCTTTCTGCCGGAGGAACGCCGTTTCCTCGACCGCTTTCTCCAGGCAGGCTTCGTCGATACCTTCCGGAGGCTGCACCCGGAGGAAGTTAAATACTCCTGGTGGAGCTACCGTTTCGGCGCACGTTCGACGAACGCCGGATGGCGCATCGACTATTTCTTCGTATCGGAAAACCTTGTCCCTGCCCTTCGCGAAGCCGAAGTCTTCGACGACGTTCAGGGAAGCGACCACTGTCCGGTCATGCTCGATCTGGATCTTGCGGCCGCTCGATAATCTTCAATACTCCAAAAAACGCAATGAGCCGGAGACTGTGCTTTATCAGATCTCCGGCTCTGTTTATTTGATTTTAATTGTCCGTTTTCCCGAACGCTTTCATTCTACAGCCTGTATGTACAAGTGTCAACCGTCTGCAGAAAATTTTGAGATCTGCGTATTGCAGGACCCGGCAGACTGCGCTCCGCATCCTTTAACGACTGGCTTCGTGTTAACGGCTGATTAAGCGGCTGTCGATCAGAACGGATTTTCTTTCGCGAGAACGTCTTCCTGGGCATCCGCCGATACGACCGTATTCACGACGATCAGCTCGCGTTTGAAGACTCTCCTGAATTTCCGGCTGCAGTTTTCCATGATCCGGTCTGTAAAAACAGAGTGGTTCACGGAGATCGCATTGATCGTAACCGCCTGGTCTGTGACCGATACCTTCAGGTCCTTGACCGCGCTGTCCAGCGACATGTCAAGATTTTCGGCGATCTGAAGGAACAGCGAGAACTGATCAATGAGCATCCTGTCCTTTTCGTTGAGAAGCACCTGGTAAGGCTTGTCGATACGAATCTTCTTGTTGGTACGGTGATTAAGCGCGATAAACGCCGAAAGCAGCAGATCTTTCTGACTCAGCCCCTGCAGACCCGAGTTCAGGATCAGATAAAACGAATGTTCGTGATGATTTCGGTACTGGATTTTTGTCCCGATATCGTGAAGCATACAGCTCGTCACGATCACCTTCTCCGTTTCCGGAATAATTACGAGATAATCGTAAAGCTCCTTGTACAGCTTCATGACAATCCCGAGGATCTGATAGGTGTGTCCCATATCCGTTTCATAGTTAAGCATAACGTTTACGAGGGAATTATGGAAGATGTTATAGATCAGATTA
>CALMRA010000314.1 GCA_937872065.1 uncultured Eubacteriaceae bacterium | reverse complement strand
CCGTCGTCACGTTCGCCGGAGATAACTTCCTGATAATCGATAACATCGGTAATAAATGCCCATACCATCAGGTTAAATAAACCGGTGCCCATATTACCGAAGAAGATCAGTACGCAGAAGATCCACGGATTCGTAATATGCATGAAGTGCAGCAGGAAGTAGATGACCGACGCGAATGCGAGAGCGGCGGAGCACGCTTCCTTCTTGCCCCATTTCTTGATAATCGTCGTCGCGAACGGCGCGAGAATCAGCGTTGCAGCGGTCTGAAGCATCGATGCGACAGACATCGCCGCCGGACTCTGGAAATAGTCGTTGAACAGATAAATATTCATCGAACCGGCAAGCAGCATCGAAACCAGCAGAATAATCGCAGCGACGATAATCGAAAGCAGCGCCTGGTTTGTGAACAGTTCCTTGACCAGCTTCCCGACAGGAATTTTTTCTTTTTCTTTATCCTTCTGCTCGACCGTAACACGTTCCTGGCACCAGCTGTAGCAGAAGCTGTAGCAGATAAACGCGCAGACTGCAAAGATGCAGGCTGTCAGGAAGAAACGGTCGCCGCTCAGATGTCCGTTGACATAAATGATCTGCGGAACGATAGCTCCGACCAGCAGTCCGGCGAGAGATGCGCCGACTGATCTGAAGGTCGACAGCTGACCGCGCTGTACCGGATCTGCGGTGATCGCGCCTGCCATCGAGCCGTAAGGAATATTGATCGCCGTGTAGCAGATGCTGCCCCACAGAATGTAAGTGCAGTAGATATAGATAATCTTGCCCATATCCGCAAGATCTTTTGCGAAGGGCAGAAACAGCAGGACACCGGCGATAACGACCGGCAGTCTCATCCGTTTGATCCATACGCGGTATCTGCCGTTCTTATTCGGCTTTGAGGTATCGACGATACGCCCCATTCCGATATCGGTGAACGCATCGACGCACCTGGCGACGAGGAACAGCGTGCCGACCGTAGCTGCGGATACGCCGAGAATGTTCGTGTAATACAGCATCAGATAGC
>CALMRA010000313.1 GCA_937872065.1 uncultured Eubacteriaceae bacterium | reverse complement strand
GCAAGATTAATTTTCTGACTCAGCAGCTTCCGGTCTCCGAGCGCATAGGACTCAGAAATCGATGGCATCGTCGCGACAGCCAGATTGCCGCTGATGACGAGAGGAATATTGATCAGAATTTCTGCATTCCCGAGATCGCCTATCATTGAAGTCGCCGTTATCGCATCGATTCCGGCAACAGCGAGTCTCGGAGTATAGATCCACGAG
Organism: uncultured Eubacteriaceae bacterium; assembly: GCA_937872065.1. Taxonomy (GTDB): domain Bacteria; phylum Bacillota; class Clostridia; order Eubacteriales; family Eubacteriaceae; genus UBA7485. The sequence continues at coordinate 21,714 of CALMRA010000313.1, read as the reverse complement.
TCGATAACCGAAAACAGCTGGACGATCGCAGAGGTAAGCGTAACCGGAATTGCGATATAGGTAAGACGTTTCAGCAGCGATTTATAGGATTTGGCATGGCTTCCGGAACGGGAATGCGAAAGTTTTATCTTGTTTTTCGATCGGTACATCAGGTAAAGCACGACAAGCATGATCAGCGCCGCGATCCCGCCCGCAGTTGCACCGAATACCGACCCTGCAGTTCCGAGACCGATATTTCCGAGAATCACCGCTCCGTACCACGCAAGAAGCAGACCTATTCCGACACGAACGACCTGTTCGAGAATCTGCGAGACCGCGGTCGGATTCATGATCTGAAAGCCCTGGAAGTATCCGCGGTACGCGGAACACAGGGAAATAATCAGAGGCGCCGGCGCGATGGCAATTATAGACCAGTAGGCGTCCTGCGTCCACCCTGTCGAATCAATAATCCACTGTGCACCGAAAAACAGAAACAGCGTAGCCGCAGCACCGACGACAAGAAGGCTGTAAAACGAAACCTTGAAGACCCTTCCTACCGATCTGTAATCATGCAGCGCTGCGTTTTCTGATACCATTTTGGAAATCGCTGTCGGCAGGCCGACAGTCGATACCATCAGCAGCAGATTGTAAATATTTGTGACATTGTAATAGATCCCGTTGCCGTAGCTGCCGATCAGGTGATACAGCGGGACTTTAAAGAATAAACCGAGCAGCCGGGATAAAATCCCGGCTGCTGTGAGAATCGTCGCTCCTTTAATATAAGATCCTGCGGCTTTACTGCTCATAGACACCTCTCTGCAGCAGACCTGGGCTGCCTGTTAAATACCGACTCTGTTTTCATATTTTACGAGTCCGAAATCAGACTCAAGCTGTTCTGCATAAGCCTGCACAGGTGTCTTGATATCGTAAATATCAGTTTTAAGCTCTTTCCCCAGCTTTGTTTCAAGCTTGTCATAGTCTTCATCGCCGTTCGTCACTTTAAGATCAGCGGCGATTTCATCCCTGACTTCATCGAGACTCTGGACTTCTCCGTCCTTTTTATCATAAACAAAAACCACATGATATCCGTAGGACGTCTCCACAGGCCCGACAACCGTATTATTATCCGCGCCGAATACAGCGTCGGAGAATTCCGATACCATTGTAGACTTGTCAAAGCTTCCGAGATCGGTCGCTTCGGAAATCGACTCGTTGTCTTTGTACTTGTCGATCAGTTTCTGGAAATCGCTTTTGCTCGTGATGTTTTTGGCTTCTTCGTAAATCTGCTTTGCCAGATCTTCATCCGTAGTCAGGATATGCATCGCCGAAGCAACCGACGTATCGTAGCTGTCAGGATTGTTGACATACTGCTTTTCCAGCGCATACTCGCTGTAGGTCGCGTCTTCTTCACACTGCTTTTTGATCGCAGCCTTCGCAGCTTCCGCCTTGGCTTCCTGCTTCTGATAGGATTCGTATTCTGTCTTGTCCATGTAATAGGACTGGAGGAAGCTGTTCGCCGTACTGTCATCCGAGAAGAAGTAACTGAACGTTGTCTGCAGCGTCTTCTGCTGTTCCGTGATCGCGGCATCGGTAATTTCGATATTATGCTCTTCGCAGTACTGAATATTCGCTTCGTTGAGTGCGATCGTGTCGAAAATTGTCTGATTCGTTTCCGCGACGGAAGCGTCATCCGTAGAGAGACCCGAGCCCGTCGTCATATAATTCGTCAGCTCTTCTCCGATATAGTAATAATAATATTCTCCTCTGGAGACATCGGTATCCCCGACTTTGCCGACCGTTTCATCCAGGACGATTTTCGTATCTTTTTCAATTTTCTGCGAATAATCCTGAAGCGCGGCTGTCGCGTAGGCGCTTTCCACCTGGAAATTCTGATACCAGGAGGTGAAAGCTTCTTCAGTCGTATTGTTATCCGTCAGGATCTTAGCGAAGGCATCGTCTCCGAGGGTGCTTTTATCCGATTTTATCTGCGAATCGGCGGTGCTCTTCGCGGAAGCTTCGTCGGCAGTCAGTTTTTCTTTCTTTGCTTCAAGATAAAGCGCCTTCTGCTGCAGCAGCGAATCATAGACCTGCTGCTTCAGGGAAGTCAGGTTGGATCCGGTAGGCATCGACGTACTGTTCGCCTTGTAGCTGATCTCAGTCAGCGCCATATAATTATTGTATTCGCTTTTTAAAATATCCTGACCGTCCATCGTCGCGATGACCTGGGCGTTATCTTTGTCTGCATTGACATTGACAAGCGTGCAGCCAGACATCGATACTGTCAGCAGCAGCGTCAGCAGAACGGCTGCCAGTTTTCTGTTAAATTTCAAAATTTGCTCCTTCTAATCCAGTCTTCAGCTCTTCTTTTTACCGGTTTCGAACATTGCCAGCAGTTCATACAGCTTGTACAGCAGTTCGTATCCGGTCAGCCCGGGTGAAAGGCTCCACGCCGGCGCGCCGGTTCTTCCGGCTCCGAGCTTGAGCTTCCACTGTTTCGGTATCTTTGCCATCTGCTCCGCATCCGGCACAGGCGTATGTGCTTCATCCGCAAACACGATGCGGACCACACCGTTTCTGTCGTTGATTTCGGTGATCCCCAGGGCGTTCGCGGCGTTTTTGATCATCGCCGTCATCATAAGATTATACACTGACTGCGGAATTTCTCCAAAACGATCCGTCAGTTCTTCTTCGAGCGAGTCGTAATCGTCCCAGTCGGTCACATAGGCAAAACGGCTGTAGACATCGTATTTTGTCTGTTCATCCGGAATATAGCTGTCGGGAATAAACGCGTCGATGGGCATCTGTATCGAAACCGGCTTAATTTCGGCGCGTACTTCGCCGGTCATCTTCGCGGTGACCGTCTCTTCGAGGATTCTCGTATAAAGCTCGTATCCGATTTTTGCCAGATGTCCGGACTGTTCGGCTCCCAGCAGATTGCCTGCTCCGCGGATTTCGAGGTCGCGCAGTGCGATCTTGAATCCGGAACCGAAGGCAGTAAAGTCGCGGATCGCCTTGAGCCGCTTTTCCGCGACCTCCGACAGAATCTGCTTCCTGTGTGTGATATAAGCGTAAGCCTGGTTATCCGACCTGCCGACTCGTCCGCGCAGCTGATACAGCTGAGCCAGACCGAAGGCATCGCCGCCGTCGACAATGAGCGTGTTCGCATTTTTTACGTCCAGTCCCGACTCGACAATAGTCGTCGCGACGAGGATATCGAATTCCTTCGCGAGAAAGCGTTCCATAACATGCTCGAGCTCATGACCGCTCATTTTACCATGGGCCGTTACGATGCGTGCTTCGGGAACCAGCCTGTGCAGCGACGCGGCCGTCTCTTCGATGTCATGAACTCTATTATGAATGAAATAGACCTGTCCTTCCCGGGAGAGCTCCCGGTCTATCGCGTCCCGGATTATCGGAGGCGAATAGTTCATGACGTAGGTCTGAACCGGACGCCTGCCGTGGGGCGGCTCTTCCAGCACGCTCATGTCGCGTACGCCGGACAGGCTCATATGCAGCGTTCTCGGGATAGGCGTTGCGGACAGTGTCAGAACGTCTATATTTTCCTTGAGCTGTTTTATTTTCTCTTTAGAACGCACCCCGAACCGCTGTTCTTCATCGATGATCAGCAGTCCGAGATCGTTGAATTTTACATCCTTCGACAGCAGACGGTGCGTACCGATCAGGATATCCACCTTGCCGCTTCTGACATCCTTGAGAATCTGTTTCTGCTCGAGGGGCGTCTTGAAGCGGGACAGTACCGCGATATTTACGGGAAAATTTTTAAAGCGTTCCAGCGCGGAATTGTAATGCTGCTGCGCCAGAACCGTTGTGGGGACGAGTATCGCCGTCTGCTTGCTCTCCATCGCAGCCTTGAACGCGGCTCTGAAGGCGACCTCAGTCTTGCCGTACCCGACGTCTCCGCACAGAAGACGGTCCATCGGAATATCCGACTCCATGTCCGACTTGATTTCTTCGATGCTTCTGAGCTGATCGTCCGTTTCCTCATATGGGAAGGCGTCTTCGAAATCACGCTGCCACGGCGTATCCGCCGCGAATCTGTAGCCCTTCGTCTCCCTGCGCTTCGCGTAGAGCGCGATAAGCTCGTCCGCCATATCTTCGACAGCCTTGTGGGCCTTGCGTTTTGCGTTGACCCAGTACGGACTGCCCATTTTAGAGATTTTCGGCTTCGCTTCCCCCGTTCCGATATAGACCTGTATCGAATCCATCTGTTCGACCGGAATATACAGCGATGCGTCCCCGGCATATTCGATGTGCATCAGATCCTTCGTGACACCGTCGATCTCCATCTGTTCGATTCCGTGATAGATCCCGATCCCGTGAACATCGTGAACGACATAGTCTCCGATCTTCAGATCTGTGAAGTGGTCGATCTTGCGGGCGTTGGCCGTACTGCGGCGTCTCCGCTTTTTTTCCGGTCGGAAGAAATCCGTCTCGTTCAGATAAACGATCTTCTCGCGTTCCAGCTCGAAGCCTTCCGTGATCTCCCCGATCGTAAATCGGATGCCGGGCTGCGTATCCGACGGATCCTCAGATCTGATACTGTCGATCTCCGTCTCCTTAAGGAATCGCCTGACTTTGTCGATACCTGCCTGATCGCGGCAGAAAAAATGAATATAGAAACCGTCGCGCTCGCGGTTTTTCAGGAACTGCTCGAAAACGGCCGGCTGTCCGGCAAAGGATTCGATGGCCCGGGAATCCATATCGAAGATTTCACCCTTTTTCGTCCGGGTTCCGAACAGATATTCCTGTATCACCCGGCCGGATTTGAGCTGGCGTTCGATCTGATAGACGGAAAAGAATTTTTTCGCTTCTTCGGGGAAGGCTTCCCCCTCCTCGCTGAGCGCCGTGTAATCTTCCTGTGCGCGCTGGAGAAAAATGCCGGCAGTCTCGCGCGAGGCGGTCGGATCATCCCAGACGACGATCGGGTCGGCGCCGGCAAAACTCATATAATCGACGAAGCTTGCTTTCCGTTCCGTCAGGACAGACAGCGTTTCGTCATGTCGTCCGTCCTCGGTCTCGATTTTTTCTAACAGCTCCGCCAGACGCTCTGCACCGTCGTATTTATCTTTGAGCGCTTTCAGAGCTTCCTTTCGTTCCGTCTGTGTGAGCAGGATTTCGAAAGCCGGCGTAACCGTTACCGAATCGACCTCCTGATTCGAGCGCTGCGTCGCGGGATCCAGCTGGCGGATCGTTTCGATCTCGTCGTCGAAAAATTCAACTCTGTAAGCTATGTCGGAGGTCATCGGAAAGACATCGACGATGCCGCCGCGGACAGAAAACTGTCCTTTCGCCTCGATCTGATAGACTCGTTCGTAACCGTATCCGGACAGAAGCTGCGCCAGATGCTCGAGACCGAAATCCTCTCCGGTCTTAAGCGTGACGAAGCTGTCGTTCAGACGTTCCGGCGGCTGAAGCTTCTTCAGCAGCGCATCCATCGACGTGACAACGAGAACCGGCTCGCCGGTCAGGACCTTTCGCATGACGGACAGCCGCTCCGCATTGACTGTGAGCGTATGGGCGTCGGAAAAATAGTCGTGAACCTGTTCGAGAGGATAATAGACGATATTCTGATTCGTAAATCTTGACAGGATCTTGTAACGCTGTCTGGCCTCCTTGTCGGAGGGCATCACAAACAGGACGCTGTTTTCGGTCTGTTCGAAAACGAGCATCGCCATGAATCCCTTGAGCCCCCCTTTTACGTTGGTCAGACTGACCGGCTTTCCGTCATCGAGGGCTTCGAAAATCTCCGACGTGATCCTGATCCGGTCAAGTTCATAAAATTCTTGCATAATTCTCCGTCCGAAACGTCGGACTACGATAAAAAGCCCTTCCGCAGGAAGGGCTGGCATTATTTTTTCTGTGCTTTCGGAGGACGATCCTGTTCGGCTTCCTCTGCTTCAGCTTTTTTCTGCGCCGTTTTATAGCGCCCGTTGTAGCGGTTCATCGCTTCGCCCGGACCGTACAGCGCCGTAAATACGGCGGCTTCTCCGGCCTCTGCGGCGATTCGTTCGATTTCCGGAAGCTCGGACTTCGGAAATCGCGATAATACGTAATCCGCCAGATCCTGATTCGGCTTCTGGGCTCCGATCCCGACTCTGACCCGCGAAAAATCACGCGTGCCAAGATGTGCGGTGATCGACTTCAGACCGTTATGGGAACCCGGGGAGCCTTTCTTCCTGATGCGCAGATCTCCGACAGGAAGATCCACATCGTCATAAATGACCACCAGATCCTCTGCTGGAATATCGTAGTAGCGCATTAGTTCGGCGATGCACTGCCCGCTGTTGTTCATAAACGTCAGCGGCTCGCACAGCATAAATTTCTCACCGTCGAGCATAAAGGTTCCGACGAGACCGTTTTTCTGATTTTTTAAATTTGTAACATGGTATTTCCGGGCAAGCTCGCTGATAACCCGAAAGCCGATATTGTGCCGGGTATCCGCGTACTCTTTCCCCGGATTGCCGAGACCTGCGAGCAGATACATCAGATGTAGCGCTCCGGTGTGAACAGTCTTGAAAGCGAACGTCCGCAGTGGATGTATTCGATGGCCTGACCGAAAAGATCGCCCGTCGAAAGCACCTTGATCTTGTCGATCTGCTTATCCTTCGGAATTTCAATCGTATCCAGGCATACCAGTTCTTCAAGGGGCGATTTTTCGATGCGGTCAATGGCGGGGCCTGACAGCACCGCATGGGTACAGCCGGCTCTGACCGACTTCGCTCCGAGTCCGATCAGCGCGTCCGCGCCCGATACCAGCGTTCCGGCCGTATCGATCATATCGTCGATAAGAATACAGTTTTTGCCTGCGACATCTCCGATTACGTTCATAACTTCCGTCTGATTCGGCTTCGGACGGTTCTTGTCGATAATCGCAAACGGAGCGCCGAGCTGGCGTGCGATTTTACGCGTACGCTTGACCGAGCCCGCGTCGGGCGCGACGATAACGATGTCTTCAAGTCCGAGATTCTGGAAATAAGCGCCGATCGTGGCGCCTCCTGCCAGATGATCCACCGGAATATCGAAGAAGCCCTGAATCTGGCTTGCGTGGAGGTCCATCGTGACCACTCTGTCCGCGCCTGCCGTCGTGATCAGATTTGCGACGAGCTTGGCTGTGATCGGGTCTCTCGACTTCGCCTTGCGGTCCTGTCTTGCGTATCCGTAATACGGGATGATTACGTTAATACGACCTGCCGACGCTCTGCGCAGCGCGTCGATAATGATGAGCATTTCCATCAGATTGTCGTTGCAGGGATCGTTCGTCGACTGAACGACAAAGACGTCCGCTCCGCGGACCGATTCGTATAAATTAAGTCCGATTTCGCCGTCGCTGAATTTGACGACTTCCGCGTTTGCGAGCGGAACGTCCAGATACGATGCGATATCCTGCGCTAATTTTTTATTTGAGTTGCCGGCGATGACTTTGATGCCGCTGTAATTTCCGTCCAATTTAATCTCCTTATGATGCTTAGGTCACTGTCTGCTGACGACTGATACTATCTGCCGGCCTTTTTCTGAGCCGCAGGAAGCTTTTTCGCGTATTCTTCTTTATTCGTCTGGCGCGCTCTGGCAATAGCCAGCGCGTCTCCCGGTACGTCCTTTGTGATCGTAGAGCCGGCTGCAACGTAGGCGCCGTCTCCGACCTGTACGGGTGCGACAAGATTGCTGTTGCATCCGATAAAGCAGTCGTCTCCGACCACTGTTTTAAATTTATCCCTGCCGTCGTAATTGACGAACACCGTGCCGCAGCCGAGATTGACGTTCCTGCCCACTTCGGCATCGCCGATATACGTCAGATGCGAAGCTTTCGCTCCGTCCTTTACGACTGAATTCTTGACTTCGACAAAATCGCCGACCTTCGCGTTGCGCCCGATGGTACTGCCGGGTCTGATATAGGCGTAGGGTCCGACGTGGGTGCCGCTGCCGACAGAGCTGTCGAGAATAGTCGAAGACTGAATATCGACACCGTCAGCGATAACCGCATTGACAAGATGACAATTCTGGCCGATCACGCAGTCTTCTCCGACAACCGTTCCGCCTTCGAGGATGGCCCCCGGCCAGACAACGGTGTCACGGCCGATCTGAACGTCCGCGTCGATATAGACCGTATTCGGATCGATCATGATCACGCCGCTTTCCATAAGCTTCGTGTTGATGCGTCTGCGAAGGATCGCGGCCGCCTGAGCAAGCTGTACCTTCGAATTGACCGCGGCGATATCTTCCGGATCGTCAGTAGACCATGCGTCAGCTTTTCCGCCGCTGTCGCGTATGATCTCCACCGCATCCGTCAGATAATATTCGTTCTGCGCATTTTCGGTTGTGATCTTAGACAGAGCGTCCTGAAGCGCCTTCGCCTTGAACAGATAGATCCCGGAATTGATTTCCCGGACCTTGCGTTCTTCCGGAGACGCGTCCTTATGTTCGACTATCTTCAAAAATTCTCCGCCGCTGCGGATAATCCTGCCGTAGCCGGAGGGATCGTCAAAAACTGCGCTCATCACGGTGACGTCGCTGCCGGATTTCCGGTGCGCTTCTTCAAACGCCGCGATGGTTTCGGGACGCGTCAGCGGAGCGTCTCCGCAGAGGACCAGGATATCGTCATCCGGGTCTTTAAAAAATTCAGCAGCCTGCATGACCGCATGTCCGGTCCCGAGCTGTTCTTTCTGATAGAAAACTGAAACGTCTTCCGGCAGCGAGGCTTCTACTTTTTCGCCCTGGTGTCCGACGACGACAGCGACGGCGTCCGCTCCGGCATCTTCTGCATTACGGATCACATGTCCGAGCAGTGTCCTTCCGGCCGCCTCGTGGAGTACTTTGGCTTTGTCAGACTTCATCCGCGTGCCTTCGCCGGCCGCAAGAATCAGCGCTTTTAAATTACCCATTATAATCCTTTAAATCGTGAAATTTGCTGTGAGAAAATACAATGCCGGTTATGTTCACCGGCATAATCATACTATTCTATGGTATACCCCAGGCAAAAAAAAGTCCATATGACCTTTTGCTGAAATCGTTCTTGTGCTTCCAATTTCATTCATTCCGCCCGAAAACACGCAAAAAGGCGGGTCTCCCCGCCTGATTTTACTCGCCGTACTTTTCCTTGAGCGCGTCTACGAGCATATAGGCGACCTTGTTGATCGTCTGCGAGCCCGCGACGAGAACCAGATCGTCTTTGTGCAGATTATCTGTAAGGAATTTCACAATATCCTCAAATTCAGACATGACGATGGTAGGCTTTTTATATTTTTCCTTGATGATCTTCGCGAGATCCTCTGAATAGATCTGCCATTCCTCATTGCCTTCGCGGTCGGAATAGATGTCGTTGAGGATAATCTTATCCGCCTTTTCAAACGCGTCGACAAACTCGTCGAAGAGCAGCTTCGTCCTGGAGTACGTGTGGGGCTGGAATACGACCCAGAGCTCGTTATGCTCGTGGTTCATGCACGCGTCGATAACGACCTTCAGTTCCGTCGGATGGTGAGCGTAGTCTTCGTACACGCTGATCCCGTTCACTTCTCCGCGGAATTCGAAACGTCTGTGAGCTCCGCCGAAGGTATTCAGCGATTCCTGAATAATGTCGGGATTGACTCCGACATAATCTCCGACGGCTATCGCCGCCAGCGCGTCGAGAACGTTATGCTGTCCGGGAACCTTCAGCGAAAAATCGTCCACGAGCTCGTCGCCGTGCCAGGCTTCGAACGTCGGATTGCCGAGAGAATCGTAACGGATATTTCTGGCATTCCAGTCGTTGTCTTCTCCGAGTCCGTAGTAAACCACAGGACAGCGCAGTCCCTGACAGACCTCGCGTACTTCCGGCTGATCTCCGTACGCGACCATATAGCCGTCTTCAGGCAGAATCATCCCGAAACGATGGAAGGAATCCATGATCTGCGGAAGCCCTCCCTTGAAGTAGTCGAGATGGTCTTCTTCGATATTTGTGATCACGCCGATTTTATGACGCGTCTTCAGAAACGAATCGACAAATTCACAGGATTCGATGACAAAGTAATCGCTGCTGCCCAGACATGCGTTTCCGCCGATCTCGTCGAGACGGCCCCCGATGCTGACGGACGGATCGAGTCCGCCGTGATGCAGGATGCTTGCGACCATCGAAGAGGTCGTCGTTTTTCCGTGGGTTCCCGCAATACCGATCGTTTTCGGAAACGCTCTTGACAGAAGTCCGAGATATTCCGAGCGTTCCACCTTCGGTATACACAGTTCTTCCGCGCGCTGCATATCCGGGTTATCCGCGTGAATCGCGGCCGAATAGATTACCAGGTCCGTTCCTTCCGGTATATTATGATCGGTATGTCCGATATGCACCGGAATTCCGGATTTTATCAGACGTTCAGTATACGGAGACTCGACCATGTCCGAGCCTTCCACTTCGAAGCCCTGTTCCTTCGCTATGCCGGCAAGCCCGCTCATGCTGCTTCCGCCGATCCCGACAAAAAATAATTTTTTGATCGGCTTGGAAAATGTGGCCTCTAAAATATTATTCAAGATTGACTCCTTTATCGCTCGTTCGTTTAGCTGTGCTTATACTTTCTGTTTTTCCGGTTAGATTATACCACAGCACTGGAAACACAATATAAAACTATCTTTTACAAAAGCTTAACGAAAAATGTTCGCGTATAATTTTGTTTTCTGTATTATTAATACAATACCAGAGCTTTTTGTAAAAGTTTGCAAACAAATCATGACGCTTACTTTAAATTGTTTTGTTGTTGTGCTAAACTTGTTTTAAGCTTTTGAATAGAAAGAGGAGTACTAGTGAGAATTTCAGACGTTAGGGTCCGCAAAATTTATACAACCGGAAAAATGCGCGGAATCGTTTCCGTTACGTTTGACGACGAATTTGTGATACACGATATCAAGGTTATCCAGGGGCAGAACGGATACTTTATAGCGATGCCAAGCCGGAAAACTTCTGACGGCGAGTATAAAGATATTTGTCATCCGATAAAATCCTCAGTCCGTGCCGAACTCGAAAAAGCGGTGCTGTACGCCTTTAATGAAGCGATGGAAGCCGCACTGCACCAGACTTCAGAACCAGCGGATGACCTGATCGTCGACATCGAAAACTGAATATACGCTCAGGCGATTTCCCGGATTTATCCTGCCGGCGCATGCGGTAAAAAGATTACTCTTTTTACCGTTTTTTTTCGTCCGCCGGTCTTCAATACTAGTCGGTAACTGTCGTTTCCCGTATCTCCGCTGCCGTCTCCACCTGATATTCAGGCACGATCATTCCCTCCGCGGAAGTTTCCGTATCCGGCCTGTAATCCAGCCGTTCCCTGAGAAAATAAACATGCTGCTCTCTTACAGGCACTCCGGTAAGCTCGGTGATTGCCCTCGCGTAAACCGCAGTCTGAACGGCATATTCGCCGAGTCTTTCCCCTCTGTCTTTCTCGCTGAGAAAGCGGAGTCTGTCCGTTTTATAATCCAGCAGAGTCCATGCCCCGTTTTCGTAAAAACAGCAGTCGAGGATCCCCTGAATCTCGATAGTCTCGCGTATTCCCGTCCATCTGGCAGAATCCGCATCTTCCGCCGCTGTCCTGAGCAGAAGCGGATATTCTCTTAAAACATTTTCCGGATCCGTCCTGCAGGCATTCAGCAGACGCTGCCCGATATCGGACTCCATAAAGTCCGCCGCCAGAACAGGATCGACAGCATCCGCTTCATCTTTTGTATAAAAGCCTGAATCCAGCAGCCCCGCTTTCTGCCGCTCGATCTCCGACAGACGCCCGCCGGCATTCTTTTCTGCCGAAAGCTTCCCGAAGTCAAGCTTTTCCATCAGTCCGTGTACCAGCGTTCCGACCTGCGCGCCCGACAGTCTGCCGGACGCTTCTTCCGCAGGCCTGAGCTCGATTATTTCAGGCATCGCGGGCTTCTGTTCGGAATCCCGCTTTTTCAGGCTGCTCACGGAGATCTTGGCCGGAAGAGGTTTTTTAGCGGCTCTTCCCTCGGAAAGCAGCTTCGAGACCTTTTCTGAAATTCCCTGAACAGCTTCTGCAGCTTCTTTTTCTGTGACTGCGGCAGATTCCGCATCCTCCGGCGCAGTCCAGATCCGGGCCTGCCACTGCGGAACAGACGGAACGACCGCTCCGTCTTCAGCCGTTATATCCGGATAGCCGCGGAGAACTGCCGGCACGAGCCACTCGAGATAGCTTCCCGCGCCCGACAGCGACTGGGGACTCATATCGTCTGTTATTTCTCCTAGCTTATGACTGGACGGAACCGCTCCGACAACATACAAATACTGCTCGGCGCGGGTCATCGCGACGTACAGAAGCCGCATCTCTTCTGAAAGCGCTTCCCGTTTCTGAAGCTCCCCCACCGCATATTTGAGTATCGTCGCCTCGGTCCCGGCAAGCTCCTCGCTCATATACAGATAGTCGGTACCGAAGCCGAATTTTTTGTGCAGCAGCAGATCTGAAGAGCCGCTGTCTCTGAGATTGAACTTCTTGCCGGCGCCGGCAAGAATGACGGCTTTAAATTCGAGACCCTTGCTTTTATGAATCGACATAAGCCTGAGAGCGTCCGGTTCGGCTGATGCCGACTCCGGTCCCTGCAGACTCTGCTGCCTTTTTCTGAGTCTGGCAATATACTGAAGAAAGTGCGAAAGCCCCTTATAAGAGACTCTGGCATATTCCTCGGCACGCTGTACCAGGACCTTCAGGTTGTTCTGTCTGATTCTTCCGCCCGGCAGCGCGCCGACATACAGATAATACCCTGATTCGTCGCACAGCTCCCAGATAAAACGGTCCACAGGCTCCAGATGCGCCCGTTCACGCCACTTGAAGAGCCGCTCCCTGAAGACGCGGACTTTTTCCCGCAGCAGCGCTTCTTCACCGTCCCGGGCGTAACGCGCGAAAGCTTCGTAATACGGCCTGCCGGGATCGTATCCGGCAAGCTGGTCGGAAAGTCTGATCCGCGATTCCTCCTCAAGCGTAAACCCGCCTGCCGGCGAATGCATGACCGCGAGCAGCGGGATATCCTGGCGCTCGTTGTCGATCAGACTCAAAAGAGTGAGCACGGTTCGAACCTCGACAGATTCAAAAAACTCGCGTTCCGTTTCGCAGATCACCGGCAGCCCGCATTCTGTCAGCTCCGAGATAAATTCTGAGGAAACCGAGTTGACAGACCGGTGAAGGACCGCGATATCCGACAGCTTCATCTGCGGATCTTCGTCAAGAAGCTTTCTGACGATACCGGCGATATGTGCCGCTTCCGCTCCGGCTCTGCTCTGTCCTTCGAAACGGTCCCTGTCGTATTCAACGATGTGAAGCTCCGGAGTGACCGGTTCGATATCTTCGCGCCCCGGAATCAGCGCGGCATTTTCATCGTAGTCCATATCACCGAGCCCGCGGCTCATGATCCTCGAGAAGACCGCGTTGACACCGTCAATGACGCTTTTCGACGAACGAAAATTCCGGTTCAGCAGGATCAGCTTTCCGTCGTCGCTCGTATCGTATCTGTCGTATTTCTCGATAAAGATCCCGGGCTCCGCCTTTCTGAACCGGTAGATGCTCTGCTTCAGATCGCCTACCATGAAACGCCGGTCGTCCTTCGCGATTGCCGTAATGATCGCTTCCTGAACATCGTTGGTATCCTGATACTCGTCAAAGAAAATATAATCGAACCGGTCCGTGATCTCGGCTCTCGCCTCGTCGTTTTCGAGAACCCTGAGCGCTGCTTTCGATACCTGCGAAAAATCTGCGATCACGGCGTCGGCCTTTTTCTTTTCGTATCGTTCCTGAACCTTGCGCGTAAGCTCTAGCAGTCCGGACAGGACCGACTGCATTCTCCTGACATGCTCCGTCTCGTCTTCTATTTTCCCCGAAAGAAAGCTGTATTTTGTCAGGCGGTCTTTGTTGGCGTTTCGAATCGCGGAAATCTCCGCTTTAGTCTCCGGACTCAGTCCGTTCTTGCGGGGGTAGGCAGCCCGGGTATATCCGGACTTGTCCATACAGTTCCGAAACACGTCTTCCGGTTCGACAGCTGCTTCAAAGCTTCGATAATAAGCGAGATCGTCGGTCAGGAATTTCCCCGACCGGCTCCCCGGCAGTTCCTCCTCCCAGATCTGCTGCGCCCGTTCGATCTGGGAAGCTGCGGTGCGTGCGTCTGCGCGGACTGCGTCTGCAAGAGCTCTGTAGGGTGCGGTCTCGAACAGATCGCCCTCAAGAGCTTCCAGACTGTTCTTCTCCCACTGCGCGACATCCGGTACCGTTTCGAAAAAGCGCATCAGCTTGAATATCGCATCCTTAAGTCCCTGGTCGCTTCGATTCTGTCCGTACAGATCGGACAGACGCTTCTGCTCTTCGCTGCCCGTATCGTACATCTCCTCGAGGATCTCTTCGCAGGCCTCCGTACGCATCAGAGAAGCTTCCGTCTCGCCCGCGATTCTGAAAGCGGGATCTATGCCCGTAAGCTGGAAATAGCTTCGAACGATCCGGCTGCAGAATGCGTCCATCGTCGAGATCTGCGCCTGATCCAGCCGTCCGATCTGACGCAGGATTTCCTGCGCGCTCATCGGTCCCGGCTCTCCCCGGTTCGCCTGATCCAGCGCTTCATACAGCTTCTTTCTGAAGCGCTCCTTCATTTCACGGGAGGCAGCCCGCGTGAACGTCACGACAAGCAGCTTCGTCACGTCGACACCGTCCTCTAGAACGAGACGGCTGAGCCGTTCTGTGAGCAGAGCCGTTTTACCGGAGCCTGCGGCCGCCGATACGAGTATATTGCTGCCGCGGTCCGATATGGCCTGCAGCTGTTCGTCAGTCCAGTTCATTTACCGTCTCCTCTCTGTTCTTCTCGTTCCGCCTCACCGTTGTCTCCTGCCGGGTTCTCTGGTAAGGATTCTTTGTCGGACGCTCCGAATTTTTCGAAAAAGCTCTTTTTATCATATTTTTCTATCTTGCGAGGCGTGAATTCACCGCATGAGGTATCGAAGCTGCAGATAGATCTGTACGAGCAGAAACGGCAGGCTTCCGGTACATCCGACTGCTGAGACGGAGCTATCGACGTCTCGCCGTTCCTCATCTGCAGCGTAAGCTCCGCCGCCTTTCCCCGTACGAATGACAGCAGCGTACGGATCTGGTCTTTATCGAGCTGCTTGTCGTAGCCCAGCTCCAGCACCTGATCCTTGAGCGGTGCGGACGCTCCGGTTTCTCCGAAGCCCTTGAGTCTGACATCTCTGAGCGATTTGTATTCTTCACCGTCGGACAGACGGCCCGGGTCCGCATAGCTGTAGAAAGCCCCCGCCGGTTCGATTTCATGAATTTTTTCGCGCTCTTCCTGATCGAGATTCTGCTCGAGCAGATCACAGGCGGCGCTCAGATAGATAAGCAGCTGCAGAGCAAGTCCGGCCGCAACCTCAGAGTAACCTGCCGTGACTGTCCGGCCGCTTTTATAGTCGACGACCGCCGCTTCCGCCACATTCCCGTCTCTGCGAAGATCGATCCGGTCTATCCGTCCCTGAAGAACGGTGTCGGCCGCTTCGGTTTCGCCGCCGATAGGTTCGTTCAGGCGCACCTCGAACAGTTTGGGCTCGTATCCGGAGATCTGAAGCTGACGAACCTGAACCCGTGCGGCGGCCGTAAGCATGCGTCTGAGCTTGCTGTAGGCGTATTCCGACGATTTCGTACTGAAGAAACGAGGCTCGTATTTTTTGATCGCCTCGCGGTCGAAGATCCGGTCTATCCATTCCGACAGCTTCGGATTTTTCGGATCGGCCAGCTCTGACAGCGTCCGTTCCCGGTCTTTTTCGCAGCCGAGCTCCCGAAGAAAGCTTTCGAAGAACGAATGGATCAGTGTTCCGCTGTCGGCGGGACGGACCTCGTAGGGTTCGCGTTCGGTCAGTCTGAGTCCCCTGTCCATGTAATGTTTAAACGGACACTGTGCGAACTCTTCGAGTCTGGATACGCTCACCCTCATGTCGTCGCCATATAGAGCGCGAACAGTCTGACCCGACGTGCTGTCGTCCGTTCTGACAAAATTTTTCCCCATCTCGACAGACTTAAAGCGCCTGCCGTCTTCCGTATCGGGATGCTCCTGCAGCCAGGCAGCCGCAGCGTCGAGCCAAGGCCGTCTCGGACGTCCTTTTCTCAGATCCGCGTAATAAACCGAAAGCTCGGGAAGGACTGCGCCCGGCAGGCACAGAGCGCTGTCATCCACCGCTTCCGGCGGCTCCAGCTCGAACATCGCGAACAGTCTGTCCAGATAGACGGACGGTCGCTGTTCCGTACCGTTCGTTCCCGCTTTCGCTTCCGTAAACAGCAGCTTTTCCTCCGCTCTGGCGATCGCGCTGTAAAACTGATATTCTTCCTGCTCGGGCCTGGCGGAGGCAAGCACCGCAAGATCTCCCGACAGCGATTCAAGCTCCTGCTCCGACAGCAGACCCGCAGGCTGTTTCGATGACGGAAGAATTCCTTCGTTCATGCCGGGAGTCATCAGCACCCTGACTGACGGAATCTTTCCTCTCGTGAGATCTGTGAGCAGAACGGCGTCGGATGTTTCCGGGATTATTCCGATCGAATAGGTTGCCAGTCCGTTTTTCAGGATATCCGCATATTCCTGCAGCGTCGTCACTTCATCGCCGAGGGAATCGTCGATCTGCTGCAGCACCTCCAGCAGAATATTCCAGTTCTGGCGGTACAGCGCGGCGCCTTCATAGTCCTCCCGCTGCTCCAGCCCTTCGAGAATCTGATCCAGCCTGTCGCGCGATCCGTTTCGTTCGAGAAAGTCTCTGAGCTGAGCGCTGCGAAGACGGCAGCTCATTCCTGCGGTTTCAAGCGCGTCGAAGGGCTTCATCAGCTTTACCCTGATCCGTTCTGCCCGGGACGTAATGCTTTCCGCATCCTCCGCAATCCGCTTTTTCAGTCTCTCCGATGTGAAATCGGTCTTCCAGTCGCTTCGGGATACGCCCGTCTCGACAACGAAATTCTCCAGGATATCAGACTCCTCGCCGGACAGGCCTGAAAACGACGATTTCGCATAGCTTAATATCTCTTCCTGACGCCAGCCTGTACGGACGGCATCCACTGCGCTCAGTACGGATTCGACAAAACCCGACTGAATAACAGGCTGCTTCCGGTCCAGAAAGTACGGTATTCCGTATTCATCGAAGCTTCGGGCCAGCAGAGGGCCGTACAGATCCGAGTCCGGCATCAGCACGGCAATCTCTCCGGCCTTCATTCCGTTTCGGATCAGCTTCGCGGCTTCCTGCGTTATTCGTCGAG
This sequence comes from uncultured Eubacteriaceae bacterium, assembly GCA_937872065.1. Taxonomy (GTDB): domain Bacteria; phylum Bacillota; class Clostridia; order Eubacteriales; family Eubacteriaceae; genus UBA7485. The sequence goes on along the minus strand of CALMRA010000313.1, from coordinate 4,480 downwards.
ACTCGTCCCACGGATCTTCACAGCTGATCACGCTTACGGCGTCCCCCGCTCTTCCCTGCGGGTCCTGCCTGTATGCAAACAGACCCTGTTCAACCTTAGCCGTAACGCTGTCCGGTTCGGGAAGCGGCAGCTCCCTGACGCTCACCGGTACGCCTTCCCGGAAAGCCCTGCCGGCAAGCTGTTCGTTATACCGGTTCACAGACTCGAAAACCGACGCATCCAGCGCATAAGGATCCGGGTCCGTAACCATTCCGATTGTCACACTTTCCGCCCGCTTCGCCAGCGCCATCAGAATCTCGGTATCCGCAGCCGAAAGGGTCGAAAAGCCGACGACAAAGATCTGCGCGTCTCTGAAAAACTCCGATTTTCCGGCAAGCCGCGCTGCCTGGCGTTTCCTGCCTTCTTCGTCCGTTCGGTCTTCTCCGAGGAGCTCAAGATATCTCTGATAGATGGTTCCGAGATCCCCGAGCTTTTTCTCGAGAAGAGAACCTGCACTGTCCGTTAAGGCGCCGGAAATCTGCTCCGGAGTGAGATCGTTTTCTCTGAAATCTGCGATCTGCCGGGCCGCTTCCGTTGCAAAACCGGCACGTCTGCAGCTGTTCTGATAAACACTGAGATCTCCGCCCACGTCCGATACGGCTTTCTGAACCAGCATGACACGACCGTGGGCGTCCAGAACAGGCAGACGCTCTGCGCCGTGTTCGGAGAGAAGACGGTATGTCATACGGGAGAAGCTCAGCACCTCCGCGCCGAACAGCCCCTTTCCGCCCGTCATTTCGATAAGCCTTCGTTCCGTCTCAAGATTCATCTGCTGAGGAACCAGGACGATAAGCCTGCGTTTTCCTGCCGGCGACGCTTTATCGTAGGCTTTGACAAAGCGTTCCAGAACCTCGTTCTCCGCCGGCGCGGTTCCGCATGCCATCCTGCTCCTGATTATTTCAATTCCCATTTCAGGTACACAAAAAGCCGCTGAAAGCGGCCCTTTCTAATTTTATATTTATCATTATTACCCGGAAGACGGGACGTTTTCGCCCCGTCTCTCTTTATAATACGTCCGATCAGAACAGTCCGGTCAGAGCAGTCCGACTTTTCTCTTGACCTTGCGCAGCGTTTTTTCGGCGATATAAGCCGCTTTTTCACTGTTATCGCGCATCATCTCGTCAAGCTGCTTCTTGTCGGACAGCAGGCGCCTGAATTCGTCCTGAACAGGCATCAGCGCGTCGGCGACAGTTTCTCCGACTGCCAGCTTGAAATCGCCGTAGCCTTTTCCGTCGAACTCGGCGACGGCTTCTTCGATCGTTGTCCCCGCCGCGCAGCTGTAGATCTCGAGGAGATTCGAGACCCCCGGCTGATTTTCCGGATCGTATTTGACCTGGGCCAGCGAATCTGTGACCGCGCGCTTGAATTTGCGGATCATCGTATCCTTATCGTCGAGCATCGAGACGAACGCGTTGACATTCTGATCCGATTTCGACATCTTCTTTTCAGGTTCCTGAAGACTTTTTATCCTGGCGCCGGCTGTCCCGAAATAGGGTTCCGGAACTGTAAAAGTCGGGCTGAATGTGGAATTGAAGCGTTCCGCGATGTCTCTGCAGATTTCGACATGCTGCTTCTGATCCGCGCCGATGGGCACGATATCCGACTGATACAGCAGAATGTCGGCCGCCATCAGAACCGGATAGTCGAAAAGTCCGACACGGATATTTTTACCCTGCTTCTGGGACTTGTCCTTATACTGAGTCATTCTTGAAAGCTCGCCCATATACGTAAAATTATTGAGGATCCATGAGAGCTCCGCATGCTGATGTACCTGGGACTGCACGTAGACCAGCGACCGTTCCGGATCGATCCCCATCGCGAGCAGAAGCGCGTAGGCTTCGTAGGTGCGCTGTCTGAGCTCCGCCGGAACCTGGGGCACCGTGATCGCGTGAAGATTCGCCACGCAGAAAATACAGTCGAATTCGTCCTGCAGCGTAACCCAGTTTTTCAGGGCTCCGTAATAATTGCCGATCGTAAAGGTGCCCGACGGCTGTATCGCGCTGTATGCTGTCTGTTTCTTTTCGTTTTCCATTATATTTCCATTTCCTGACTGACCGGCCCGTCAATATCCAGACGCGCCAGTTCCATAGATTCGTAGTAAATCTGCAGTTCGTCCAGCATCCTGCGGCTCAGAAAGTAATCCCGCGACGAGCCTGTTATATAAACGCTGCTCTGCCTGCCGGTTCCCTCCAGATCATGCTCCTTCAGGTAGCGGGCGAGGATTCTGCTCTGCTGCTCCGCCGGGTTGATAAGCTCGAGCTGCGGATACATCTTTTCAATTGTCTCCGAGACGATCGGAAAATGGGTACATCCGAGAAGCAGGTACCGCACTTCACACTTTTCGAGAATCGGATCCACCGCCGCCTTTATATTTTTCCGGAGCATTTCGATCTCCCCGGGATGATTGTTGATCACCTGCGCCAGTGTCGGAGTTCCGTAGGAAACGAACGTAAAGCTGTCTCCGTGTTCACGGGAGATTCTGTCGTAAACGCCGTTCTTGACGGTTGCCCGTGTTGCGATAAGCCCCACATTCCCCGTTTTCGCCTTGTTTTCGACTGCCTGTACGCCGGCTTCGACGATTGAAAACAGCGGTACCGACGAGGTAAGCCTGTCGATCAGCGAAGAGGCTGTGTTGCACGCAAGCAGAATCAGCTTGACGCCCTTCGATTCAAGAAAGCGTATATCCGCGTTGACGCACGCTACGATCTCATCGTTCGTTTTTTCGCCGTACGGCATTCGTTTCGAATCACCGAGATATATCGTCGGTTCGTCCGGCAGATAGCCCTGCAGCTCCTGCAGGACCGTAAATCCTCCGACACCCGAATCGAGAACTCCGATCGGTCTGTTGTCCATTTTATAACCCTCCAGCGGTCTTCTGTGTCCCGCTGACATGTTGCGACCGTTCGAAATTTATTCTACCATATTCACGCGTTCCTGAGCGACCGGTATGCAGACTCGAAGACATTCAAAACGATTACGCTAAAATAAAAAGGACAGACCGGAGCCTGTCCTTTAAAAACCGCGTATTCAGTCTATTTATGCGGGTGTGCTTCTTCCTTTTCCTTCTGTTTCTGCGCGACGACCTTGTCGGCGATCATAGACGGAACTTCTTCGTAGCGGGTGAATTCCATTTCGAATTCTCCGCGCGCCTGCGTCATCGAACGCAGCTCTGTCGCATACTTGAACAGCTCCGCCAGCGGCGCTTCGGCCGTGATAAGCTGCTTGCCCTTTCCGATAGGTTCCATTCCGAGGATACGGCCGCGTTTTTTATTCAGGTCTCCCATGACATCGCCCATATATTCTTCCGGAATACGGATCGAAAGCTGATAGATCGGTTCGAGCAGGACGGGACCGGCTTCCGCCATCCCTTTCTTATAAGCCAGATGAGCCGCCATCTTGAACGACATTTCGTCGGAGTCGACCGGGTGATACGAACCGTCGTACAGCGTCGCTTTAACGCCCGTTACGGGATATCCTGCCAGTACGCCCACCTGCATCGCGTCGGTCAGGCCCTTTTCGACATGAGGTATGAAGTTTCTCGGCACGGAGCCGCCGACAACCTTATCGATAAACTGGAAGTCGTCATTCATATCGTCGCCCGGTTCAAACTTGACCCATACGTCTCCGAACTGACCTGCGCCGCCAGACTGTTTCTTATGACGTCCCTGCGCCTGCGCCGTCTTCTTGATCGTTTCACGATAGGGAACCTTCATCGGTTCGAGCTGGACGTCGACGCCGAATTTCTGCTTAAGCTTGTTCGAGACAATTTCAAGATGCATTTCGCCGAGCCCCGACAGCAGCGTCTGCTTCGTTTCCGGATTGCGGTAGAAGGTCATCGTCGGATCTTCTTCGATGAGACGATGGAGACCTGTCGACAGCTTGTCTACGTCGGATTTTGACTTCGGTTCGATGGCGACTGAAATAACCGGCTTCGGCAGCTCGGTCTTGTCATATATGATCGGATGCTTCTGATCGCACAGCGTATCCCCCGTAACCGTCTTGCTGAGCTTCGAGAACGCGCCGATATCGCCCGCTGTGAGCTTTTCAACTTCGATCTGCTTGTTGCCGCGCAGAACGTAAATATGGTTGGCTTTTTCCTTCAGATCCTGCGTCGAGTTGTAGATATCCGATCCTGCGATCAGATCCCCGGAAAGAACCTTAAAGATAGACAGCTTGCCGACGTACGGGTCGACGACAGTCTTAAAGATCAGCGCCGAGAACGGTTCTTCTTCGGTCGCGCTGCGTTCGATTTCCTTCTGGTCACGAGGATCGCGTCCGACAGCCGGCTTGCTGTCTTCCGGCGACGGCATATACTCGATGATCATATTTTCCAGCGTTTCAACACCGATATTCTGCGAAGCGGAGGTACACAGTACCGGCAGCAGTTCGCGGTCGAGAACGCCGCTTCTGATCCCCTGGTGAATCTCTTCGGAGCTGAGTT
>CALMRA010000312.1 GCA_937872065.1 uncultured Eubacteriaceae bacterium | reverse complement strand
CATTCGGAGCCTTCCCGAGAATCCCCTGGGGGTCCCCCATCGTCATTCCTTCCGCGTCTCCCTCTGTTACGACCTTAAAATACAGCTCATCACCCCGGACAAGCTCCGGTCTGATAAACGCCGCTATTGCCAGCGGATCGTTGACGACGCATCCCAGCGTCCTCTCCGCCTTCCAGTGAAAATCCTGGTAGAACTGCATCATATCGTGAATCGTCATTCCCAGCGGATTGTCGAAGCTTCGGATCATCTGCAGCAGATTCGGTGTCATGACCACCTGTCTCGTCACATCCAGCCCCGTCATCGTGATAGGCCGTCCGAGGTTCTCGAATACCTCCGCGGCAGCATGGGGATCGAACCAGACGTTGAACTCTGCAACCAGCGTACAGTTGCCGTGACTCTTATAGGCCCCGCCCATAATCATAAGCTCCTTCATCCGCCGCATCGTCTCAGGATCCCTGCGCAGCGCTCTCGCGATATTGGACAGCGGTCCGATCGCAATGACCGAAACGTCCCCTGCCGGATGCTCCCGAAGCGTATTGAGAATAAAGTCCACAGCGCCGTCGTGAATCTGGATCTCAGACTTCTGCAGTCCGATATCCCCGAGACCGTCGGAACCGTGGGTATCCTCCGCCCCCCGCCCGGTAATCACCAGCGGTCTGTCGGACCCCCTGTAAATCGGAACATCCTGACGTCCCGCAAGCTCCAGTACCTTCGCGGCATTGTCCGTAGACTGCGCCAGCGTCGTATTGCCGGCCGTCGTCGTGACGCCCAGCACCTCGACCTCAGGCGACTTTAACGCCAGCAGCAGCGCCAGCGCATCGTCAATTCCAGGGTCGCAGTCGATGATAATCTTACGTGTTTCGTTCATATTCTCTCCGTAAAAACTGCAATAAAAAAGCGGCAGTCCGTGACTGCCGCCTGAAATGAACATAGTAAATCAAGGGTCCCTAGTTTTTTATAGATGGATGGTCACGAACATCTTTAAAGTCTTTTACAAAAACGTATTTTGTTTTTGTAGAGCGGCAGGAAAAGCGACAGCTTTTCGCCGCGAAAAAGACTTACGCAAAT
>CALMRA010000311.1 GCA_937872065.1 uncultured Eubacteriaceae bacterium | reverse complement strand
CGTAATCCAGTCCCCAGCCGATATCGTCGTGACATCTCAGATAATTGAGGAACGAATACACCTTTGGAAGCGCATAGACTGCATCCAGCTGATGTCGCAGCAGGCGTACATCGTGAGTCGCGACCGTATGCCAGGTCGAAGCCATCGTCGTCACGTTATAAAGCATATGGCATTCCGGCTTGTCCAGGGTCCCGAAATAAGGGACTACCTTGGACGGCTCCATGACAACCTCGCCGAGAAGCAGCGTCCCGGGACAGACGATTTCGGAAGCCATTCGCATCAGTCTGACAAGCGTATGCACCTCCGGGAGATTGCGGCAGGTCGTCCCCTGTGTTTTCCAGATATACGGAACCGCATCCAGACGGATCACATCGATACCGTGGTTGCATAGATTGAGCATATCGGCCGTCATATCGTTAAAGACAGTCGGATTCTGATAGTTCAGGTCCCACTGATACGGATAAAAAGTCGTCATGACAACTTTTTGAGCTTCGTTGCACCACGTAAAATTGCCGGGCGCTGTCTGCGGGAAGACCTGCGGGACAGTCTCTTCGAACTGATTCGGAATATCCCAGCTATCGTAAAAGAAGTAACGATCCTGATATTCCTTTTCGCCTGCTCTTGCACGTTTCGCCCATTCATGATCCTCGGACGTATGATTCATGACAAAATCCAGACACACGCTCATACCTCTTCGATGGCATTTATCCGACAGTAAAGCCAGATCCTCCATTGTTCCGAGCTCAGGCTCGACCCTGCGGAAATCTGAAACGGCATAACCGCCGTCGGATCGTCCCTTCGGACTCTGGAGAAGCGGCATGAGATGAAGATAGTTGACGCCGCACTCTTCGATATAATCGAGATGCTCCTGTACGCCTTTCAGATTCCCTGCGAACGCATTTGTGTACATCATCATTCCGAGCATGTCGTTTCCGTTGTACCAGTCCGGATCCTGCATGCGCGCCCTGTCCAGTTTCTTCAGATTATAGTTTCGCTGTGAGTAATAATCATAAAGCATTGTACAGAAATAATCGAAGGCATTCTCATCGTTATGATAGAGCTCGCAGTAGAGCCATTTCATCTCGTCGTAGTTTCGTTCAAGCCGCGTTCTGAATTCCCGCGCCCACGTTTTGTCAATCATCTGATCCTCCCGAAAATCATTCATGAATAAATTCAAGCAGCGCTGCATCCGTATCCTCGAAACGCCAGATCAGACTGCCCTGTTCAGTGCTGACAGTTCTGCCTGTCCATAAATCACGGTAGGTCCCTTCCGGGATCTGTGCCCGTTCACAGACTGCCGCAATGTCGGCAGATGTCTCGTTCCAGTTAAACATTGCCGCATAGGGCCTGTCGTCGATTACGGCTGTAAAAACATGACCGCTGGAACCGCCAGCCGATTCAACTGGCCGAAACGGGATTCCGCTGGACGCGATACGATTGATCTCCCTGTTGGCTGTAAATTTTTCCGCCCTTTCTCTGGAAAGTTCATTTGAAAAATCGTCTGACAGGAGCATAATCCCACCGGCTATCGCCGCTGTCGTATAACGCGCCCGGGCTTCCGTTTCCTTCGTTTTCCCAGCGCATCTTTCCCTTTTCCTTCCTTCTTTCACACGGTTATCAGTCAGTACTAAAACGTCATTTATATCGCATCCATTGAGAATACAACGTTTTCATGCAGTCTTTTTCCAAACTTTTCTATAATTATACGATCTTTGAAAACTTCATCGAATAGTCATCTGAGGCCGCTTTTTTATCATTTTGTGACCTACGTAGTTTTTTATGCAGATCAGGAGACATAAAGGTATATGGAGATAAATTCTAAAGAGAAATAAAAAAACGCAGAGCACAAAATTTGTGATCTGCGTAAAATTGCCGTCGTATCTATCCTACATACCTGCTGCCGGCTCTGATGATTCCGATATTGAACGGTCTATATTTGATTCTGATGTCAGCATTCGCCCGCTATCTTGGGCATCGTATTCGCCCCGTGGGGCATGATCCACGCGTCGAGCTCGTCAGATCCCGTGAGACTGCGGGTCAGCGCCAGCGCTTCCTCAATATCCCGGACGACATGGATCTTCGACGACGCAAAGGGCTTTTCGTCCATTTCCGTTACAAGAATAAAATTGAAATTCTCTGCAGCTTCTGCCGCCTGAAATCCGACAAATCCTCCGATTGAGAAATTATCTCTGACCGCCTTTTCACGATCCTTCATGTTGTCAAAATCGCACAGAATATGCTCGAGATCCTTGTCCCCGAGACCCTCGCTGCAGGCGGAAACGACGATCATCGTGCCGCCCTTTTTCGTCGCCGCGACCGTGTTGAAAAAGGTCTTCGACGTCTGATAGAAATTGATATCCTTCGGAAATCACCCGGCGGTCGCGATTGTCACATCACTCCGGCAGGGAAGCCTGACGCCGTCCTTCCGGTCCACGAGTTCCGCGCCTTCAGTGTGAGCCTTTTCGAAGTCTCCCGCGAAGCATTTAATAATATTAAAATCACTGTCTGCGACGACGTTGAACAGAAAGTCCGGATGCGCCATCTTCGCTGCTTCGAGCATATCCGCATGGAACGGATTGGTATCGTTCATATTGCCGCTTCGTACCTTCGGATTGCTGCCGCTGCCCATGCCCGGATTGAGAGCGAGACTGTGGTTTTTCATAATCGTTTCCCGGGCCGATATTCCCGGCAGGATCATCTTTCTGCCTCCTCCGAAGCCGGCGAGAAAATGATAGACGACGGCTCCGGTCAGGATGATCCGGTCCGCTTCGGCCGCGCGCCTGTCGATGAGCACGGGTGTTCCCCGCGAGGTCGTTCCGATCTGAACGTGCATGTCCGCGTCTGTGCAGACGTGATCGACCACCTTGATTCTGTCGTATACAGCGTCGGAGACCAGCTTTCTGTGCTCCTCTTCCGACTGTCTGCGGTGGGTTCCGGTTGCGGAGATAATCGTGATATCTTCGTCCCGAATCCCCGCTTTTTCCAGTTCTTCGATAATAACAGGCGTGTACACGTCGATGGACTGCCATGCGCGGGTGATGTCGGGAACGATCACCGCGACCGTTTCTCCCGGATTTACAATCTCGCCGAGCTTCGGACTTCCGACGGGCTCATCCAGCGCCCGGCGGATCAGCTCCTCAGGCGTCCCGCCCGGCAGCTCCACCGGATTTGATTCAAGAACCCCCAATACATGCTTGTCCGGATATTCGAATTCCAGATCTCTCGTCCCGCACTGCTGTGAAAATTTCATTTCTGCCTCTCTTTAGACGCATACACTTCCGCGTTTCAACGCCTTCCTTGTATACAATATAACATTATGAAATTAAGGCGGCGCACAGGCTGCATATGAAAACCGTGTCAAAATAACGGGCGCAAAAAAGACGCCCGCAGGCGTCTTTTCTGTCATTTTAAAATCTTAGAGTCTCTTCAGCAGTTCTTCCGCTTTTTCTTCATAACCCGGTTTTCCGAGAAGCGCGAACATGTTTGTCTTGTAATCTTCAACGCCCGGCTGGTTAAACGGATTGATGCCCAGCATGTAGCCGGAGATACCGACTGCAAATTCGAAGAAATAGAACAGACTGCCCAGTGAGAAGGCATCCTGGCCCGGAATATCGACGATCAGATTCGGAACCTGTCCGTCGGTATGCGCGAGACGCGTACCCTTCATCGCGTTCTTGTTGACAAAGTCAAAGCTCTTGCCCGCCAGATAGTTGATCCCGTCGATGTCGACCGGTTCTTCTTCGATTACGGCATCCTTCGGCGGCTTTTCAACATTAAGCACGGTTTCGAACATGATACGGGCGCCGTCCTGAATGAACTGACCCATGGAATGCAGGTCCGTCGAAAAATCGACGCTGCTCGGATACAGACCTCTGCCGTCCTTGCCTTCAGATTCGCCGTACAGCTGCTTCCACCATTCCGCGATGTAATGAAGCGACGGTTCGTAGTCTACGAGGACTTCGATATCCTTGCCGCGGCGAAGCATGAGCTGTCTGACTGCAGCGTACTGCAGCGACGGGTTTTCAGCAAACGGCTTTTCCAGTGAGATCAGACGCTGTGCGGCAGCACCTGCCATCAGCGCGTCGATATCTCCGCCTGCAGCGGCGATCGGGAGCAGTCCGACAGGAGTCAGGACCGTGAAACGTCCGCCGACATCGTCCGGAATTACGAAGGTTTCGAAGCCTTCCGCATCAGACAGCGTCTTGAGCGCTCCGCGCGCCTTATCGGTTGTCGAATAGATACGCTTGGCTGCGCCTTCCGCGCCGTATTTCTTTTCGAGCATTTTTTTGAAGATACGGAAAGCGATCGCAGGTTCTGTCGTCGTGCCGGATTTCGAAATTACGTTAACCGAGAAATCACGGTCGCCGACCACATTGATCAGATCTTCGAGGTAGGAGCCAGAAATGCTGTTGCCCGCGAAATAAACTTCAGGAGCACCGCCGCGCTGTTCCTTAGTGAGCTGGTTGTTAAAGCTGGGTGTCAGGAATTCGATCGCAGCACGGGCGCCGAGGTATGAACCGCCGATACCGATAACGATCAGGACTTCGGAATCGCTGCGAATCTTCGCTGCAGCTTCCTTGATCTTCGCGAATTCTTCCTTGTCGTAGTCAATCGGAAGATCGATCCATCCGAGGTAGTCGTTGCCGAGACCTTCCCTCGAGAGAAGCTCCTTGCGGGCATCATCTGCCTGCTGACCTATTCTGTCCACTTCGCGCTGTGCGATGAACTCGAGTGCGGGAGTATAATCAAAACGAATTGTTTGTTCCATATCTGAATCTGACTCCTTTCTAAATTAATTACAATTTTATCATTTAACTGCAGGATTTTATATCGAACTCGTTTTTTCGCAACGAAAATTTATTCAGAAGATGTTTAAGAAAAACTAATCGTAACGTTTCTTATGTTTTTCTTAGAAATCGGTGCAATATTTTAGCTGAATATCGATACAAAAACGTGGTACACTGACTGTATAGAAAACGTTTTAACGTTTCTGATTACTGGTACGGAAAGGAGTTTTTAATGACTACAAGAGCGATATGTATCGACCGTCAGTTCGGGAGCGGAGGGCATGCAATTGGAGAACTCGTTTCCGACAAGCTGGGCTACTCGTTTTACGACAGCGCTCTCGTAAACCTTGCAGTTGAAAAGGGAGAGCTGTCTATCTCCGCCGCAGAGGATGCCGACGAAAAAGCAGTCAATCCGTGGCTCTACACGCCTCTGTCCTCGGGGACTTATCCAGGACTCATCAGTCAGTCGGGTCCTGAACGCATGTTCCGCATACAGTCGGAAATTATCCAGGAAGCCGCTCAGAAGGAAAACTGCGTCTTTGTCGGACGTCTCGCAGACGCCGTTCTTGAAGACATCGCAGACGTCAATATCGTCAGCTTCTTCATCTACGGTCCGGAACCCTACAGAATTCAGCGGCTTATCCAGACCGAAGGCTTCACACGCAAGGAAGCCGAAGCCGCGATGCGCAAAAAAGACAAACAGCGTCGAAATTATTACAACTATTATACAGGCCGTGAATACGGCAATCCTGTAAACTATGATTTCTGCATCGATTCCTCGTACCTTGGAATTAACGGAACGGCGGAGCTGCTGTGTCAGATAATCAAGCTGTCCGAAAACAGGTAAACAAAAAAAGACCCGTACGGGTCTTTTTTTATGAGCCTGATTATTCACTCTGTTCGTCTGATGTCTGTTCTGCAGGTTCGCCGGCTTCCCGGGCATTCGGGCCGTCCGTCATCTCCGGTGAATCCGCTCTCTTCGCCCCATCCTGTCCGTTATCTCCGGTCTTAAGGGGCGCGTTCAGAATCTGCATAAATTCTTCGCCGGTGATCGTTTCGTTCTCGTACAGGTACTGCGTCAGCTCTTCGAGCTTCGCACGGTTTTCAGCGAGGATCCTGCGCGCCGCTTTATGCTGTCTGTTCACGAGCTCCACGACCTTCGCGTCGATAAGCTTCTGCGTATCCATCGAGCACGTAAGCGAAGAGTCGCCGCCGAGATACTGATTTGTGACAGTTTCCATCGCGACCATGCCGAAGTCTTCACTCATACCGTAGCGGGTGATCATTGTACGAGCCAGACGCGTCGCCTGTTCGATATCGTTGGCCGCGCCTGTCGTGATCTCTCCGAACATTTCCTCTTCCGCCGCACGGCCTGCTGTAAGCGTCATGATCTTGTTTTCGATCTCTTCTTTAGACAGCAGGTATTTGTCCGCTTCCTCGACCTGCATCGTGTAGCCCAGCGCGCCGGAGGTTCTCGGAATAATGGTGATCTTCGTAACAGGGGCGGAATGACTCTGCTTCGCCGCTACGAGCGCATGACCGATTTCGTGGCACGCGACAGTCCGTTTTTCCTTGTCTGACAGGATCGCGTTCTTTTTCTGATAACCGGCGATAACGACTTCGACGCTCTCTTCGAGGTCCGCCTGTTCCGCACAGCTGCGTCCGTCACGGACAGCCCGCAGCGCGCCTTCGTTGATAATATTGGCCAGCTCCGCGCCAGAGGCGCCTGCGGCCATCCGCGCGATGGCGTGATAGTCGACATTCGGAGCAGTCTTGATTTTCTTCGCATGAACCTCCAGGATCTCCTGGCGGCCCTTCAGATCCGGAAGCTCGACTGGAACCCGTCTGTCAAAACGTCCCGGACGAGTCAGCGCCGGGTCGAGAGAATCCGGACGGTTCGTCGCTGCCAGGATAATGACCCCGTTATTGCCTTCAAAGCCGTCCATTTCGGTGAGCAGCTGATTCAGCGTCTGTTCACGTTCGTCATTTCCGGAGATCTGGCCGTCGCGTTTCTTCCCGATCGCGTCTATTTCATCGATAAACACGATACACGGAGCTTTTTCTTTAGCCTGCTTAAACAGGTCACGGACCTTGGATGCGCCCATGCCGACAAACATTTCGACAAATTCCGAACCTGACATCGAAAAGAACGGGACGTTAGCTTCGCCGGCAACCGCTTTGGCCAGCATCGTCTTCCCGGTTCCGGGAGGACCTACGAGCAGGACACCCTTCGGCATCGACGCGCCGATGGACGCGTATTTGTTCGGATCATGCAGGTAATCGACGATTTCAGACAGATTTTCTTTTGCCTCATCTTCGCCTGCCACATCCGTGAACCGGATTCCCTCTTCGGACGGGACGTAAATCTTCGCGTTGCTCTTGCCCATTCCGAAGCTCATCGCATTGCTGCCCACACCCTGGCTCATCATCCGCTTTCGGATTATATTGCCGAGCACCGAGAATATCACGATCATTACGATCCAGTAGACGATCGTCGAGATCCACGGAGAAACGGTGGTCGTGATTTCCTTCGTAAACGTCGCTCCCGCATCGTACAGACGCTGGGTCAGACCGGAATCGTCCATGACGCCCGTCTGATAGACCTGTGAGCTGCCTTTTTCCGTATACTGTATCTTATCGTCGCTGATATCGACCTTGTCGATAGTCTTATTCTCGATCGAACTCATAAATGTGCTGTAATCGACCGTTTCAACTGCAGCATTCTGTGTAACCGAACCTACGACGCTGTTAAGCAGTATCATGATCAGAACTGCGATCAGATAATAATACATCATCGGTCTTTTCGGTGATTTTACTTCCTGCATTTTTCTCCTTTACTTATTAACCCAAACTTATTAACAAATGAATTGAATCTGTATTTTGCTTAATTAAGCAGGTATTATACAGCCTGTACGCATATTGGTCAATACTGAATCCTGCTATTATGACTCAAAAAGAATCTATCACGGATAGTAAAATTGAGATAAAAAAAGACGGCCTTTCGGCCGTCTTTTCGGTATCGCTTATTTTGCTTTGCCCTGATTCGCAACCGCATTCATCTTCGCGGCGATTGCATCCTGGTCGCCCAGATAATACTTATCCTGAACCTTGAAGTCGTCGGTCAGGTCGTAAACCAGCGGAACACCCGTCGGAATATTCAGGCTGATGATTTCTTCATCCGTCATATTGTCCAGGTATTTCACCAGTGCGCGCAGCGAATTGCCGTGAGCAGCGATAATGACACGCTTGCCCGCTTTCATCTGCGGCTTGATTTCTTCTTCAAAGTACGGGATAACACGCGCGACCGTATCACACAGAGCTTCTGTGAGCGGCAGCTGTTCCTTGTCCTTTACCGCACGATACTGTTCCTGGGTGCGCGGATTTCTCGGGTCGTCCAGTTCGATGGCCGGCGGCTGTACCGTATAGGAACGACGCCACATCAGAACCTGATCGTCACCGTATTTCGCGGCAGTTTCCGCTTTGTTGAGTCCCTGCAGAGCTCCGTAGCTCTTTTCGTTAAGCTTCCAGCTCTTGTAAACCGGCAGCCATTCACGGTCCATTACCTTAAGCACGTTATTGAGCGTGCTGATCGCCCGCTTCAGGTAAGAAGTATAGCAGATGTCAAAGTCAAAGTCGGCGTCCATCAGAAGTTTGCCCGCCGTTTTGGCTTCTTCAACACCGGTTTCGGACAGATCTACGTCCGTCCATCCTGTAAACAGATTTTCTTTGTTCCAGACACTTTCTCCGTGTCTGATGAGTACCAGCTGCATAGCGACCTCCGTTAATTATCAAATGTGAACTATATTATATCATTAAACTCTTTTGATGAAATCAGGATACGAGCTCTTATACAGCTTCGACAGGATTTCTCAGATCAAGTTCCATAATATAGTCGTCCATAACGTAGCCTTCTCCGATATCGCCGGCTTTTTCTTCGATCACCTGGAAGCCGCGGTGCTTATAAACCGGAATAGCCGTGTCATTATTTCTGTTAACCGTAAGCCAGATCTTGTCCAGTCCTCTCGCAAACGTCAGCGCTTCAAGAAAATTCATCGCCTGGGTCGATCGGCCTTTCCCGCGTTCACTCTGTTTCAGATATATTTTTGACAGAAACAGTCTTCCGTCTTCATAATCCGGACGTACCACTGTAAATCCGATATCGTTTCCGTCCTCGTCTTCGATAAAAAACGCTTCTGTCCCTGCTTCGATCTGTTCCTTCAGCGCTTCAGGCGAAAGAAACATATCGAGCATATATTCTACCTGTTCTTTCGTAATAATTCCCGGGAAAAACTCGCGCCAGATTTCTCCGGCCAGCTCCGACAAATCTACAATATCTTCCTGAGTCATTACGGGTACCATTTGAATCATTCTTCTCTCCTCACTGCCATAATAAATGCCCGGTATTTAATCGACGGGCTTCTTCTTTAACTTAGCCTCTGCTTCCGCAAATTCTTTTCCCGCATCGTATTCGCTCCAGTCAGGCGCTTTCAGATACGTTTCCGGCGGAATATTTTTATCCGCAAGGCGGTTGTTCTTCCAGATCTTGATAAGCGTATAGACTACGGCCGCGATCGGAACGGCGATGATCATCCCGATAATGCCCATCATATTGCCTCCGACCGTAACGGCCGCAAGAACCCAGATCCCCGGAAAATCCATTCTGGTTCCGACAATATTCGGATAGATGAAGTTGCCTTCGATCTGCGAGATGATGAAGAAAATAAGCGAGAACGTAATGACCTGCGCCGGGTTTACCGTGGCGATCAGAATACAGCCGATCCCCCACCCGATCCATGCGCCGAACAGCGGAATCAGCGAAAGCACGCCGATCATTACCGCAATCATCATCGAATACGGCAGCCGGAAGATGAGCGCCACAGCGACATACATCGCGAACAGAACCAGCGCTTCCATGCACTGTCCGTAAACGAAGGCCTGAAACGAATTGTAGGTCAGATGGCAGATGTACAGAATTCTGTTGGCTGTCTTCTCGCTGAACATCGAATACAGCAGCTCGCGGTTCTGCCGGCCCAGCTTTTCCTTTGCTCCGAGGATATAAAACGAAAACATGAAGCCGATAAAGAACGTCAGAACCTGTCCGAGAACGCTCATCGCAGCAGTATATGTGGTCGTAAGCGTCTCGCCGAGACCGTTTTTCAGATAATCCGTCAGATTCTGGCCCACCTCAGCAGAGGACCCGGTAATCGAATCGACCGTTCCCTGCAGCTGGGGATATTTGACTGCAAGCTCATCCAGCCATATGGTAAGCTTCGTGATTGTCCCGGGAATGCTCTCGCCGAGCATTTTGAGCGAATTGGACAGCTGCGGAACGATAACCCAGATTACCCCGACAACAATCAGGAGCAGAATAAGTACGGTCGTCAGAATTGCCAGCGGACGGCGCGCTCCCGCCGCCTTTCCCTTGAACCGCTCCTTCGTATAAACCTTTGTTTCAAGCCAGTTCATCGGCAGGTTCAGAATAAAAGCGATACAGCAGCCGAAGATAAGCGGCAGGAAGATTTCCCATACCCAGCTCACCCAGCCGAATACGTCTTTAAAATAGAGCAGCGCCGCTCCGAGGATCAGTGCGAACGCAACAAGCTGAAAAAGCATCTTTTTCGTTTTAGGATCGGTGTGTTTTTCCATAATTTTCCCTGTGTTAGAATAATGTAAATATAACGAGAAGAAGAAAGGCAAATAAAAATGAAAAAGCCTCCCAGTATATATACCTTTACGATGTGGATTTCCATCGCTGTCGCAGCAGTCGGGATCGGTTTTCTGCTTTTTATCGCATTTCATGCCGTTATCTGATAAATTTTGATACAGTACAGCCTTATTATCCCATAAATATAAAAAGAGCCCGAGGGCTCTTTTTATATTGCGTATTTCAGTTTATTCGACCGAGTGGAACTCTTCGAGCATTTCCTCGGACGGCGCCGCGGTGCTCAGGCTGAAGATGACGATGCACAGACAGCTTATCGCAAAGCCCGGTACCAGTGAGTACAGGCCGGTAACCGTACCCAGAGTTTCTCCACCGATAAACGGGATATAGTCCCAGATCAGAACGGTGAGACCGCCTGAGACGATGCCTGCGATAGCGCCCGGAAGATTCGTACGCTTCCAGTACAGCGAAAGCAGCGTGATCGGTCCGAAGGCGGAGCCCAGCCCCGACCATGCGTTGGAAACGAGTCCCATGATACTGTTGTTCGGATCCCATGCGATCCACAGCGCCAGCGCTGAAATGACGAGAACGGCAACTCTCGAGAGCATCAGAACCTTCTTTTCCGACGCCTGCTGGTTGATAAAGTTCTGGTAAATATCCGATGAAATGGACGACGCGGTTACGAGCAGCTGCGAGTCCGCAGTGGACATGATCGCCGCGAGGATTCCGCACAGGAAGAGTCCGCCCAGGAACGCGAGATTGTATTCCTGTGTGAAGATCTTCTGGATCATTTCGATAAAGACATTTTCAACCGAGATGTTTGTAGTCGTTCCGAGAATTTCCGGATACAGATATGCGCGTCCGATAACGCCCACCAGGCAGGCCAGCGCAAGGGAAATGACGACCCAGACGATGGCGATAATCTTGGATTTTTTCAGTTCGTGCTTATCCTTGACCGCCATAAAACGGACGAGGATATGAGGCATTCCGAAATAGCCGAGTCCCCAGGCCAGCTGCGAAATAATCTCGGTGAATGTTATGGGCGTACCCTCTGTAGTAAGCGGATTCAGGAAGGTTGCCGCTCCGCCGGTTACGCCGGATGCATTCAGATTCGCCATGATGGTCGAGCTGTCGCCGATAAGATTCCATGCCAGTATCGGAACGATAAGCAGACACAGAAACATCATCGATCCCTGGACAAAGTCGGTAACGCAGACCGCCATAAATCCGCCCATAAACGTATAGGACAGAATAACGACTACGCCGATTGTCAGGGCCATATGGTAATCCAGACCGAATACAGATGTAAACAGCTTGCCTCCGGCAGTAAACGCGGAAGCCGTATAGACGAGAAAGAAGATCGCAATAACGAGTGATGATAACAGGAGCAGAACGCGTTTCTCGTCGTGAAAGCGTTTTTCATAATATTCAGGAATTGTCAGTGCGTCGACGCGGATCGTATAGGAACGAAGTCTGTCGGAGACAAAAATCCAGTTGGCAATGGTGCCGATCAGCAGACCGACTGCAATCCAGATCTGTCCCGTTCCGAATGCGTAGACCGTTCCGGGCAGCCCCATCAGCAGCCATGATGACATATCGGAAGCCTGCGCAGACAGCGCCGCTACCCATCCGTTCAGATTTCGTCCTCCGAGAAAATAGTCTTCGGAATTGGCGGTTTTTTTCATATAGATATAGCCGATCACGATCATGAAGATCAGATAGGCTGCGAAAGCCGCAAAAATCGCAATTGAATTAGCAGACATAGAACTCCTCTCTTAATGCTTTAACTCACTAAATTATACTTTAAGCCTTACAGGACTGTCAAACCGATCGCAATACTGTATACAATGACCGCCAAATTGTTGCAAATAAAAGACCGTGCTGTCGGATCTAAACCCGTCAGCACGGTCCTTGTGCATTTTTGAAGATAATATGATCGAATTCTACGCGATCAGGACGATCTGATTATCATCAGGATCCAGTATGATGCAGTCATACTGACCGTCTTCACGTCCGGACGGTTTCTGTTTGATCGTAAAGCCGTCTTTTTCGAGTCTCTGAGCAAGCTCATCCACCGCTTCTCTACTGTCCATTTCAAATCCGAGACGGATATAGCCGAGATCGATATGATTCTTCATCATTTTCTGGATTTCCGGCCGGTTGATGATCTCAAGCTTCGCGCCGTCGTCAAAAACCATATTATAAGCCTGTAGTCCTGTTTCTTCATCTTTAAAGGACTTTTCCGGCTGAGCCCCGAAATACTTCTCATAGAAGGATTTCACTTCTTCCGGTCTTGTAGCAAACATAGAAATGTGGTCAATTTTCATATGAATCCCTCCTTCTGAATGTCTCAGTCAGACTGCCGCCGGTTGTTCACCGGGTTAATCAATCAGACTGTTTCGGGCTTTATTGAAGTCGTACTTATATAATGATATACCTACATTATAAATAAAATACCACGATTGTTGAGGAGCTGTCATGTCTTTAACGAAAAACAAACTGAAAGAATTTCTGAAAGAGCGCGATCCTTCCCTCCATATCACTTTTATCGACCCACAGGACCTGTCATTCTCCGACCGGGTCAGGCTCAAATGTTTCTACTGTCCCGATTATTCGAAATGCCTGCGCTGCCCGGGAAACCTGCCGGATAAGCTGGATCTCGAGAAGGCGATTCTCGAATCGGACAACGGCGCGTTCATCTGGAAGGAATTCGAGCTGAACGGCGAAGACACGGACAAAACGCTGCGCGAATCAAACCTGGAAATACACAGGACGCTGCTCGCAGCAGAACAGTTCCTGATGAGTGAAAACTGTCCGCTGGCATTCTCATTCAATGCCGGACGCTGTCAGCTGTGTGACGAATGTCCTGAGGACGGACCGTGCCGCCATCCCGACCGGGCCAGGATCTCGCTTGAAGCGACAGGCTGCGAGGCCATAAGCTCCGCCGCAGACGCCGGGATTAATATCAGCTTTTCGGATCCGTCACGATACAAACGGGTCGGTCTCCTCTGCTGGTAAAATTCCCGCGCTCGCTCTGGCTTCGTCGAGTACGCGCATCACGTCCAGCGTATGAGATTTCATATGAAGATGCAGGGCGCGGTTCCTGCCTGCGCCGTCGATAAAGGCTTCCCATTCCGGAATCATCCGGAAGGTCGTTCCCGACAGATCGTAATGCTGGTGCCAGCCGTTTCTCAGATGAATATTGAAATTGCCGCAGGTGCCCGGAGACGTATTCTGACGGATCCAGCCGTCTTCTCCCTGTATCATGAAGAAGGGATCCGAATCGGAATCCTTCGCGCCTGTCAGAACGGCTGTGAAACCGGGGTATTCGAGCAAAAGAACGCCCGAGGTATCGGAGCCGTTCTGCATATTCGGATAATAGGTCGTCTTTTCGGGAGCGCCGAACAGCCCCACTGTCATATGTATATTATAGATATTGATATCGCCTAACGCGCCGCCGCCTGCCGCGGGATCGAAGGCCGGAAGCATCGTCCCTTCCCTGAAGCTGTCGTAGCGGCTCGAATACTGGGAATAGTTTCCCTGGACCATCCGGACTGTCCCGAGACGCGGCAGCAGCTCCCGTATCTTCCTGAAATCCGGCGTGTACTGATTGGTCACGGCT
>CALMRA010000310.1 GCA_937872065.1 uncultured Eubacteriaceae bacterium | reverse complement strand
TACGCCGCGAAGAACGGCTTCGATGTGGATCTGTACGAGCAGCAGGGAGTCGCGGGCGGCGAATGCACGGGATGGGACCGGGAAGGCTTTCATATCGACAACTGCATCCACTGGATGATGGGCACGCGGCCGGGTTCCGCGCTGAACCGGATCTGGCGGACCACCGGCATGCTCGCGGAGGATACCAAGGTATACCGGGCGGATCAGATGTACACGTCGGAATACGACGGGGAAACCCTCACTCTGTGGGCGGACATCGACCGGACGGAGCGCGAGATGATCGCCCATTCGCCCGCGGATAAAAAAGAGATCAGAAGGCTGATCAAGTACTGCAGGCTTGCGGAAGACATCACGATTCCCGCGGAGGTTCCGTCTGAGCTGATGAGCGGAAAAGAAGGTCTTGCCCTTGCCGGAACAGGCATCAAAATGATGCGGATCCAGAACGCGTACAAGAACATGAACGTCGCGGATCTTGCGGCGCTGTTCAAGAGTCCGCTTATCGGCAGGCTTATCTCCGACTTTACGCCGGGAGACAGCGTCGCATCGGGATTTGTGACCGCCTACGGCAATTTTACCGGCGGAGACGGCGGTGTTCCCATCGGGGGATCGAAGGCGGCCGCTCAGCGCATGCTTGCGGAATTTGAGAAAGCCGGCGGCCGTTATCATCCTGGCACGAAGGTCGGGAAGATTCTTCCTGCAGGCGGCCGCGCGTCGGTGATACGGCTTGAAAACGGGGAAGAGGTTCAATACGACTACATCATCCCCGCCTGCGACGCGTCGGTCACCTTCGGGACGCTGCTGCCGGAATCCTTTATGGGCGCTCTGATGAAGAGCATGTTCGCGGACCGGAAGGCCTATCCGGTTTATAATACCTTCCAGACCGCCTTCGAGGTCGATATGGCCGAGGAGCCCTTCGATGCGGAATACAACTTCGAATCGCCTGAGCTGGTCTTCCACGAAGGCGCGGGTCCGAGGCTTACCGTCAAGACCTACGGATACGAACCGGACTTTGCCCCTGCCGGAAAGCAGATTCTCGAGACCCTGGGCGGCGGCAGCGAATCGCTGTACCCGTGGTGGCAGGAGCTGTATCAGGACCGGGAAGCCTACGAAGCGAAGAAGACGGAGATCGCGGAGACGACGAGAATCGTTCTCGAGGATCATTTTCCGAAGCTTAAAGGAAAGCTGAGACTTCTGGATGCGTGGACGCCGATGACCTACGCCCGCTACTGCTCCGCCTACAAGGGCTTCTACCAGGCCTTTATGATCTCGAAGGACAGCGCGAAGCTGCCCTATCCGCCCGCGTACGTGGACGGTCTCGACAACGTGATCCTCGCCGGCCAGTGGATCAGTCCGCCGGGAGGACTCCCGGGAGCGGCGATCACAGGCAAGGCCGCGGTACAGCGTATCATGAATAAGGAACAGATGGATTTCCGTCTGGCAGACGCCGGCTTTGCGGGATGATTAAGAAAGAAGCGGTATCGGATTACTGAAATCTGATCTGAACTTTTAAGAATCAGCCCGGATCAGCTTAATAAGAAACAGGGATATAGATGAAACCAAAAGACAAAGGGCTCTGGTCGGTGAAGATCGGAGAGCGGGGACAGTTCGTGATCCCGAAGGAAGCGCGGGAGATGTTCGATTTTAAACCGGGAGATACGATTCTCGTACTCGCGGACAAGGACAGGGGACTTGCGATACCGCCGCCGCAGAAAATGAACGAGATCGTAAACGGGATCTTCGAAAACGATCCGGATGCGGCGGGCAGAGACATGCCGGATTTTACCGATCGATAATTAAAAGCATCAGAGAAAAAGGACAGAGCCGCGGCTCTGTCCTTTGTTTTTTCTGATTTTTTATAACCGGTTAACAGATTGAAACCGGAGAAATTTTCTGCGTTATGATTTCGCGGCCTCCAGCTTCCCGATATTCTCTTTCACGGTCCGGGCGGACTGTGCGAATTTTTCCTGCTCCTCGTCCGTCAGATGGAGCGTTCCGATATCACGGACGCCGTGGCGGTCGAGGATCACGGGGACGCCGCAGTACACGCCGTCCTGTCCGTACTGGCCTTCCAGCATCGCGGAGACCGGAATCACGGTGTTGTCGTTGTTCAGGATCGCGGTGACGAGGCTCGTCACGCAGGCGGCGATCGCGTACTGGGTATTGCCCTTGGCGGTCAGGACCCGGGTACCGGCTTCCCTCGTGTCTTCGAGAAGCCTGTCGAGATCCACATGGCCGTAGCGTTCCGGATCGTCCGCGAAGCAGTCGGACAGGGGCTTGCCTCCGGCTCTGACGTGGCTCCACGGAACCATCATCGAATTGCCGTGCTCTCCCATGACCACCGCGTCGATGCTCCTCGGATCCATGCCGGTAAGCTGGCCGATCAGCTGCTTGAGTCTTGCGGTTTCAAGTCCTGTGCCGGTTCCGATCACCCGGGAGGCCGGAAGGCCCGACAGCTCGCGGACGAGCCAGGTCATCACGTCCACCGGATTCGAGACGACGATGAAGATTCCGTCGAATCCGCTTTTCATAATTTCGGGAACGATGCCCGACAGGACCGCTTCGGTTTTCCTGAGCATCGCGTTCCGGTCCGGAACGCCGTCGTAGGGCGCCGCGGCTGTCAGCACGACGATATCCGCATCCCCGCAGTCTTCCCAGTCTCCGGCTTTGATCGCAGTGTTGCGGGTCTGGAACTCGAGGCTGTGCTGCAGGTCCATCGCTTCGCCTTCCGCTTTCTTCTTATTCCGGTCGATCAGGACGATCTCGCCCGCGCTGCCTTTGTTGAGCAGCGAAAAGGCGGAAGCGGAGCCGACTGCGCCTGCTCCGACAATGACGACCTTCGATGTATTGTCTTTCATGGTAACCTCCGATTTTTATTCGAGCTCTGTTTCAGGCTCTGCTGTCAGTTTTTTAAGTTCTTATTTTCTTCATGCTGCAGGTGCTGTTTTCGTGGTTATGCCAGCAGCGTCATGCACAGGACCGGGATCGTGACAAGCGAGATCATCGTCGTCGCAAAGACGCCCATCGAGGCGAGCTGTTCGTTGCCGTCGTATTTGGCGGAAAGCATCGCGCACATCGCGCCGCAGGGCATTGCGTTCGTTATCAGGATAATGCCCGAAAGTGTCGGATCTGAAACAAAGGGCAGGGTACACGCCCAGATAATAAGGGGGATAACGGCGAGTCTGAATACGGCGACCGGCCAGATTGTCTTCTCTTTAAGAAGGCTCCTGGCAGGGTATTCCGCGAGGATGCTCCCGAGGACGATCATCGACAGGGCCGGGGTGATATCCCCGATAAAGCTTACGGGCTTCATGATCATATCGGGGATCTGGATGCCTGAGAAGAAGATCAGGATCGCGGCGATCCCGGCGAAGAGCCCCGGGTTCATGATCTGCCTGAATTTCTCTTTCGGCGTAAGCTTATTCTCTCCACCTCCCAGCAGGATCAGCCCGTAGGTGAAGACCAGCAGGTTAAAGGGCATGTGGAGGATCGATGCGAAGAAGATCGCGCTTCTGCCGTAGAGCGCGGAGACGACGGGAATTCCCATAAAGCCCGTATTCCCGAAGATCAGCAGCGCCTGGAAGGTTCCGCTCTTGTCCGGCGAAATTCTCAGAAGCTTTGAGATGATCCTGGCGAAGACCGGAACGAGAATGTAAATCGCAAATCCGATGAGAAGCAGCGTGACGGTCTCGCCCCGCGCGGACTGATCGGGCTCGGATACCGAGGAGAGGATCAGAGCGGGGGAGGTTACGGTGACGATCAGATCCGAGATACGCCGGTTCGAATCCGCATTAAAATAGCCGCGCAGGTTCAATATGTAGCCCACCGCCAGCGCGACAAACATTTCGATCATTACAATAATCAGAGGTTCAAGTTCTATGTTGTTACACTCCTTTTCTATATCAGGCTGATATTTTATCCTGGTTTTATGTGTCAGTTTAATTATAACCTGAACAGGATCCGGAACAGCATAATGCGGTTTCTGGTGATACAAAGATCAGGACTGAAGCCAGATCCTATCTGTTAAAGCTCGGAATCGGCTGGGCTTTCGGTCTGATCCTGTCCATCGTCATTCTGTCCGGTCTGTTCGAGAGCAGGATTTACTTTATGAGCTCGATCTTTCTCGGACTGATCTATGTTTTATCTGAAGTACATCAGGAAATAATCTATGCAGACATTTGTGTCTGCTTTTTTATTGTCTTCGTTCCGACATTGAGTGTTTCGTCTTAAGATGAAAAGAACCGAATCTGATATACTTGAATCACGATGTCAGAAGATAATAAAAACGAAATTCATTACTATGTTTATATGCTCGAGTGCGCGGACGGAAGCCTGTATACGGGTTATACGACCGATCTCGAGGACCGGCTCAAAACGCATAATTCCGGAAAGGGCGCCAAATATACGCGCTCAAGGCTGCCCGTCAGTCTCGTCTATTCAGAGACTGCAGAGACCAGGGGGGCCGCGCTGTCACGTGAAGCGAAGATCAAAAAGCTTACGAGGAAACAGAAGCTCGAGCTGCTCGAGGGACTGGACGAGGAATGCCGGTAATGCGGCCGGTCCGAATTTAGAATAACTCAGAC
>CALMRA010000309.1 GCA_937872065.1 uncultured Eubacteriaceae bacterium | reverse complement strand
GGACTGTATGAAACGGACTTAAATATAAAACAGGATTATATACAAATTGTTTAACTATAAATAAAGGCAATTAAATAAAAATATATAAGCTTAGACTTGAATAACTGGTTCCTACCAGTTATAATTAAATCATCAAATTCAAACACAAACGATGCGGAGGAAATAATATGCGAATTTACAAGGCGAAGGATTATAAGGACATGAGCCGCAAGGCGGCGAACATTCTGTCTGCGCAGATCATCATGAAGCCCAATGCGGTGCTGGGGCTTGCGACAGGCTCGACGCCGGAAGGGCTATACGCGCAGCTCATCGACTGGTATCAGAAGGGAGATCTGGATTTCTCGAAGGTCATTTCCGTCAATCTCGACGAATACTACGGTCTGTCGCCGGAAAGCGAACAGAGCTATCGGTACTTCATGAACCATCATCTGTTTGATCACGTGAATATCCAGACGGAGAACACACACCTTCCCAACGGACTTGAGCTCGACGTTAAGAAGGAGGTCGCCCGTTATACGGAGCTGATCCGAAGCTTCGACGGCATCGACATGCAGCTGCTGGGGATCGGCCATAACGGCCACGTCGGTTTCAACGAACCGGACACCGCTTTTGAAACACAGATCCACTGTGTTGATCTGACCGAAAGTACAATCGAAGCGAACAAGCGCTTCTTCGCGTCCGCGGACGAGGTTCCGAAGAAGGCCTACACGCTGGGCATCAAGTCCATCATGCAGGCGAAGAAGATTCTGCTGGTATGCAGCGGCGCCGACAAGGCGGATATACTGTACCGCGCTCTGTTCGGACCGGTTACTCCCGAAGTTCCGGCCTCGATCCTTCAGATGCACAACGACCTGATTGTCGTCGCGGATGAAGCGGCGCTCTCGAAGTTCCCGGAAGAACTGTTTGACTGATTCGATTCCGCATTCCGCAAAGGATAAGCAGCGGAGGATAAGGTTCGGCCAAATGCCTTCTATATAAATACTTTATAAATGCTTTCTATTATATAAAGCAGACAGAGTATATCGAAACTGAAACCTGCATGCAGAGACTGAAGACCGGTGAGAGCCGGTCTTTATTTATTTAATTCTGTATACATAAGGACGAGTTATTGACAGCGTAATCGACGCCTGTTAAACTATAAAAGTCGACTGTGGAACAGACGTCAGAAGCTTTTGATATTACGGACATGATCTGAGAGAAAATGTTTGGAAATATTAAGAAAGAGTATTGACAGGAGTCTTGCAGGCGCTTATAATTATAAAGCTGTCTCGTGAGAGACAAGCGCTTTTGAGAAACTGTTAAAAATTTCTCAAATAATGCTTGACTCAATAAGCGTACGGTGCTATAATATAAAAGCTGATCGAGTGAGAACAACGTCGGCACGCAGAAAACGATTTTCGTTAACTGCAACATACTAAGAAAACAAACTGCCTGTCCACATTCGCGCCGCGCTAACGCGCTATGCTCATCGCGGACAGCGATCAAAGTTCGGC
>CALMRA010000308.1 GCA_937872065.1 uncultured Eubacteriaceae bacterium | reverse complement strand
CGGTAGCCGCGCTCGACGATCATTCCGAGCCGCTGCCAGATCCGGTAAATCTGAATTCGAATCATTTCGTTTTCGGTAAAGCTGGTCTTCCCGTAACCTCTGAGGAAAGAATCAAGCGGTTTCGCATTAAAGTCATGGAAGTCATGGCTCATCAAGGGGTCTGCGTACAGGATCGCAGCGAAATCAATGAGACCATTCAGTTTTCCGTCTTTGATCAGTAGATTGCCGTCCCAGGTATCTGTGTGGGCATAGCAGGGAATCGCTTCGTCGAGGGTATGTGAATAAGAGTCTATAAAATTTAATAATTCTGTCGGTTTAATAAATGGAATGCTAATTTGTTTTTCTGCGGCATCGTCTAGCAGCCATTTGACCAGAGTCAGGACAAACCGGCTGTTTCTGGTCGTAATCGAAGCCGGAAGACCGGGTACTGCGAAATATGGAGCGGGATTCGAGCAGATCTGCCTGGTTATTCTTCCCACCTGATATTTAATCGCATCAAGTTCATATCCTGTAACTTCTGTTTCAGACAGCGGTGTGCCTTCGATAAAGCTCATAAAGAAATAGGGCTCGTTACAGATCTCACCGGAGTCATCGAGAGTAATGAGTTTTGGAATCAGAATGTCGATATTTCGGAGCTTATGCAGCATTTCGGCTTCAGTCGGAATATATTCAAGTTCATGACGCATAATGCGTACGTCCCGGTTCGGACCGATTTTCAGAATGACCTTTCTTTCATCGGCTTCTATCAAGTAAACGGCGCTGAAAAAGCCGCCGGACAGCTCTTTTACATCAAAATCTTGTATTCTGCTTTTAAGTGCGCGGCAGGTCATGCGGTACAGATTGTCGTACGACTGCCAGTTTTTCGTTACTGCGTTCAATTTATAACCTTTAAATTCGAATCGTTGAGATTTCTTCCGGATCGGGAACAGGAAAATGATCAGGTTTGTCATTTATAATCAGAATGATAAGATAGTTTCGACCTTTTAACTACGAGACCAATTGGACAAATACTACACGAAAAATCGATATGAGAAAAATTACTAACAGCATGATCCATCCTGAGCTCAGAAAAACGGGGATAGTTTTTCGCAGAATTCTTCCGTATTTCAAACTGTCCACATTCAGAAAATGCAATTGCCTGCTGCGATTTTTAAAAGGGAAATGCGGCAGAGACATGAGATACGATCAGGCTTTTGTCCCGCGTGTTTACCCGGATCCTGAATCCCTTCGACTGTGCATCTACCGTCCGAAACGGGCAAGAGAAAAAGGGCCGGGAATTCTCTGGATGCACGGCGGCGGCTACGGACTGGGTGTTCCGGAACAGGACGAGGGCTTTATCCGGGATTTTGTGAACCGGTTCGGCTGTACGGTTATCTCGCCTGACTACAGGCTTTCGGTGGATCAGCCATACCCGGCTGCGCTTGAGGACTGTTATGCGGCGCTGCTATGGATGAAGGAACACGCGGATAAGCTGAATATCCGGGACGATCAGCTGATGGTCGGAGGAGACAGCGCGGGAGGAGGTCTTGCCGCTGCGCTGGCGATTTA
>CALMRA010000307.1 GCA_937872065.1 uncultured Eubacteriaceae bacterium | reverse complement strand
TTTGATTTCAGCTTCTTCCTCGTTTGAGTCCAGAGCGCCCTGTTCGATATCAAGACCCTTGCAGCTGATAAGCGCGATGTCGAAATTATACTTCGCAAGGTTCTTCTTCGCGAGCGTTCCGCTCAGAGATAAAGATTTCTTGTTAAAATCACCGCCGGTGGAAATCACATTGATATCAGAGTTTTCGAACGTATGAAACACTTCAGTTGAATTCGTAACGATCGTGATTTCACTGCTGTTCGGAATCCTGCGAAGCACCTCCGATACAGTCGTACTTGAATCTGCTGCGATCGTATGTTTTCCGATAAGCAGAGGAATCGCTTTCTCTGCCAGATTTCGTTTTTCCTGCATATGGATGCCCATGCGCAGATTGAAATGAACACTGTCTTTCTGACCTTCGGTATTCAGAATCGCTCCGCCGTGGACTCGAGTGACCACGCCTTCGCGTTCAAGCTTATCGAGATCTCGGCGAATGGTTTCATCCGTCACGCCGCACAGCTTTCTAAGCTCTGTGACTGTGATCCGCTTCTTTTCCGTGATGATTCTTTTGATGAAATCTTTTCGTTCCTTACCGGACATTGCATTCACTTTCCGTTCGTATATTGTATGCCGCCTGTCGGCGGCCGATAAAGCCGTACACCTATAGTTATTATTATAGCTTATCGTTGTCTTTGAACGGGGTTCAGTCTGCGCTGGCGGATACATCAGTTTTAGTCCCTGTCGATTGCCGTCGCCATATCGCGCATCTGTTTCAGATCTTCATCTGTCAGCGGTACAGCTGCAGCTTCAGCATTTACCGCGATTTGATCCGCAGTTGTCGCTCCGCTGAGCAGCGTAATATGATCGCCCTGATTCATAACCCATGCAAGGGCGAGACTCGGAATCGTACATCCGTATTTATCACACAGCGGCTTCCATGCATCCATCATATCCATCGCACGCTGCATGTTTTCCGGCTGGAACCACTTCTTGTTGCACTGTGCACCGGTCGGTACGTAGTCCCTCGGGAAGGTTCCGCTTAAGAGACCCTGTTCAAGCGGTGAATATGCCTGAAGCGTAATGTTGTTTTCAAGGCATACCGGAACGAGATCTTCTTCGACTGCGCGGTCCAGTACGCTGTATTTGCCCTGGACGATGTCGAGTTCGCCATATTTGACGTATTCTTCGATGTGCTCC
>CALMRA010000306.1 GCA_937872065.1 uncultured Eubacteriaceae bacterium | reverse complement strand
TTAACTATTTGATCCAGGGTCCATTCCGATTCAAAACGCACTAATACTCAGTACAAATCAAGATCACAGAGGGAGACACAATGGGAAAATATGCAAATGACGCTGCAGAGCTTCTCGTACTCATCGGCGGAAAAGAAAACATCAATGCAGTATCGCACTGTATGACAAGAATGCGCTTCGTCCTCGTCGATCCGTCCAAAGCGGATATCGAAAAAATCGAAGCGATGAAGCCTGTTAAAGGCAGCTTTACTCAGGCAGGACAGTTCCAGGTAATCATCGGCAACGACGTTTCTGAATTCTACGACGACTTCACGAAAAAAGCCGGTGTGGAAGGCGTATCCAAGGATTCAGTCAAGCAGGCTGCTAAAAGCAATCAGAACTGGCTGCAGAAGGCCGTAGGCGGTATCGCAGAAATCTTCGCTCCTCTGATTCCCGCAATCATCGTCGGTGGTCTTATCTTAGGGTTCAGAAACTGCATCGACAGCCTGTACCTGTTTGAAAACGGCACGAAGACACTGGCGGAAATGAGTCAGTTCTGGGCTGGCATGGACAGCTTTATGTGGCTTATCGCAGAAGCGGTCTTCCATCTCGGTATTCCGGTCGGCATCTGCTGGTCTGTTTCGAAGAAGATGGGCACGACGCCGATGCTCGGTATCGTCCTCGGTCTCACACTCGTATCGCCTCAGCTGCTTAACGCTTACGCAGTCGCATCGACTGCCGCTGCCGATATTCCGGTATGGGACTTCGGATTCGCACAGGTCAATATGATCGGTTATCAGGGTCAGGTTCTTCCTGCAATCCTGGCTGCGTTCACACTGTGCTACCTCGAACGCTTCTTTAAGAAAATCACGCCTCAGGTCATTTCGATGATCGTCGTACCGTTCTGCAGTCTGGTTCTGGCCGTCATGGCTGCCCACTTCATTCTCGGCCCCATCGGCTGGGTTATCGGCAACTGGGTATCAGCGGTTGTTTATGCAGGTATCACAGGTTCCTTCAGAGTCGTCTTCGGCGCAATCTTCGGATTCGTTTATGCACCGCTTGTTATCACAGGCCTGCATCATATGACTAACGCAATCGACCTTCAGCTTGTAGCGGATTACGGCGGAACAATGCTCTGGCCGATGATCGCTCTGTCAAATATCGCTCAGGGTTCCTCGGTTCTCGCAATGATTTATCTGCAGAGAGGCAATGCGGAAGCTCAGGAAGTCAATATTCCGGCCTGCCTCTCCTGCTACCTCGGCGTTACCGAACCGGCAATCTTCGGTGTCAACCTCAAATACATGTATCCCTTCGTCTGCGGCATGATCGGCTCATCCTGCGCTGCTATTGTCTGCACGCTCTGTAAGGTTACGGCGAATTCAATCGGTGTCGGCGGTCTTCCGGGAATCCTCTCGATTCAGCCTCAGTACATGGGCGCTTTCGCAATCTGTATGCTAATCGCAGTAGTCGTTCCCTTTACTCTGACACTGATCACAGGCAAGAAAAAAGCTCACGACGCACTCCATGCAGACGTCAAAACTGAAGCTGCCGCATAATAATCCGATATCGGCCGCATAATAGAGAAGGGGTAAAAATATGAACGATTTTAAAGATAAAACAGTCTATCAGGTCTACGTTAAGTCGTTCTGTGATTCCAACGGAGACGGGATCGGCGATATCAAAGGAGTGACCGAAAAGCTCGATTATCTGAGCGGTCTCGGTGTAGATTTCCTCTGGCTCAATCCGGTCTTCATTTCACCGCAGAACGACGGCGGCTACGACGTGGCCGACTATGTGAACATCGAACCGATGTTCGGTACAATGGATGACCTGGACGAGCTGATTGAAAAGGCGGACGAAAAGGGATTGGGGATCATGCTCGACATGGTCTTCAATCACACGTCGACGCAGCACGAATGGTTCCAGAAGGCGCTGGCAGGAGATCCCGAATATCAGGATTACTACATCTTCAAAGACGGAGATCCGGATACCCCGCCCACCAACTGGGTATCGAAGTTCGGCGGAAACGCCTGGGAATACGTTCCGAAGCTCGGAAAATGGTATCTGCATCTGTTTGACAAGACGCAGGCAGACCTGAACTGGGAAAATCCGAAGGTTCGAGAAGAGCTGAAGAATGTAATTCGTTTCTGGAAAAAGAAAGGTGTGAAGGGCTTCCGCTTCGATGTCGTAAACCTGATTTCAAAACCGGAAGTATACGAGAACGACGATCGCGGAGACGGAAGACGTTTCTACACTGACGGTCCGAAGATCCACGAATATCTCCACGAGCTGGTTCACGATACGGGAATCAAGGATATGATCACAGTAGGAGAGATGTCTTCGACGACACTGGACAACTGTATCGGATATTCGAATCCCGACAACGAAGAACTTTCGATGGTGTTCAACTTCCATCATCTGAAGGTAGACTACAAGAACGGCGACAAATGGCAGCTGCAGGAGCCGGATCTTAAACAGCTCAACGACCTGATCAGGACCTGGCAGCTGGGCATGCAGGAAAATAACGGATGGAACGCGGTCTTCTGGTGTAATCACGATCAGCCGAGAGTTGTATCGAGACTCGGAGATGACGGGAAATACTGGAAGGAATCTGCCAAGATGCTGGCGACCTTCGTTCATATGCTCAGAGGAACACCCTATGTCTATCAGGGCGAAGAGCTCGGAATGCCCAACGCGCATTTCGACGATATCGACTCCTATCGTGACGTTGAAAGCAAGAATTACTATCAGATCCTGCTCGACGAAGGCAAGACTAAGCAGGAAGCGCTTGAAATACTCGGTGAGCGTTCTCGAGACAATGCCAGAACCCCGATGCAGTGGGATGACGGAGCAAACGCCGGATTCACCACCGGAGAACCCTGGATCAGCGTTCCGAAAATCAAACCCGAAGCCAACACGATAGCTGAAGCTGAAGACCCGGATTCCATCACCGCTTACTACAAGAAGCTGATCGCGCTGAGAAAAGAACTTCCTGTCATCGCGGGCGGTACGATCTCGTTCCCTGAATCTGACGATTCCGATCTGATGATCTACGAACGCTCAGACGATAACGACAAACTCTACATCGTCAACAACCTGACAGATAAAGAAAAATCGGTGAAGATTCCCGAAGACTTTGTAAATGCCGAAGTTCTGATCGGGAACTACGAAGATTTCAAACCTGAAGCGGAAGCTGCCCTTCGTCCGTACGAAGCGGTGGTCCTACACAAAAAGAACTGAAAATTCTTCTTCATAATTAGACAACCCCCTGTAACATAATCTCCTAAACCCCTGTAACGTAAAAAAGCACTTCAATATGGAGTGCTTTTTTATTTGAAATAAAAAAACGGCTGACCCGAGGGCAGCCGCAGTGTTCGTTATAAATGGTGCGCCCGAGCAGATTCGAACTGCTGGCACATAGCTTCGGAGACTATTGCTCTATCCAACTGAGCTACGGGCGCAAATCTTTATCAATTATAACAGATTATAAAGAAATTGCAAATAATAAAGCCGGGACCCGGTCGGCAGTCGGGTCCCGGCTTTTCTCCGAGGTGCCGGAGATAAAAGACTTGGGTTAAATATCAAATGTGATAACAGTCCGTATTGAATTCCCGGTCGTTTAGAGGAGAAAAAAACTCCTCTCTGAAACAGCATCAGAGAAGAGTAAACGTGTAAGACCGGCTCTTAATCCACTCTGAATCGGAGATGTTAAGAATTGCTCCCGCATCATGTGTTCTGGCTTGATGATTTCATCCGTCTTTCCTTCCCGCGTTGGCAGTGGTATTAAAGCGGCATTTCATCTTACAGCTGCGATTACAGCAAAGGTTTTTCACCTTTTTCCGTGCTGAGGGATCATTCAATATTTAACTTGATTTCATTGTAGCAGTCAGCGTGATTCCTGTAAAGCGTTTTCGAATAAAGCGGCGTTACTGATGGAGCGTGCAGCGGGGCGCGGTCGAGAGCGCGTAATTTGTCAGGCTGCCCGGAACATACGTCGAATCGACGGGAACGATTCCGGTCGGGTAGGAGATCTTCGACAAATAGAGATAGACGCCCTGTCCGGTCTGCGCAGCGGGGCAGGTCGTGTTTTTAAGCATTCCGCTCGCCGTATCGATATCCGCAAGCACATGCACATCGTCTTTGGCGGTGGGCGCCGTTCCTGCTGCAAAGTATTCCTGTACGCGCGTACTGCCGCGGGGATCCTGATCGGTGAGCGTTCCCGGAAGCTTGCCGCTTGCCGAATCGACTTCGACTCTGACAATATCGGAAGGCCTGTCAAACGTAGATTTAGTGACGGGAAGCCTGTTCATGACTTCTTCAAACATCATCGCGGGGCCGGGCATCGATCCGCCGCTGATTCCGATATTGAGTTCAATATCGCCTTCAGAAGTGGACACAACATTTTCATCGTAGCCGTACCAGACGGCCATCGAGTAGTCCGGGGTATAGCCGCAGAACCAGGCGTGCATATTTCCGTCGGTCGTGCCGGTTTTTCCGGCGGCCTCGGTTCCGGACACGCTTATTGTGGTCGTTTCCCCCTGAATCGCCTGTTTTAAGGTATCCGTGATCAGGAAACAGGTATCTTCACTGAAGACGTTCTGTGTCTTATGCTGATTTTCCAGCACAACGTTTCCCGCGCTGTCGACAACCTTCGTGTACAGATACGGCTTTGTGTAGCTGCCGCCGTTCGGGAACACCGCAAAAGCTGCAGCCATCGCCAGGGGAGTCTGACCTTCGCTGTATCCGCCGAGAGCCAGCGCAGCCCCGCCGGATTTATCTGAATCGGAGACTGTCAGTCCCAGCTTCTGCGCGTAGGACGCGCTCACGTCGATTCCGGTCTCCGCGAGTACCTGGGCGGCGATCGTGTTTACCGATTTTGCCAGCCCGTCACGAACGCTCATCGGACCGGTAAAAGTATAGTCCGCATTGTTCGGGCG
Source organism: uncultured Eubacteriaceae bacterium (assembly GCA_937872065.1). Lineage (GTDB taxonomy): Bacteria > Bacillota > Clostridia > Eubacteriales > Eubacteriaceae > UBA7485. The sequence continues at coordinate 18,800 of CALMRA010000306.1, read as the reverse complement.
CCAGCCGTTCCAGTCAATTGCGACATCGTTATAGACTGTCGCTAGCGTGACTTTTTTCGTATCCAGCGCCGGACCGTAAGCAGTCAGCGGCTTTGTGCTCGAACCTGTCTGAAAGCTTCTTTCGGCACGGTTCATGGACAGATTCGTCTTGTCTTCCCGTCCGCCGACCATGCCGGCGACAGCTCCGGTTTTATTATCGATAACTGTCATGCCGACCTGGGGTATATAGGACACGCCTGTGAGTTCCGAGGCCTGTGCGGCAGCGGAGCTCTGCCTTGGAAAGAGCGAATCGTTTTTTGATTCCTCTTCAAGGACGCTCTGGACGGCCGGGTCGACGGTCGAATAGACCTTCAGTCCCGCCTTCTGAATATAGGCGTCGGCTTCTTCGTCGGTATAGCCGTAGCGGTCCGAAAGATCGGAGAGAAGCTGAGAATATACGGCGTCGGTAAAGTAAGAATAGGTTTCGGTCAGATCCACGTAGGTCAGACCGGCTCCGCTGTCCAGATCCGCGCAGGCCTCGTCATATTCCTGCTGATTCAGATAGCCGAGCTCGAGCATTTTATTGAGAACGAGACCGGCTCGCTCTTTATTGTTCGGATTAAGGACGATGCCGGAGGCGTCAGTCACGATTTCTCCTGAAGCATCATAGGTATAAGGATCGTAGTAGGACGGCGAATTTGCGATTGCCGCCAGGATTGCCGACTGAGCGGCAGTAATCTGAGTCAGGTCTTCGTTGAAATACTGACGGGCGGCTTCTTTTACGCCGTAAACACCGCTCAAATTAATTTTGTTTAAATAGGCTTCGAGAATCTGATCCTTGCTCCATACCTTTTCCAGACGCACGGCGAGAACCCATTCGCTGAATTTTCGTGTGATGGTTTTATCCGAGGTAAGCTGTGTGAGCTTGATCAGCTGCTGTGTAATAGTCGAGCCCCCGGCTCCTTCGAGGCTTCCGCTAGTTACGACGCCGAGCGCCGCCCGCGCGATCCCCCTGATGTCGACTCCGTTATGTCCGTAAAAGCGCTGATCCTCGATCGAGATAAACGCGCTTCGGAGAACCGGCGGGATATCGGTGATCGAGACGTTCTGACGCAGCTCTGTTCCCTGAAGATATTGATAGGCCTGGCCGTTGACGTCGAGGATCTGTGCGTTTTCGTCGTAGGTAAAGGCGTCCATATTTAATTCCGGGACTTGAGAATAAGCGTAAAAAATGATCCCCGCAGCAGCGACGAACAGCGCGAGAAGGAGCCACAGAATAATTCTGAGCCAGAGTCTTGGTTTCCGGCTGTCGGGCGAGGTCGTGCCGGATTTTGTCGTTGTTGTTTGTTCCGAATTCATCCCTATATTATACTCTAGGTAAGAAATATATTGAATCGAATTTAATGTCGTTTTTAAGCAGTAATAATCAGAGATTCGGCGCTTTATACCTGAAAGCGCGTCAGATAGAGACGGAGAACAACAGAAATGAACCAGGGAATCAGAAAATCGGCAATAAAACGCCTCGAAAATCTTGTGGGCAGTGTCCCGGAGGAGGGCGGACTTCTCTCGCCGGAGCTGCTGGCGGAGCTCGCGGAACTGACGGATCAGACCGGCGTTGAGATCATCGTAAGCCAGGATGCTTCGGGAAGAATTCTGAACGCGTCCTTCGGGACCTCCGACAGGGCGGAAGCAGTCGTTCCGAAGGAGCAGGAACGTACGGCCGGCGTCAGGAATTTCAATATCCTTCATACGCATCCCAACGGCAACCCGACGCTGTCGGAAGCGGATCTCTCCACAGCCGCGGCTCAGCGTCCCGCGCTGATCGCCGCGATCGGAACGGATCAGGGCCGTATTACGGGCTATGGCGCGGCGCTGCCGGCTGTCGGAGAAAACGGACTCGAGTATCTCGAGGTCTACGGCAACAGTCTGGAGTGGTTTAACGCGCTGCCGGTCAGGAAAAACCGGAGCGACGTCAACTCGAAGCTGAAGGCTGCGTCCGTACACGATGAAGAGCATGAGACGGGCCCGGAGAGGGCGATCCTTGCGGGGATCGACACGGGCGACAGTGTCGTACGCTTCGATGCGTCGATGAAGGAGCTCGAACGTCTGGCGGAAACGGCAGGAGCGGAAACTGTCGGTTTGATCACTCAGAACCGCGAACGTCCCGAAAGCGGCACGTATCTCGGCAGGGGAAAGCTCGAGGAGCTGGCGCTTGCTGTACAGAACGAAGCGGCGGACGTCGTGATCACCAACGATGCGCTCGATCCGGCTCAGATTTCCGCGCTGGAGAATGCGGGCGGGGTCAAGGTCATCGACAGGACTCAGCTGATCCTGGATATTTTCGCAGACCACGCGAGAAGCGCGGAGGGCCGTATTCAGGTGGAGCTTGCCCAGCAGAAGTACAGACTGTCACGGCTGCGCGGTCTCGGACTCGTGCTGTCGCGTACGGGCGGCGGAATCGGGACGAGAGGCCCCGGAGAAAAGAAGCTCGAAACAGATCGCAGACGCATTAACAGGCAGATCTGGGAGCTGGAGAGACGGTTCGAGAAGATCTCGAAAAATTTTGAGGTCAGCACGAACCGGAGAAAGCGCAGCGGAGAAAAGACCGTCGCGCTGGCCGGCTACACGAACGCCGGTAAAAGCACGCTGTTCAACCTGGTCACCGGTTCGGATGTCGTCGAGAAGGACGGGCTGTTTGTCACCCTTGACTCGACAGTCAGACAGGCGGGAGAGCACGGATTTCTGCTGTCCGATACGGTCGGCTTTATCGACAAGCTTCCCCATGAGCTTGTCAAGGCGTTTCGAACGACGCTGTCGGAAGCACGGGAAGCGGATATCCTGCTTCATGTGATCGACGCGTCGGATCCCGACAGACGCGAGCATGAAGAGGTCGTGCTGCAGGTGCTTCGCGAGATCGGCTGTCTCGGAGAGACCGGCCAGAAGCTGATCCCGGTCTATAACAAGGCGGACCTGCTTGATCAGGAACAGCGCGTTCTTCTCGAGAATAAGATCGAACGTGAGGGCGGAGTTCTGATCTGCGCGAAAACAGGAGAGGGAGTGGATCGGCTGCTGGGGCGCATCGGAGAAGAGCTGTCGGGAAAAGAGCTCGACGTGACGTTCCTGCTCCCGTACGAAAAAGGGGGACTCGTTTCGGAGCTGTATAAGATCGGGAAGGATGTTCAGACGGATTATCTCGATTCCGGCACCTCGCTGCGCATGAAGATCCGCGAAGACGAGATTCCGGGCGAAGCACGTCCTTTTATTCAGAACGGCAGCGAAAAAGATGGAGAAGCAGACGGAGAGCATGATGTCTGACAAAGCGGGTTTCGTAACTGTAGCGGAGCCCTTCGAGACAGAAACGGTTATTAAGAAGAGCCGCTTTATCTCGAGAGTCTATCCGGTAAGCTCCGAGGAAGAGGCTGCCCGGATCACGGCAGCCGTCAAAAAAGAGCACTATAAGGCCACACATGTCTGCTCCGCATGGATTCTCAATACGGTTCCCGAAACGATGAAAGCTCTCGACGACGGAGAACCGGGAGGAACGGCAGGCAGACCGATTCTGGAGGTTCTGCGGGCAAAAGGGATTAAAAACGCGCTCGTTCTCGTGATCCGTTATTTCGGAGGGATTAAGCTCGGGGCGGGCGGCCTCGTCCGTGCGTACTCCGGCGGCTGTGCGGATGTTCTCGATCACGCGGAGCTGATCCGCAGGGAGCCATCCAGAAGCGTTTCGGTCGAAACGGAGTACGCACTGTATCAGGGACTTAAGAACGAGCTGGAAGCGCGGAATATCCGGCCGATCTCCGAGGATTTCTCCGATATGGTCCGGATGATCTTCGAGATACCCGACGGTCTTGAAAAAAAGTTTGTCGATCTGGTCAGAGACTTCACAAACGACAGCTTTCTGTTCGAAACCGGAGAAGCGCGGCTTATCGACCGTCCTTATGTTGATGAAGAAATGGTCTTATGATATCATTTTAACGTTAAGAATCAGTTTTCAAATAAAAATCAGGAAGCTGCAGAATAATAAGAACCAGGAGGCAGTATGTCCGGACATAGTAAATGGGCGAATATCAAAAATAAAAAGGGAAAGACCGATGCCGCGAAAGGCAAGATCTTTACCAAAATGGCAAAATACATCATGGTCGCAAGCCGTGAAGGCGGATCCAATCCCGAAATGAACGCGAGACTGCGTGAAGCGGTTCTCAAGGCAAAAGCGGCCAATATGCCTAATGACAATATCGACCGCGCGATCAAGAAGGGCGCAGGAGAACTCGAAGGAGCGATCTATGAAGAGATCACCTACGAAGGCTACGGTCCGGGCGGTGCAGCGGTAATCGTTCAGACGCTTACCGACAACAAAAACCGTACGGCGGCGGATGTCCGTCACGCGTTCGATAAAAACGGCGGTAATCTCGGAACGAACGGCTGTGTATCCTTCCTCTTCAACAGACAGGGAAAGATCTATATCGGAGCCGAAGGTCTGGACGAGGACGAGGTCATGATGACTGCACTCGACGCGGGCGCCGAGGATTTCGAAGCCTCCGAGGACGGATTTGAGATCACGACTACGCCGGAGGACTTTGGCGCGGTACTCGATGCGGTAAACGCGGCAGGCATCACGCCGGAAAGCGCCGAGGTTGCGATGGTTCCGTCCACCGAGACGAAGCTCTCCGAAGAAGACACGGCGAAGATGGAAAAGATGCTGGATATGTTTGACGACAACGACGATATTCAGGAAGTCTGGCACAACTGGGAAGAAGAATAATGTCAAAGAATAATACAACGGCAGCTGAGACTGCAAAAAAGGGCGGCACAAAAGGGCTGCTCCTGTATCTGCTCCTGACGCTGCTCATGCTCATGCTTATGGGCTCTTTCGTATCGGATAATGTTTACACCTCCGCCACCAAGCTTACAACCGACAATCAGGGTGTATCCTATGCGTATCAGGCGGCGATCGGAGACGGAACGTACGACCAGCTCACGAGCACACAGACCTATCAGCAGTAAAACAAAAAACCGGGGTTTCCCCGGTTTTTTTTAGACCTGTTATACGGATGTCATGTCGTCAGAATTCTGATGACTTCGGAATAGATTTTCTGTGGATTGGCCTTCCAGTTCTCGCACACGGCGACCGCCTGGTCGCGCGTAGGTGTGTCGAATTCAAGGGAGAGCAGAGTCTGTCCGCTTTCCGCCATCGACAGTCTGACCAGGTAGCCGGCACCGAGCTGCTCGAAAGCCGCTTTAATATAAAGCCGGTCGCGAAGTCTGCTGCGATGGGTATTCATATATTCATCGACTGCCGTAAGACTCGTGTCAGGCAGTTTGTCGCGGTAGACATTGAGTACTTCGACACCGTCAGCGGTAATCGAGATCTCGCCGTTCTCGTCGCGGGCAAGGCCGTCTTCGATCAGCGCGTCCGTACGCAGCTGCAGATCGATCCAGCTTCCGCCTGAAGAGAGAAGGATCGGCGCGAATTCCTCTCTGCTGATCGGCGCGCCTAGCTTGCTCAGCGCGTACAGCAGCAGGATTCGAAATGCCGCTTCCGATGATGGTTCTATAGTCTGATTATTCATTTCCGCACCGTTTCCGTCATACTTATCCCGCAGATCGGGATTCTGTTTATTATAGCACGGGTGCCGGAAAGAGGATTTAAAAAGGTCAATTTCATTTACAGATGTACTGGGTATAAGAATAAAATGGAACACAAAACCGGAAAAAACAGTTACGAATTAAAGACCTGTCCGGGTTCTCGGAGACCGGGTCTGAGGATCGACGATGTCGTTCCCGGATCAGCCGCAGAGGAGACAGGAATCGAACCGGGCGATATTCTTCGCTCGGTGAACGGAACCAGGGTAGACGACGAGCTGGACTGGATCTACCTGAGCGCCGCAGATGAGCTGGAGCTCGAAATTGAAAAGCAAAACGGGGAAATCTGGGAGATCGATCCGGAGCTTGACGAAGACGAAGAGCTCGGCGTCAGCTTCGAACAGTCCCTCGGTTCGAAAACCTGCTCCAACAACTGCCTGTTCTGTTTTATCGATCAGATGCCGGACGGGATGCGCGAGACGCTGTACGTTAAAGACGACGACGAGCGGCTGTCGTTTCTGAACGGAAACTATATTACGCTGACAAATCTCGGGGAAACGGAATTCGAGCGCATTCTGCGCTGGAAGATCCCGGTTAATATCAGCATTCACAGCACGGATCCCGATATCCGCATGCGGCTGCTGGGAAACCGCTTTGCCGGGAAAATAAACAGCCAGCTCCAGAGACTTGCGCGGGCAGGCGTTCCGATGAACGGTCAGATTGTCTGCGTTCCCGGTATCAACGACGGAGAAGCGCTTGAACGGACCCTCGAAGATCTCGGGAAACTGTGGCCCCATCTCGATTCTGTCTCTGTGGTTCCGGTGGGGATCACCCGTTACAGAGACGGACTGCCGGCGCTGAAGCTTTTCGACAGGATCGGCGCCGGAGAGACGATTGACCGGATTGAGCGCTTTCAGCAGAAAATGCTCGCAGCTTCCGGTACACGCTTCGTCTTTCCGTCTGACGAATTTTTTCTGACGGCGGAACGTCCGATTCCTTCGCCCGATTATTACGAAGGCTTTCCGCAGCTGGAAAACGGCGTTGGCATGATCGCCGATTTTCACAGTGAAGCGCGCAGGACGAACCGGGAGCTCGAAGCAGTCACGTCGTTTCCCGACCGTGTCCTGGTTCTGACCGGGCCGCTGGCTCAGGGGCTGCTGGAAGAAACGGCAGCGATGCTTGCGGAGGGCAGAAGAGGGCCGAAACCGCAGATACAGGTGCTGCAGAACAAATTTTTCGGCGAAACAGTTACGGTTTCCGGACTGTTTACCGGAACAGATATATTCGAGCAGGCGGCCGGAGCAGCTGCAGGGCGGAAGTACGACAGAGTCCTGATCCCGGATACGATGCTTAAAAACGATACTGAGCTCTTTCTCGACGATATGACGAGGGAAGAGCTTTCGGAAAAGCTCGGGCTTCCGGTAACGGCGGTTCGCGCTGACGGAGAATCATTCGTGCGCGCTGTCCTTGCGGCGGACTGATTACAATTCACAAACGAGGATATTATGGCTAAACCAATTATCGCAGTCGTCGGACGTCCGAATGTGGGCAAGTCCACGCTGTTCAACAAGCTGGTCGGCGAACGTATCGCGATCGTCGAGGATACCCCGGGCGTTACGAGAGACCGGATTATCGCGGATGCCGAATGGCTCAATCATCATTTTACGCTTATCGATACGGGCGGGATCGAACCCTTCTCGAAGGATACGATTCTGCAGCAGATGCGCATTCAGGCGGAACTTGCCGTGGATATGGCGGACCTGATCGTCCTGATCGTCGACGGCCGCGAAGGCATGACTGCGTCTGATGAAGAAGTCGCATCGATGATCCGCAAGACCGGCAAGGATGTGATCGTCGTAGTCAACAAGATCGATTCCCAGAAGCAGGAAGACGCGCTGTACGAGTTTTACAATCTCGGGCTCGGGGAGCCGATGGCGATTTCCGCGGAACAGGGTCTCGGTCTCGGAGATTTTCTCGACGAGGTCATCAGCCGCGTTCACCGTTTCTACGACGAAGAGGAACAGGAAGATACGAGCCTGAAGGTCGCCGTAATCGGGAAGCCTAACGCCGGCAAATCGACGCTGATTAACCGGATGATCGGTGAAAACCGATTGATCGTTTCAGATATTCCGGGTACGACCCGTGATGCAATCGACACGAAGGTCGTCCATGACGGAAAAGAATATACGTTTATCGATACGGCGGGTCTTCGCAAGAAGAAGAAGATCTACGAGGATATCGAGCGTTACAGTATTATACGCGCCGTCGCGGCGGTGGAACGGGCGGACGTCGTCCTGATGCTCATCGACGCGCAGTACGGAGTGACAGAGCAGGATCAGAAGGTCGCGGGGATCGCGGCAAACCGGTTCAAGCCTACTGTGATTATCGTAAACAAATGGGACGCACTTGAAAAAGAAACGATGACGATGGAAAAGATGAAGCGCGATATCCGGGCTCAGCTCTCTTTCCTCGACTATGCGCCCATTCTGTTTATTTCCGCAAAAACGGGAAGCCGTGTGAATCAGATTTACGAGCAGATCAATTTTGTCTATGATCAGGCGAGAAAGCGGATCACCACAGGCAAGCTCAACGAAGCGATCGTCGATTTCGTCATGATGAAGCAGCCGCCGAGCAAGGCCGGACGCAGGCTCAAGATTTATTACGGCTCTCAGGTTTCGGTGGATCCGCCGACGTTCGTTCTGTTTGTCAACGATTCTGCGATCATGCATTTTTCGTACAAGCGCTATCTGGAAAATCAGATTTACAAGACCTTCGACTTCTTCGGAACGCCGATCCGTCTGTTTATCCGCAACCGCAACGAATAAACAAGCGATTGTTTATTGAATACAATCTGAAAGTACAGTCTGTTTTAATTCGATTTTCAGCAGTTTCGCGGGGTAAATAAATTTTACCGGCACAGGCCGGCCGGGGAGGTTTATTATGATATATATTGAATTTTGGGCGGACTATACGTGTCCGTTTTGCTATATCGGTTTTACGGAACTGCAGAATGCGCTGCAAAAACTCGGGATCGGAAGACAGGTTCGAATCCGTCACCGCGCGGTGATGCTTCACCCCGACGCTCCCTCGGACGATTCGGTAAGCCTCATGGATGTCGCAACCGGGAAATACGGGCACTCCCGGTATAACGCGGAGCTGATGGCGCGGAGAATCGAAGACCGAGGCGAGACAATCGGACTGTCCATTGCAATGAAGGATCTGAAGAGTCAGAATACGATGTCTGCGCACAGAATGGCGAAGTATGCGGAGCTCAGCGGTCAGGGTGAAGCGTTCGAGCAGAGACTGTTCGAAGCCTATTTCGAGGAAGGCCGTCTGATTGCGAATCCCGATGTTCTTATTGAGATCGCAGCTGAAGCGGGACTCGACGTCGATAAAGCACAGGAGATCGTCAGGAACGAACTGCTGTATGCAGACGAGGTCCGTCATGATCTCGCACAGGCTCAGTCAATGCAGATCCAGGGTGTTCCGCTGTTCGTATTCGACAGGAAATATGTCATCAACGGCGCTCAGGAACAGCAGGCCTTCGAGGAGGTGCTGGCAAAGGCGCAGCGTGGAGAACGATCGCGGAGTATAGCAGCCTTCAGACCGCTCAAACCCGCGCTCAGATCGTAAATATATAAAAATCAGACCGGAGAATTCTCCGGTTTTTTATTGCGGCAGATCCGGCGGCTGCAAAAAGAACCCCCCCGGGGGGATTAAATTGTATGGTTATAAAACTAACGGAAAAACTACTAATTAATTGCTCAGACTATTGATTTAACCTGCGAAAGATGGGATAATAAAGAAAATTAAGAAATTATTCTTACTGAATTCTTATTTATTTCTTATATCATCAGGAGGACAGCGTTATGCATATGGCAGATGCGCTGGTCTCGCCGACAGTCGGGGGCGTAATGCTCGCCGTCAGCGCAGGCGCGGCCGCTTATTCGGTTTATCAGATCAGGAAACAGGACGATTTCGGAGAAAAGAAGATACCCCTTATGGCGGTTACCGGAGCCTTCGTTTTTGCTGCTCAGATGATCAACTTTACGATCCCCGGTACCGGGTCTTCAGGACATATCGGAGGCGGAATTCTGCTCTCCGCGATTCTGGGCGGACCGGCCGCAATGCTTACGATGGCTGCGGTGCTTACGATTCAGTGTCTGTTTTTTGCGGACGGAGGGCTTCTGGCTCTCGGCTGCAATATTTTCAATATGGGCGTGATTCCATGCCTGATCATCTATCCTCTGCTGTTCAAGCCTCTTCTTAAGAAGATGAGCTACGGCAGGATAACGGGAGACTCGGTCCTCTCGGTCGTTCTCGGTCTTGAACTCGGCGCCTTCTGCGTCGTACTGCAGACAGAAGCTTCAGGAATTACCGCGCTTCCGTTCTCGACATTCCTGCTGCTGATGCTTCCGATTCACCTGGCGATCGGCCTGGTCGAAGGCATCGTGACAGGCGCGGTCCTGTCCTACGTCTATTCCGCAAGACCGGAGATCCTCGAAGCTGCCGAAAATCGAAGTAAAATCGGCGCGGGTGTAAGCGTGAAGAAGATCGTCACGGTTCTTGCGATAGCCGCTGTGCTTGTGGGCGGCGGGCTGTCGCTGTTCGCTTCCTCAAATCCGGACGGTCTGGAATGGTCCATTGCGAATGTGACGGGAAGCGAAGAGCTTGAATCGGACGGATCCGTTCAGGCGTCGGCCGCTCAGATTCAGGAAAGCACGGCTTTCCTTCCGGACTACGGATTTGCAGATGCTGATGAAAGCAGCGCAGCGGGCGGGACAGCGACGGCAGGAATCGTCGGAGTTGTCTGCACGTTCGCGCTTGCCGGCGGAGTAGCCTGGATTATTTCAAGAACAAAAAAGAAAAAAAGAGCCGCGCTGCATTCGCAGTTGTAATAAAACGTGTAAAATTGACAACAGGCGCTTGTTAACGAACGGAGAGGGGTGACCTTCTCCGTTTCTTTCGTTATCAGACAGGGATATCAGAGAGCAGGCAGGAATCAGCATGGAAAGGCCGAAATGAGCGGAATTACAGAAAAAGTCAGTCAGATATACTCATTCGAAGAATATGCTGCGAGAGATCTGGAAGTAAACAGAATTAACCCGATCGTGAAGATCGGGCTCGTCTTTCTGTTTATCTGCGTGATCGTCTCGTTCAGCCGGTATCAGTTTTTCGAGCTGGTACCCTATATTTTCTTCCCGATGATCCTGCTCGCAGTAGCGGAGCTTCCCGCAGGGATGTTCCTGAAGCGGACCTCGATCGTCATCCCGTTCTGTCTGTTCGCGGGCATTTCCAACGTGATTATCGAACAGTCGCCGGCGTTTATGATCGGAAGCTTCAACGTAAGCTTCGGATTGCTTTCGCTGGTTACGATCATATTCAAGGCGATGCTGTGTGTTGCGGCGGTCCTGTTCCTCGTCGGAACGACCCCGTTTACCCAGCTCTCCGCAGCACTGCGCAGGATGCACATCCCGCAGATTGTCATCACGCTGTTCGAGATGACCTACCGTTATATCGGAACGCTGGCGGAAGAAACGTCGGATATGTATACGGCGTATCTGCTCCGCTCGCAGCGCGCGAAGGGGATCCGCATGAAGGATATGGGAAGCTTTGTCGGTCAGCTGCTGATTCGAAGCTCAGATCGGGCGGAACGGGTCTATGCGGCGATGAAGCTTCGCGGATACGGGATGAGCGGAGGCGGAGCTTCCGCCGGACTTACGAGAGGCAGCGCCCTGAAGATGACGGGACGGGACTGGGCGATTCTGTTTATTATGGCCGCGCTTATCCTGCTGCCGAGGTTTGTGAGTATTCCTGCTCTCTATATGCAGTTCGTGGAAAGGTTTTTCTGATGTTTGAAGTTAAAGATATGACTGTCAGCTATCCGGACGGATCGAAAGCGGTAAAGGGCATGAGCTTCCGGCTCGAGGACGGAGAGAGCGCCGTTCTGATCGGAGCCAACGGAGCGGGAAAGACCTCGCTGTTTCTCGGGATTATGGGCGTTCTTCCCCATGGAGGAGAGGTCAGACTCGGAGATCTCGTTCAGGATAAGAAGACGCTCGAAGCGTTCCGCCAGAAGGCAGGGCTCGTGTTTCAGAACCCTGACGATATGCTGTTCATGCCGAGGATTTACGACGATATCGCGTTTTCGCTGAGAAACTACGGGGAACCGGAAGATGTCGTCAGGGAAAAGGTAAACGCGATTGCGGAAAAGCTCGGGATCACGGAGCTGCTGGGCCGCTCGTCTGTCAAGCTCTCCGGAGGTGAAAAGCGCATGGCGGCTCTGGCGGCGATCCTCGTCTCGGAGCCTGAATTTATTCTGTTTGACGAGCCCACCGCCTTTCTCGATCCGAAGGCCAGACGCAGACTTATCGAAACGCTTAAGACCATCGACTGCACGAAGCTCATCGCGACCCACGATCTGAGCTTTGCGGAGGAAGCGGCACGGCGCGGGATCTTTATCCGTAAAGGCGAGCTGTTCGACGACGGGAAGCTGGATAAGCTGCTGTACGACGAAAAACGGATGGACGAATGCGGGATCGAAGCGCTGGGAATCTGAAAAAGAAAAGAGGAAAAATCATGCTGGAAATCGGAACTCAGGCGCCGGACTTTACGCTTCCGGACCAGAACGGCGACATGCATTCCCTGAAGGACTACCGAGGGAAAAAGGTCATACTGTATTTTTATCCGAGAGACAATACCGCGGGATGTACGAAGCAGGCCTGCGCATTCGGTGAGCTCTATCCTCAGTTTCAGGAAAAGGATGCGGTGGTACTCGGAGTGAGCAAGGACTCCGTCGCTTCTCATAAAAAGTTCGAAGAAAAGTACAATCTTCCGTTTACACTGCTGTCGGATCCCGATAAAAAGGTTCTTCAGGACTACGATGTCTGGAAGGAAAAGAAGAATTACGGAAAGGTCTCGATGGGAACCGTCAGATCGACCTATCTGATCGACGAAGACGGAAAGATCGAGAAGGCCTTCGGAAAGGTCAAGGCAGCCGATAATCCTGCGCAGATGCTTGACGAACTCAAATGAGAGTGATCATTTCACCTGCGAAGAAGATGAATGTGGACACGGACAGCTTTTTGTGCGAACAGCTGCCGGCTTTCCCGGAGGAGACCGGGGTCCTGAAAGACTGGATCAGGAGTCTGTCTTATGACGAAGCGAAAAAACTGTGGGCCTGCAGCGACAAGCTCGCGGAGGAAAACTACGAACGCTTCCGGAACATCGATCTTGAAAGGAATCTGACGCCGGCGATTCTGGCCTACGAGGGAATTCAGTATCAATATATGGCTCCGACTGTCTTCGAAGACGGTCATTTCGACTATGCTCAGGAACATGTCCGGATTCTGTCCGGGTTTTACGGTGTGGTCAGGCCTCTTGACGGCGTCGTTCCGTACCGCCTCGAAATGCAGGCTAAGGGCGCTCCGGGAGATATCAGAAATCTCTATACATTCTGGAGCGACAAGCTTTATAACGAAGTCATGGATGAAAGCCGCGTGCTGATCAACCTGGCCTCGAAGGAATACTCAAAATGCATCGAACGTTACCTGAAACCGGAGGATCGTTATGTCACCTGTATTTTCGGAGAGCTTGAGAATGATCGAGTCATTCAGAAGGGTGTCTACGCAAAGATGGCCAGGGGAGAGATGGTCCGCTACATGGCTGAGAATAACGTCACGGAGCCGGAAGAACTGAAAGCCTTCGACAGGCTCGGATACCGGTTCGATCCAGAAAGATCGTCGGAAACGGAAAATATCTTCACAAGGGTCCCTGAAGAAGCTCCGTTTAAACGATGAACTCAATAAATTATTTTGTAAAAAAAGAACGCCGGTCAGCTGATCTAAATCAGCCGGCCGGCGTTTGTTATATTCACTATTGTTCGGAAAGGTCTGTTTATTCGCCCTGGGGTCCTGCGGTATGGTGCATGGACAGGGGCTTCACGTTAAAGTTCGAACGGTATTCCGTTTCGTGCCAGAAGATATCTTCCGCTACGAGGCATTCCGGATTCAGTTCGACTCCGTCCAGAATAATTTCCTTGAATTTCTTATAGCCCGCACGGTCAATCAGATGGCCGCCGTGGAGGTATTCCGGCTTGTAGTCCATGACCCAGGCCGAGAATTTCTGCCAGTTTCTCAGAACGTTCAGTACGACGTCTTCAGATGCCCAGTTCAGGAACATCTTGCCGGCGCGGGGCGTCTGACGACCTGTACGTCCGCCGATGATGATCTTGTAGAGCTTCTTCTCGCTGCGTGTCCAGGCGCCCGCAGGGCAGGCTCTGACACATTCGCCGCAGCCGACGCAGCAGCAGGGGTCTTTTTCAACGCGGCCGGTGTCTTCGTTAAGGGAGAGAACGCGGGTTGCGCCGTGTTCGCAGTTGCGTACGCATGCGCCGCATGCGATACAGCGTTCCGGATGATATTCCATCTTCGCGGTGCCGATAATTCCGAAGTCGCACATATGCGCCTTGTTGCAGTCGTTGGGGCAGCCCGAGATGTTGATCTTGATATGGTAGTGGCTGGGGAAGATGATCGGTTCGATTTTTCTCGCCAGCTCGTAGGTGTTCATGTTTCCGCAGATGCAGTGGTAGTTGCCGACACAGGCGGTGATGTTGCGGGCTCCGATGGTCGGATAGCCGCTCTTGACATCCCATTCCTGGGGTTCTCCCGCAACCTTGTCCATATCTACATCGCAGAGCTCTTCATCGACTTCCGTAATATAGTTTTCGATGTATTCGTTGACTGCATCGATATTTTCATATTTGATGCCGGGAATATCGAAGGTCTGGCGTGTTCCGAAATGGAAGTTTCCGTCACCCCAGGTCTTTGAGATATGCTCGATGCTGCTCAGGTACTTCGCGTCGACCATTCCGCCCGGCGCGCGCATCTGCAGCATGAATTCTCCCGGAACCTTGGACTGTCTGAAACAGTTGATCCGCATTTTTTTAACATCAATATCGTGGTTCATTGATCTGTCCTTTCTCAGTCCACCAGGTATCTGGCTTTAGTATAGGGGAAGACCGGTCCGTCGAGACATACGTAGGTTTCGTCGATCCGGCAGTGGCCGCATTTTCCGATCGCGCAGGACATCTTGCGTTCGAAGCTCATCCAGATCTTTTCTTCCGGAACGCCGTTCTTAAGCAGTTCGAGTCCTGTGAATTTCATCATGATCGGAGGTCCGACAACAACGACTGCGTAGTCGTCGCCGAAGGTATCGAAGGGGATATCCTTGACGAAGGTCGTGACAAGTCCGGTGCTCCAGCCTTCTTTTTCATCATTGTCGAGGGCGTAGGTCGTCGAGAAATGATCGTGTTCTTTCCACTTGTCAAGCTCGTTCTGGAACACGATTCCGTCTTCGTTCTTGAAACCGCTGATGAGCGTCAGATCTTTTACGGTTTTCGGATTGTCGGCGCACAGATTCACCATTGAACGGACAGGGGCGAGACCCGTACCGCCGGTGATGACGACGAGGTGTTTGCCTTTAAATTCGTCAACAGGCCAGCCGTGACCGTAGGGTCCGCGAAGGAAAAGCGTATCTCCGGCTTCCTTTTCAAAAATGACGTTGGTTACCTTGCCGACAGAGCGGATCGTGAAATCGAGCCACCCGTCGCCCTGTCCGGATACCGAAATCGGAACCTCGCCTACCTTCGGGATTGATAGCTGCATGAACTGTCCGTGATCGACGTCAGCATCTGAAGCGACGCGGAAGGTCCATTCATGAGTGCTTTCTTTCTTAACATTCAGGATCTCGCACGGGATCGGCTGAAGGGGATTGTTATTCGACATGGTTACCTCCATCGGCAAGAGAAGCTTTGATTTCATCGACGGCATCTGCCATTTTGTTGACAGTCGCGCTGATCGAGATAAATTCCGGACACATGTGAGTGCAGCGGCCGCAGCCTACACACATATGTCTGTCGCCGAAGCGGGCTTTATGATCGTGGAACTTATGCAGGATCTTATAGCGCATGCGGTCTCCGGCAGTGCTTCTGATTTCACGCTGTCCGGCCATCTGGTCGAAACCTGCGACCTGACAGGAAGCTGTAACCCGGCGTCTTTCGCCGACTTCCGGATTATCTCCGTAGCAGATGTCTCTCGTCGTGAAGCAGGTGCAGGTCGAGCAGGCGACTGTGCAGCTGCCGCAGGAGATACAGCGCTTGTCGAATTCCTTCCACATCGGATGGCTCTTCAGGGCAAGACGGACGTCTCTGTCTGACAGATCCGGGATCGTGACCTTGAGTTCATTTTCTTCGACAAATTCAGGTGTGAAATCATCTTCCGGCATTCCGTCGAAATAATCTGCGAAACAGTCGTCACTGACTTCCGCTTTCAGTCCGTTTTCATCGAATTTGAATGCGAGAGAATAATTTTCCGGTTTATTGCTGCCCATCGAGACACAGAAGCAGGTGTCGTCACCGCCGCCGCAGTCCATAACGGCAAATTTGACCTTATTGTGAACGCGATCGTAATACAGATCCTTAAATCCGCCGTTTTCTGCATAAATTTTTTCCTGTACCAGCTGCGCGGTGATATCGCACGGACGGGCCAGAAGCAGAACGGGCTTTTTCGCTTTTTTGCTTTCGCGGTATTCGTCTTCGGTAAAATAGAACAGCGCCTGCTGAATCGGGGAAATCACTTCCTTTGCCGGATAATCTGATTTCTGGTCCCAGACGATTTCGTCAGGTGTCTGAATACGATCGTAACGGATAATATCGGTGTCCGAATAGCGTCCCTGTTTCGGGAAGCGTTTCGGCGCATAGATTCTGTAATCTTCTGCAAGTCTGTTCAGCAGTTCTGCTGTCTGATCAGGGTTCAGGCTGTAGCCCATTCCGTTTCCTCCTGTGCGTATATATTCGAGTGGATTGTTATTTCTTAATCAAATTAAATCATGTTATCATGATAAAGACTACTAATCATTGGTTATATAGTGATAATGAAAATTTATCGATTGTCATATTCCTGACTGAAGGAGATTTCATGCTTGATTTTAGAATTGCAACCTTTCTCGAGGTCTGCAAAACGATGAATTACAGAGCCGCCGCTGCAAACCTGAATATGTCACAGCCGGCCGTTACCCAGCATATTCAGTATCTGGAACGGGAGTACGGCTGCCGTCTGTTCATCTATGACGGAAGAACTCTGACAAAGACAAAGGAAGCGGAAATACTCGAGCGTTATTCTGATGCCGCAATGATCAACGAGCAGGAGTTTCGCAGCCGGGTTTCGAAGAAAGAGCCTGAGCCGCTGCGAATCGGCGCGACGAAGACAATCGGCGAATACGATCTCTATGACAGTCTTACGGAATTCTCGAAAAACAGCGGCGCGCAGTTTTCCGTATTTATCGACAACACCGAACATCTGCTGGATCTGATTTCTAAGGGGAAGATTGACTTCGCGCTGGTCGAAGGAGCGGTCAGTCACGATTTCTTCGACAACAGGCTCTGGAAGACTGTTCCGTTCTCGGGGCTCTGTGCGCCGGATCATCCCTTCGCAGGACGAACGGTATCCTGGGAAGAGCTGCTCGGTGAAACGCTTCTATTAAGAGAGAAGGGGTCAGGGACCCGGATGATCTTCGAAAGTCAGATTAATCTGCGCGGCTACTCTATCAAGAGCTTTGAAAAGATCCGGGAGATCAGCAGCCCGAAGCTCATCGCGCAGTTCGTAAAAGCGGGGCAGGGTGTTTCCTTCGGCTACGATTCGTTCTTGAAAGACGGTCTGGCTGCATTCACCGTGGAAGCGGAAATGACGCCGGGGGAATTTCACTATGTATGGCTCAGCGGAACGTCGGGAGAAGAAAAGACTTATCTGTTCGAGAAATTTTCACGAGAATAAATAACTGAAAAGACGGATAAAAATCAGAAATAAAAACAGGCCCGCGGAATGAACAGCGGGCCTGTTTTTATCGGTATGACTGTCGAAATATTACGGCTGGATGTCGTGTTCGCTCAGACGTTTTGCAGACAGCCGATAAGCAGCGAACGAGAGCAGTGCAAACAGTAGAATGCCGGATGCCAACACTGCGAGCTGATACGGGAGCGCCGATGAAGACACGCTGTCCAGCTCGTTTTTAACGAAGGGAACCACAAAAGCGGATGCTTCAATCAGGCAGCTGGCAATGAAGTATATTGTAGTCGCCTTAATAAACGTTATTCCGACCTTCTGCAGATTTGCGTAATAAGCCGGAAAAAATACGATATTGAACAGTCCGAACAGTATAAAAGCGAAACCGTATAAAGCGGGATTCGCATCGAGCCCTGCGGCGTTTGCTGCCTGGCTGCGAAACATTGCGAAAAAAGAGACAAGTACGATTTGTGCCGTTTCTACAATACAGGCGAAGAGCAGCCTGGCTTTAACGATATCTCTCTTTTCGACTGGGAGAGATACCGAATAAAACACATCATTATTCTCGCGGCCCTGGAGACAGGTGAAAAAGATACCCAGTGTCATGTAAAAGAAGATGACGGTGAACGGATAATTCGGGATGAGGACCATAGCAGCCATCGCTAGAAACAGCGGTACGGTGGGGTGCATGGCCAGTACAAATTCCTTCTTAAGCAGTCTGCTTGTCATTGACTTTCTCCTTTTCAAGATGAATCATGATTTCTTCGAGATCAGGCGTGCGAGAATTGCTGAAGAGGCCGGAATCTTCTGATCGAATCAGACCGGTATAGCCGTTCCGGTTTCTTGAGCGGCTGATCATGGCATTTTCCTGAGCTGCGGTCAAAGTCGCATCGAGATCGACAATTTTGAATCGCTTGATCAGATTATCCACTGTATCGTCCGCTTCGATTCTTCCCTTTCTTAAATACAGAATATTCTCGGCGCATTTATCGAGATCGGATGTAATATGCGTGGAGAAGAGGATCGTTTTACCTTCATCTCTAAGGTCCATGAACACATCAAGAAGCTCGTCGCGTGAAATCGGGTCAAGGCCGCTTGTCGGCTCATCGAGAATAAGCAGATCCGCACCGTGAGATAGTGCCAGCGCCAGCGCATATTTGACCTTCATTCCTGCGGAGAGCTCTCTCGGAGTTTTATCTTCTGACAGTCCGAAGCTTTTCAAATAGCGAAGGTAAGCAGACTGATCCCAGTTTTTATAGAATCCTTTCGTAATTTCTGTTATTTTGGAAAGCTTTTTATTCGGATAATAATCGATTCCACCGGATACGTAGCCGATCCGCTGCCGGTACGAATCCGGGTCGTTATCAAAGAATCGAACGGTTCCAGCGTCCGAAT
>CALMRA010000305.1 GCA_937872065.1 uncultured Eubacteriaceae bacterium | reverse complement strand
GGATTTTATTCTGCCGGGTAAATTTGATCGACTTCTCGGATTTGTCCGATTTATATATATTCTGAAACGAGATAAACAAAATGAAACAATATTTTTCCTTCCAGTGGCATATTACAGACGAGTGCGATCAGCGCTGTAAACACTGCTATATTTTTTCTGAAGACAACTGCAGAAAGCCGGATTTTATGAACTGGGATCAGATCCGGGAAACTTTCCAGAACTGCCTGGATTTCTGCGAGGTTTACGATCGGCTTCCCTATTTTTATATCACCGGGGGCGACCCGATCCTTCACCCTAATTTCTGGCAGCTGCTGGAACTGCTGAAAGAGCACGATATCCCCTTTACTATTCTCGGCAATCCTTTCCATCTGAACGACGAGGTCTGCCGCAGATTGAAGTCGCTCGGATGCCAGAAATATCAGTTGTCTATTGACGGGATACGTAAAACGCACGACTGGTTCCGCAAGCCCGGATCCTTCGACTGCACGCTGGATAAGATTTCCTGTATCAGAAACGCCGGCATCCGTGCGGTAATCATGACTACCGTATCCGGGACGAACATCGACGAAATCCCCGACATCATCGATACGGTCGTTAAATATAGAGCCGATATTTTCGCTTTTTCCCGCTACTGCCCCACCAGCAATGAAAAGGACGTCGGGATCGAACCGACCCGTTACCGGGAACTGCTTGCCGAATGTGATCGGAAATTCAAGGAATATGAAGCGAAGGGCTGTGAAACCTTCTTCAATAAAAAAGATCATCTATGGACGCTGTACGAATACGAAACAGGCGCGTTCAGGATCCCGAAGGCTGCTGAAGACGGGATGATTTACGGCGGCTGCAACTGCGGGAACTGTCATCTGACGATCCTGCCGACCGGTGATATTTTCGCTTGCCGCCGCGTCCAGAACAGCCGTGTCGGAAATATCTTTGAAGATCGTCTTGCTGATGTCTGGGTGTGCAGGATGGAAGATTACCGGGAATATACGAAATTTGAAAAATGCTCGAAATGCGAGCTTATGGCGTTCTGCCGGGGCTGTCCTGCAGTGGCGAGCGGCCGCGAGGGCAATTTCTACGCGGCGGATCCCCAGTGTTGGAAAGAAATTCAGGAGGAAGCGGTATGAAAGAACTGATGGATATTATCATGCACCGGCGTGCAGTCAGACGGTTTGAACCTGTCCAGATCAGCGAAAGCGATCTGCAGACCATTCTCGAAGCGGGGCTGTATGCGCCGAGCGCCGGAGGACGACAGGGTGTGATCTTTGCGGTTTCCCGGAATAAAGACGTGAATGAAAAGCTCGGGCGTATCAAACGGGCTCACTCGAACCCGCATATGGCGACTGAAACAAGCTATGTCTCAAAGGAGCAGCCTAGCTGCGCCGACGACCCTTCGATCACGAACGCCTTTTATGATGCTCCGACTGTGATCACGCTGTTTGCGCCGAAAAATTTCTTGTTTGCCGCCGAGGACTGCGCCGTCGCCGCCGAAAATATGATGCTGGCAGCCGATTCGCTCGACGTCGGCTCCTGCTATATCGGCGCAGGCTGGACAGCTTTCGCAGATCCGTATGGTCAGGAAATTCTGCGCAGCTGGAAAATTCCTGCAGATTACTATGCTGTCATGCAGCTCCTTCTCGGATATCCCCGAAAAGGAGACAGCCATCCGACAGCGAAGGCGCGTAAAAGCGGCAGAGGCCTTAGATTTGACTGATCTGTAAAAACAGGAGGTACTTAATGGACGCAGAAACATGTCTGAAAAAACTGGAATATGTCGGGGTGCTTGCCTTTGCCACAACAGACGAAAACGGAGCGCCCCAGGTGCGCAATATCAGCGCGATCCACTATGAGCCCGACGGACTTTATTTTTTTACGGCAAGAGGAAAATCGTTCTGCGATGAACTGATCAGAGACGGCAGAGT
>CALMRA010000304.1 GCA_937872065.1 uncultured Eubacteriaceae bacterium | reverse complement strand
ATGCACGTCTACAACCGTTACCCGATCGTTCTCGATCATGGGAAGGGAAGCAGACTTTACGATAAAGAAGGATACGAATATCTCGATTTCGTCGCGGGTATCTCGGTTAATGCCCTCGGCTACGCGGATCCCGGAATAAACAAGACGATCGCGGACCAGTGCGCGAAGCTCATGCACGTCTCGAACCTGTACTGGACAGAACCGCTGGCGGAAGCGGCCAGGCGTCTGACAGAAGCTACGGGAATGGACCAGGTCTTCTTCGGAAACTCCGGAGCGGAAGCGGTGGAAGCGGCTTTAAAGCTCGCCCGCATCAGCGCGAAGCTTCACAAGAGTCCGGAAGCGACCGAAATTATCTCGATGAACGACTCGTTCCACGGGAGAACCTACGCGGCGATTACAGTGACCGGACAGGAACACTATCATGAAAACCTGCAGCCGATGCTGCCGGACGTCAAATATGTGGACTTTAACGACTACGACGCCCTTGAAGCGCTTGTCTCTCCGAAAACCTGCGCGATTCTCTTAGAACCCGTACAGGGTGAAGGCGGCATCGTACCGGCGGATCCGGAATATCTGAAGAAGGTCCGGGATCTGTGCGACCGCGAAAACATCATCCTGATCTTCGACGAAGTCCAGTGCGGCGCGGGCCGTACGGGTAAATTCCTCGCGGCTCATAATTACGGCGTCAAGGGCGATATTGTCTGTATGGCAAAGGGCATCGGCGCCGGCTTCCCGATCGGCGCATGTCTTGCGACTGAAGAGATCGCGAAGGACTTCACGCCGGGAACTCACGGTTCCACCTTCGGCGGAAATGCACTGGCGTGCGCGGTATCTGCCTACGTCCTGAGCAGGACAGCGACACCCGAATTCCTGAAGTCGGTGGAAGACAAGGGAAACCGGCTTATGGACGGACTAAGGGATCTCCAGAAGGAATTTCCGGAGCTTGTCGAAGACGTCAGAGGACTCGGTCTGATCTGCGGTCTTCAGATCACGGTTCCGACCGGCGAATTCGTCAACCGGGCGATGGATAACGGTCTGCTGCTCGTCGCGGCGCAGAAAAATACGATCCGTTTTGTACCGGCGCTTACCGTTGAGAACGAAGAGATCGACGAAGCAGTCGCGATATTGAGAAAAGTTTTGCAAAGTTTCGCCGTATAAGCCAGTAAACACGGGTTATAAGACTTAATTACGATAAATAACAATAATTTATCACTAACATCCCAAAAACTTTAAAAGTTTTTGGGATTTTTTTCGCAAAATTGTATAGAATATTTATAGGTTTACATAAGGCGTTTCCGGACTATCGAAAAGGCCGGATGAAAACTGAGGATTCATCAATTTCTTAGTAAAGGTGGTGAGAAGATGTCAATTCTTGATTCGATTCACGAAGCCGAAGCGCAGGCTGAAAAGATTAAGAGCGAAGCGAAGCTTAAGGCCAGAGATACTCTGAACGAAGCGGAAGCGAAAGCGCGCACGGAAAGTGAAAAGAAGATCGAAGCGGCCAAGAACGATTACGCAGACAAGCTGGCTCAGGTTCAGGAAGAAACTGATAAGGAAGTCCGCGATTATCTGAAGGCCCGGCAGAGAGAGAATCGAGAAGCCGCGGAACAGGCGGAAAAGAATGTTCCTGAGGCAGCAGACTACATCATCGGAAAGGTGATCGGATAATGCTGATACCGATGAAAAAGGTCACGCTTATTTTCCTGAAAGAGGATAAGCGCGAGATGCTCGAATCGCTCCAGCGAGGCGGACAGCTCATGATCATCGCACCGGAGGATGAGGATCAGGAAAATCCGCAGATTGCGGATACCGACAGGCTTCAACGCGAACAGGCTCAGTCCATGCTCAAACTGATGGACAGCGTCGTCAAAAAGAACGGATTTTTTGTCGATCGTCCTAAAATCGAGTACAAGCGGTTCATGGAAGCGAACGAACGGGGAAAACAGATTGCGGACGACATGAACGCGATCTCCGAGAGCATCACGTACTGCAGCACTCGGATTTCAACCGCAGAATCGCAGAACGACGCCCTCGAACCCTGGCTTGACCTGACGATCCCGACATCCGAACTGGTTTCCGGCAGGTACGTGAAGATTCTGACAGGCTTTATCCCTGAAAATGTGGTGCAGCCGGTTCAGTCCTACATAGCTGAAAACGATGCGGAGCTTCACCTGTTCGGAACCGGTCCTGAAGGCAGAGCTTCGGTCCTGATGATCTACGCGCCGGAAGCCGAGGAAGTCGCCGCACAGGCGAAAGAGCTCGGCTTTAACGAATCGGCCGCTCCTCAGACGGAACTGACGCCCAGAGAAGTGTTTGCAGCGAACGAAACGGTGATTTCCGGAGCAGAAAAGGAACTCGCGACGCTTCATACGCGTCTTGAAGGTCTCTCCGGCGACCGGGACGATCTCGAACTGCTTATCCAGCAGCTCGTGACCCGCGAATCCCGCGAAACGGTTCCGTATTCAGGAACTGTGGAAACGATGAAGATTACCGGCTGGATCCGTGAGGACCGTCAGGAACGTCTGAAAGAGGATATCGAACGGGTCACGGAGGTTTACGATCTGACTCTCGTCGATCCTCCGGAGGGCGAAGCGCCGCCAAGCGTAACGCAGAACTCCAAGTTCCTCGCACAGTTCGAAACGATCACAGACATGTTCTCGCTTCCGAAGCCCGGTTCCATCGATCCGGCTCCAGTGGCAGGGCCATGGTACTGGATCATCTTCGGTATGATGATCGGGGACGTCGGATACGGCGCCGTCTCGGTTATTCTGTTCTGGATGTTCAGAAAATTCCGTCAGCCGCAGGGAAGCTTCCGAAAGCTCATTAACGTCCTGTACTATTCGAGCTATATGTCGATTTTCTGGGGCATCATGTTCGGCTCGTATTTCGGTGAAACATGGAATCCGATCTTGTTTTCGCCGTACGAACAGCCGATGGTCATGCTCATCTTCGTTATGGTTGTAGGCGTTCTTCAGATTTTCTCTGGGATGTCCATCAAGATTGCGGAGCAGGTCCGTGCAGGCAGAACAATGGACGCGATATGCGATCAGGTGAGCTGGATGGTTCTGATCACGGGTATCGGGCTCATGTTCATTTCTTCGACCGCCACGATCGGGAAATGGATGGCGATTGCCGGAGCGCTGGTGATCCTGTGTACGGCGGGCCGTGAAAAGAAAGGCTTTTTCGGCAAGATTATCGGCGGTTTCCTCGGACTGTACAACATCACGAGCTACCTGAGCGATATTCTGTCGTACTCGAGAATCCTGGCGCTGGCACTGGCGACATCGGTCGTCGGTCTGGTTATGAACCTGCTGGCCGGCATGGTCGCGACGAATGTCTTCGGCTATCTTGCGGCAGTACTGATTCTGATTGTCGGTCATGTATTCAATCTTGCGATGAGCACGCTCTCCGCATACGTTCATGACAGCCGTCTCGAATACATCGAATTCTTCAATCAGTTTTATGAAGGCGGAGGCTATGCGTTCACGCCTCTGTCGGTAAGCGAACAGTATTACGATGTTCTGGATGCGGATCACCCGCAGGGCTCGGATTCAGTAAAACCGAAGAAAAAGAAATAAGCGCCGGTTAACAGTCGTTAAACCGGTAAAAGCAGACAAAATTTGCAAACAAAATCTGGAGGAACAATATGTCAGTTGGTTTAGTTTATGCCATAGCAGGCGCGGCGATCGCAGCCACATTCGCAGGGATCGGTTCCGCTTACGGCGTACAGGTCGCAGGCCAGTCGGCCGCAGGAGTTGCGGCGGAAAAACCGGAGCTGTTCGGTAAACTTCTCGTACTTCAGGCGCTTCCGGGCACCCAGGGGATTTACGGCTTCCTTACCGCGGTTCTGATCATGGTTCAGATCGGCGTACTCGGCGGAGGCGCGGTGGATCTCACAATCGAACAGGGATTTTCCTATCTGCTCGCAGGCTGCCCGATCGGCATCGTCGGCCTGTTCTCGGGAATATATCAGGGCAGAACGGCTGCCGCTGCGATCCAGATGACCGGCAAGGATCCTGAAGCATCTGCAAAAGGGATCACGATGACCGCTCTGGTTGAAACCTACGCGATCCTCGCACTGCTTGTCTCGATCCTGCTTATCTACGGCGTATAAACGAAAGCGGGAACGATATGGCTTCTGACAAAATAGTAAACAAGATCCTTGAGAACGCTCAGGCAGAAGCGGAGGCCATCCGAAAATCTGCGCAGGAACAGGCGGAAGCAGGCATAAAGAAGATTCATAAAGAAACCGAATCTAAACTTTCCGCTCTCAAAAAGCAGTATAAGGCGGACGTCGAAGAGACGAAAAGACGCGGCAAGCTTACCGCGGGTCTCGACGAACGCAAGGATCTGCTTCGCGAAAAACGCGTGGTACTGGATAAGGCTTTCGACGCCGCCTACGAAAAGATGGAACATCTTCCCGATAAGGAATGGGCCCGTCTGATCACAGAGATCGTACTCGCGGGAACTGTAACGGAAACCCGGTACATAAAAGTACCGGAAGCCGATATTCCGCGTTACACAAAGAATTTTATGGGAAAAGGTCCGTTCCTCGACCAGCTTAACGCTAAGCTCGCGGAACAGGGACATCTGACTCCGCTCGAACTCGATCCGAAGCCGGCGGGCTTCCGTCAGGGCGTCATGCTCCTGGGAAAAGACTCCGACGTAAACGGTTCGTTCGAGGTTCTGATCGAAAACGCGCGCAGACCGATCGAATGGGACGTGACAAACATCCTGTTCGCTTCGAAAAAGCCGGAGGTGTGATTTGTCTGAATGCAGTTATCCTTATGCGGTAAGCCGGATCAAGGTATCCGAGGACACGCTGCTCGACCAGACTCAGTGGAACAGGCTCTGGGAAGCGGGCCTCGACGAATCTTACCGGCTCCTTCACGAAATGGGCTACGGCCAGAAAGCGAAGAATCAGAACGATATCGATTCGCTTACTCAGGCGAATGTCGCTCAGGCGCGCGAACTGATACGCGAGATATCGCCCGACAGAAATCTGACGGATCTGATGCTGCTCGAGACAGACGCTCACAACGTCAAGGCTGTGCTCAAGGGCATGCTCGAAGATGAAGAAGTGAACAATCTGCTGCTCGAGGGCGGAAGCGTACCGCTGCCGGTGCTTCTCGAATGCTTCGAGAAGGACAGCTTCGATCCGTTTCCGGAGAAGCTCAGAGAAGCCATCGGGAAGTTTTCACCCGATATGCCTCCGAGAGAGCTTTCGGCGCTCATTGACGATTCGGTCTATCAGCAGATTGACTCCGTCCTTTCGAACAAGAAGACGTCGAATGCGCTGCTCAAGCGGTATTTCACCGCGAAAGCCGACTTTACGAACGTGATTACCGTGCTCAGGCTCAGAAGCCTGGGATGGGAGGAAAAACAGCTGCTGCCGCTGATCGTGGCGGACGGCGATATTCCGGTCGAATCGCTCGTCAAGGGACTTGAAGCGCAGGAAGAGGATCTGCCGGAGGTACTCGGAGCCGGAGCCTATGCGTATTTTCTGAAGGGGGCTCTCAGAGAGTTCGTCAGAGATCACGACGTACCGGCGCTGACCGCAAGGCTGAGCAAGCAGGAATATCTGATCGTTCACGAAGAGTATACGGACCCGTTCGGGATCGGACCGATCGCGAACTACGTCGTCCGTAAAGAACTCGAAGCCCGCACGCTGCGCATCCTGTTCGCCGGAAAGCGCTCGGGAAGACAGCTTCCGCTGTCTGAACTGCTTCCGGACTGAGGTGAACGATGAGCAATAAAAACAAACTGTCTGTCGTCGGTGAACGAGACTCCGTCATGATTTTCAAGGCGCTGGGTTTCATCACCCGCTATGCAGACAAAAAAGACGAGATCGAAAAAGCGGTCAAGCAGCTCGCGAGAGACGAAGTCCCGGTGATTTACATCACCGAAAGTGCTGCGGAAAAGATACCTGAAACGATCGCACATTTCAAATCCGAGCCTTATCCGGCGATTATCCCGATTCCTGACAAATCCGGTTCGAAAGGACTGGGTATGAAGGGAATTCGGGCGAACGTCGAAAAAGCGGTCGGTACCGACATATTTGAATAAGCATCAGGCGGATGCGCCTGAAATAAGTACGGAAGGGATGATCGAATGACTCAGCCCAGAGATGAGAAAATAATTAAGGGTACGATCGTCAAGGTCGCGGGACCGCTGATCGTCGCGGAAGGGATGCCGGACATTCAGATGTTCGACGTCGTCCGCGTCGGCAGAGACCAGCTGATCGGCGAAGTTATCGAACTGAGAGACGATAAAGCCTCGATCCAGGTTTACGAGGAAACAGCCGGACTGGGACCCGGCGACCCCGTCTATTCGACGGGTGAACCGCTCTCGGTCGAACTCGGCCCCGGCCTTATCGGCGGGATTTATGACGGAATCCAGCGCCCGCTGACGAATATCTACAAAGCTGCGGGGGACAGAATCACCCGCGGTGTCGAAGTATTAAAGCTCGACCCGAAAAAGGAATGGAACTTCAAGGCAGTCGCCCGCTCCGGCGAAAAGGTTACCGGAGGAGATGTTCTCGGTACGGTTCAGGAAACTGAAGCCGTCATGCAGAAGATTATGGTGCCGCCGAGAATCGAAGGAACTGTCGAATGGATCTTCGACGGTACGGCGACCATCAAGGACGTTATCGCGAAGATCAAGACGAAGGACGGCAGGATCGAAGAAATCCGCATGTCGCGCAGCTGGCCTGTACGACGCGGCCGTCCGTATGCGGAAAAATTCGCTCCGAACGAACCGATGGTCACAGGGCAGCGCGTTATCGATACGCTGTTCCCGATCGCTCAGGGCGGGATCGCCGCGATTCCCGGACCGTTCGGATCCGGCAAGACCGTCGTTCAGCATCAGCTCGCGAAATGGGCGGATGCGGACATTATCGTCTACGTAGGCTGCGGCGAACGCGGCAACGAAATGACGGACGTTCTGATGGAATTCCCGGAACTGAAGGACCCGAGAACGGGACTGTCCCTGATGGAACGTACCGTTCTGATCGCGAACACGTCGGACATGCCTGTTGCGGCGCGTGAAGCGAGCATCTACACAGGAATCACCATCGCCGAATATTTCCGCGACATGGGCTACAAGGTCGCGATCATGGCGGACTCGACGTCACGATGGGCGGAAGCGCTTCGTGAAATGTCCGGCCGTCTTGAAGAAATGCCCGGTGAAGAAGGCTACCCGGCTTATCTGGCATCCAGACTTGCGGAGTTCTACGAACGCGCAGGCTTCGTCCGCTGCATCGGCACGGATGAAGGAAAGCCGAGATACGGTACGGTTTCAGCCATCGGCGCGGTTTCTCCGCCAGGCGGCGATATTTCCGAACCGGTATCCCAGGGCACGCTCCGTATCGTCAAGGTATTCTGGAGTCTGTCCGCACAGCTGGCTTACCGCAGACACTTCCCGGCTATCGACTGGCTGCAGTCCTACTCGCTGTATTCTGACAGACTGTACGAATACTACGACAGACAGGTCAACGAAGACTGGAGCCGCAACGTCAAACGTACGATGTTTATCCTCCAGGAAGAAGCGGAACTCGACGAAATCGTCCAGCTGGTCGGCTTCGATGCGATCGCCTTCAAGGACAGAATGACGCTGGAATGCGCTCAGTCTATCCGAGACGACTACCTGCATCAGTCGGCGTTCGACGATATCGATACTTATTCGTCGCTGCCCAAGCAGTACCAGATGCTGGATATGATCCTGGCCTGGTATTACAAGGGACTGGATGCGCTCAAAGCGGGCGTTCCGTTCCAGAAGCTGGCCGCGATGAAGGTCCGCGAACGGATCGCGCGAATGAAGTACGTGCCGGAAAATGAAATTGCGGTCAAGTTCCCGAAGATCCGCACCGAACTCGACACCGAAATGCGCGAGCTGACAGACGAAGCGTTAGAGGCGGAAGACTGACATGGATATCAACAGAGAATATAGAACCATAAAAGAAGTCGTCGGTCCGCTCATGGTCGTCGATCACGTTCAGGACGTCAAATTTGACGAACTGGTCGAAATAGAAGAACACGGCGGAGACCGCCGTCTGGGCCGCGTGCTCGAAGTCAACGGCGACAAGGCTGTCGTCCAGCTCTTCGAAAGCGCGCAGGGACTTCGAGTATCAGACTCGAAGGTCCGCTTTGAAGGTCACAGCATCGAGCTGGGCGTATCCCGCGATATGCTGGGACGTGTCTTTGACGGGATGGGCAATCCGATTGACGGAGGCCCGGCGATTATCCCCGAAAGGCTCATGGACATCAACGGCGCTCCTCTTAATCCGGTTGCCCGCGCTTACCCGGATGAATTTATCCAGACCGGTATCTCCGCGATCGACGGACTGAACACCCTCGTCAGAGGGCAGAAGCTGCCGGTGTTCTCGGGCTCAGGTCTTCCGCACGCTCAGCTTGCCGCGCAGATCGCGCGTCAGGCGAAGGTGCTCGACGACAACTCCGAATTCGCCGTCGTATTCGCCGCTATCGGGATCACATTTGAAGAAGCCGACTTCTTCATCCGCGACTTCCAGAAGACGGGCGCGATCGATCGTTCGGTACTCTTCATGAACTACGCGAACGACCCGCCGGTCGAACGTATCTCAACGCCGCGTATCGCGATTACCTGCGCGGAATATCTGGCATACGAACTGGGCATGCAGGTCCTCGTTATCCTGACGGATATCACGAACTACGCGGAAGCGCTGCGTGAAGTTTCCGCAGCCCGCAAGGAAGTTCCGGGCCGCCGCGGCTATCCGGGCTACCTGTATACGGACCTTGCGACACTGTACGAACGCGCGGGCCGTATCCGCGGCAAGAAGGGATCCATCACACAGATTCCGATCCTGACAATGCCTGAAGACGATAAGACGCATCCGATCCCTGACCTTACCGGATACATCACGGAAGGACAGATTATCCTGTCCCGTGACCTGTACCGCAAGGGGATTGTCCCGCCGATCGATGTTCTCCCGTCTCTGTCCCGACTTAAGGACAAGGGGATCGGGAAGGGCAAGACCCGCGAAGACCACTCGGATACGATGAACCAGCTGTTTGCCGCGTATGCGCGAGGCAAGGAAGCGAAGGAACTGTCGGTCGTCCTCGGGGAAGCTGCGCTGTCGGATATCGACAAGCTGTACGCGAAGTTTGCGGACGAGTTCGAACGCCGTTATGTATCCCAGGGCTTCTATACGAACCGCTCGATCGAAGAGACGCTTAAGATCGGCTGGGAGCTGCTGTCGATTCTTCCGAAATCCGAACTCAAACGTGTCAAGGAAGCGTATATCGAACAGTATCTGCCGCCGGCGATCGCGGACGAGTATGAAGAAGAGCAGGAGCAGATCGACGTAGAAGCGGAGGAATAAGGCCATGATGAATGTCAACCCGACACGCATGGAGCTTACCCGGCTCAAACGACGTCTGTCGACCGCGGAACGGGGGCATAAGCTCCTGAAGGACAAGCGGGATGAAATGGTCCGCAGGTTCATGGAATACATCCGTAAGAACAAGAAGCTCAGGCAGGAGATCGATGAAAAGCTTGCGGCGGCGATGTCGCGCTTTTCGACCGCGCAGGCGGTTATGGGCGAATCGGAAGTTGCCGAAGCCCTGCTGTGCCCCGCGCGCGAAGCGAAGATTAAGGTCGGAAAACAGAACATCATGAATGTCGATGTTCCGACTATCCGCTTCTCCGTCGAAGAGAATAAGGCCGATCTTCCCTACGGTTTCGCTTTCACGTCTGCGGAGCTGGACCAGAGCGTTCTCGACATGTCGGACCTGCTGCCGCTGCTGATCGAACTGGCGGAAACCGAAAAAATCTGCAACATGCTTGCGGACGAAATCGAAAAGACCCGCCGTCGTGTCAACGCCCTCGAACATATCATGATTCCTGAAATGCAGGAAACGATCAAGTATATTTCGATGAAGCTTGAAGACAATGAACGCGGAAACATTACCCGACTGATGAAGGTCAAGGAAATGGTTACCGAAGACGCTATGTAAGCGGAATTTAAAAGGCATGCCTCCGGGCATGTCTTTTTTATTGCGCGTCAGTTACGAAGAAACAAATTGCAGATGATTTTGGTGCGATACGCATCGGTATCAGGACGATAACTGCTGCGAAGTCGATCGAATCGGGATTATAATAGAAAAATATAGAAGAATCAGGAGGCTGATATGAACGACAGAATCAGAAGCGGATATGTACCGGTATGCGGAAACCAGGAGCTGCACTATCTTGAAAAGGGCGAGGGAAGACCACTCGTGTTCATTCCGGGGCTGACATTTCCGGGAAAGATCTTTGAAAATCAGCTTGAATATTTTTCGGATCGTTACCGGGTCATCGCGGTCGATCCGAGAGGACAGGGGCTCTCCGTCAAAGCGGTCGCAGGCAACGACTATCTGACTCACGGGCAGGATCTTGCCGCTCTCATCGATGCGCTCAAGCTCGAGAAACCGGTGCTGATCGGCTGGAGTACGGGCAATCTCGACGTCTGGTCGTATCTGAAGCAGTACGGTTACGACAACGTCGGCGCCGCGGTCACTGTCGACATGTCGCCGCTGCCGCTCTCACCGGATCCGGCCTGGTGGACTGAAGGGACCATCGAGGATCTGTCGGCGGTATCTTCGGAGATGATGCATTCGTCAAAGGGAATCCGCGACTTTTTTATGGATTACGTCAAATCGGAAATGCTGCAGCATGAGGTCACGGACGAAGAGCTCGAATACCTGCTCGATCTGTCTGCGATGACGCCGGACTGGATCTGCCGCCAGCTCTTTAACGACGCGATCCATTCGGATTATCTGGATACGGCGAAGGAAGCGCCGAAGCATATCCCGACGCTGATGTATATCGCGGAGCACTGGCAGGACGTTGCGGAACCGTTCTACAACAGGGAAGTTCCGGAAACGCCTACTCATGTGATGGGCGGACATCTGATGTTTTACGAATATCCGGAGGAATGGAACGGCGTGCTGGAGGATTTCCTGAAGAAGAACGGGCTGTAAAATAGCTTTACGAGAAAAGAGACAGAAAGGATTCAAAAAAGCCCGGAACAGATGCGTTCCGGGCTTTTGAATAATTTGTACAGGTTAAATCAGATCTGCTGCTGCAGCGGGTATCTCGACGTCAGTTCGCGGATCGATTCCCTGACGGCCGGAATGTTGTCTTCCGATTCGATAATCGAAGCGATTCCCGCGGCGATAATATCCATGTCCGCTTCGTTAAGGCCGCGTGATGTGACGGCAGGCGTGCCGATACGGACACCGCTGGTTTCGACGGCAGAGCGCACTTCGCCGGGAACTGTGTTTTTGTTCGCGGTGATGTTTGCCATATCCAGACGACGTTCAAGCTCCTTGCCTGAGATGTCGGAGTCTCTGAGGTCGATAAGCATCAGATGATTGTCGGTTCCGCCTGAGATGAGCTTGACGCCTCTCGACATAAGTCCGTCGGCCAGAGCGGCTGCGTTTTTGACGATCTGCTGCTGATACTGCTTGAATTCGGGTGTCAGCGCTTCCTTGAAGCAGACGGCTTTTGCCGCGATAACGTGCATCAGCGGGCCGCCCTGGATACCCGGGAATACCGCTTTGTTCAGCTTATGTTCTTTCGCGAATTCACGGCTTGACAGGATAACGCCGCCTCTCGGTCCGCGAAGGGTTTTATGTGTCGTTGTCGTAACGATATCGGCATACGGGAAGGGGCTCGGATGTTCGCCCGCGGCGACGAGACCCGCGATGTGGGCCATATCGACCATCAGATAGGCGCCGCACGCATCGGCGATTTCACGGAATTTCAGGAAATCGATGGTACGGGGATAGGCGCTGGCACCCGCGACGATAAGCTTCGGCTTAAATTCCATCGCTTCCTTCATAACGGCGTCATAATCGATAAAGCCGTCTTCTCCGACGCCGTAGGAACGGACATCGTAATATTTGCCGGAGATATTGACCGGGGAGCCGTGGGTCAGATGACCGCCGTCGCTCAGGTTCATGCCGAGGACTCTGTCACCGGGTTCGAGCAGGGCGAAGAACGCGGCAAGGTTTGCCTGTGCGCCTGAATGAGGCTGAACGTTCGCATAGGTACAGCCGAAAATTTCTTTAACACGGTCGCGGGCCAGGTTTTCGACAACATCGACGCACTCACAGCCGCCGTAATAACGTTTTGTCGGATATCCCTCCGCATATTTATTCGTCAGGGGACTTCCCATAGCTGCCATTACCGCAGGGCTGACCCAGTTTTCCGAGGCGATTAGTTCGATATGTGAATTCTGTCGTTCCAGTTCGTCCCGGATCGCCTGGGCGATCTCAGGATCCGTTGCTTCAATGTTATCAAAACTGTACATATTTTTTCGTTGCTCTCCTTCGAGTTCTATGTTTAATGTATACGACCTATTATACAGTAATTAATAATTTTGAAAACAATTGTGTACGATTACACATAAAATATATTTTTAACCGGAACACAATTGTGCACCTGTATGGACAGGAATACAATAGCGCGAATTGATCAGTACCTTTTGACGCCGGGAAAGAGTGTCCCGTGATCCTCTCCGTCGACAATTTTAAGCAGGAGTTCCGGATGCTTTCCGTTTATCACGCGTACATCGATTGTCTGTGCGGATGCCAGAGAAGCGGCCTGGAGCTTTGTCCGCATACCGCCGGTTCCGCGTCGCGATCCGGCTCCGCCGGCCAGTTCGAAGGTTTCGTCCGTGATCCTGTCTATCTGTCTGATCAGATTCGCATCGGGATAAAGACAGGGATCTCTGTCATAGAATCCGTCGATATCGGAGAGAATGATCAGATCGTCCGCTTCGCACAGAACGGCCACGACTGCCGAGAGCATATCGTTGTCGCCGAAGAGTCTGTCTTCAGATTCAATCTCCGTATAGCTGACAGAGTCGTTTTCGTTGACGATGGGGATAATTCCCATCTCCAGGAGCGTCGAGAAGGTGTTGGTCAGATTTTCCTTCTTTTCTTCCTGTTCGATATCCTGGGCGTTCAGGAGAATCTGAGCCACCTTCTTGTCGTAGTCATGAAAGAATTTATCGTAAAGAAACATCATGCTGCTCTGACCGACTGCCGCGGCGGCCTGTTTGTATTTCATCTGGTTCGGAAGATTTGACAGGCCCAGAACGTTCGTACCGATCGCGATCGCTCCCGATGTCACAAGGATGATCTCGTGTCCCCGGTTGTGGAGGTCGGAGAGTACAAAGGCCAGCTTGTCAAACTCCTGCAGATCGGTTTTCATCCGGTCGTTGGTCAGAGATGAAGTTCCTACTTTTACGACGATTCGTTTATATGCGTTTTTCATGATTTTTCCTTTCTATATAGAACGCCGATTAATTAGCGCTGTGAGAATAATGAGGAGGAGGCTCGGAACGGCTGTATCTCCTGCTTATTGAAATAACGTATCATATCCGGTAGGATGAATAAAACGAATAATAGGAATTCGTTAAATCGGGAAGCGGAATAGATAGAGATGATCGAAAACATACAGAAATTTCAGGCTTTCGTGAAGACTGTCGAGTACGGCAGCTTTACTGAGGCGGCTAAGGCTTTATCATATTCGCAGTCCTCGGTGAGCAAGATGATCGCGGATCTTGAGAATATATGGAATGTCCGGCTGCTGGAGAGAAGCAGAAACGGGCTGGTCCTTACTTCGGAAGGCATGCAGATCCTGCCGTATGTGCGAAGGCTGGTGGATGAGTATGACCGGATGCAGGAGCAGATCCGGCTGATGAACGGTATTCAGACTGGGATTATCAGAATCGGCGCGTTTTCCAGTGTGGCGACTTACTGGATGCCTAATATCATCCGGAGGTTTCAGCAGGATTATCCGAATATCGAGTACGAGATTCTGATCGGGGATTATAGTGAGATTGAACGGTGGATCGCTCAGGGAAGGGTAGACTGCGGATTCTCGCGGCTGCCGGTAAAAGCCGGGCTTGAGGGAACGCTGCTGGAAAGAGACGAGCTCGTTGTGATTCTGCCTGAAGGGCATTCGCTGGCAGCAAAGGATAAAGTCGATCCGCTGGATTTAAACGACGAGCCGTTCATGCTCCTCGAACACGGCGGGAAGACTGAAGTATCCGAGCTGCTGGAGGAGTATCAGGTAGATCCGAACGTCCTTTTTACAACATGGGACGATTATGCGATTATGGCGATGGTAGAAAGCGGACTGGGAGTCGGCATCCTGCCCAGGCTGATTCTTCAGCGGATTCCATACAATATAGAAATACGGAGTCTGAGTGTTCCGGTGTTCAGAGAGATCGGTTTTGTGATGAGGGAACAGGCTGATGTGTCTGAGGCGGTAAAACGATTTATTTCATATCTTGAATTCCGTAATTCAGGGTCTGAATCACAAGAATAAAGATAATCGAATAAAATATGATAATCGTAAAAAACAGTATTGACAATGCGTCGCTATGCCCTTATAATTAATAAGCTGTCTCGAGAGAGCGGCGCAACAAGTCAATGAAAACATGAAGGCAGAAATGTCTTCCTCTGAATCTGAAGCGAACATACGCATTAACTATAGAAGATAGTGCAGAAAAACGTTTCGGATTTTTTAAACAAAGATATTGACAAATATTTAACAAAGTGTTATACTATAAGAGTAGTCGGGAACGGCTGCGGAAATTGAAACAGAATATCAGGGAACGTAAATCGTTTCGAAAACATAGATCATTAAGAAAGAATGTTTTCTCACGATTTGCGTAAGTCTTTTTCACGACGTAAAGCTGACGCTTTCCTGTCGCTCCTGCAAAGCTAAACACGCTTTGCAAAAAGACTTTAAGATCGTAAATTGCTTCGATAGTATTAATCTTGGGAAAAGAAAACTATCTCGCAATTTGCATAAGTCTTTTTCGCGACGTAAAGCTGACGCTTTCCGGTCGCTCCTGCAAAGCTAAATACGCTTTGCAAAAAGACTTTAGGGAGTTTTAAGC
>CALMRA010000303.1 GCA_937872065.1 uncultured Eubacteriaceae bacterium | reverse complement strand
TCAGATCCGCAAGCTCCGCATATTTGTCGGTAACTGGCTTTTAGATAATGTCATTTTTCCCGTCCTCCAGAGCCTTCTTCGCGAAGCCGTAATTCAGAAAATTCGGCAGCGCCACGTATACAGTGTCGATATCCGAAGCGAGCAGCTCATCGTAATCGTAGTAAACGGCGTCGAAACCGTTGTCGGAAGCGATCTGTTCCGCATTTTTTGTGGATGCTTTCGTTGAAAGCAGTACCTTCTTTTCCAGCGGAAATCTGTCAACTGTCTGCATTAAATCTTTGACAATCATTCCGGTTCCCAAAATTCCAAGTTTCATAATTATTCTCCTCAACTCTGTAAATCCGTCAGTAAATCATCTGTTATCTCGTTTATATCAGAGAAATGCCCGCAGATGGGGCTTTCAGCGCAGACTGGAATTCCGGTCACCATTAGCTGATTTTCAGGAGAAAAAAACCGAACCTGAAGTTCGAATTCTATGGAAAACAAAAACGACGAAAACAGATATCGGTTCTGTTACCGCCGTTCATTTTTTCATACTTCTTTATTTAGAAATGCGCTTAAGCCATGCTCCGCTTTTCAGCCGCCATAAAAATACGATCACGCGCACGCACAGATTCCGGTCGCCTTGGCGATCGCAAAAGGGACCACGCCGATTATCGGAATCACGAGTCCGGAACAGGTGGCCGATGCCGTGAAAGCCGCGAATCTTGTTCTGAGTGCGAAGAGATGGAAGAGCTCGAACAGACCGCGAGTCGATACAAGGGGTTCGTGGGAAATGCCGATGGTGTAAGATTTATCTGAACAGAGCTTTCTGCAGCGGCAGATATTACAAAATCCGACTATTATCCAGTTTTTAAGTAAATAAGGAGTGTTGTATCAGTCAAAAATTTGACAGAGACTGCACTCCTTTAACTATATAAACATTCAGAAACTCATATGTGCTTCTTTATCCTGCTATCAGATATACGAGAACTGATGCTGCAGTGCTCGTCATTCCGATACAGGCTTCGTATCCGATCAGCTTCATACGATCCTTAAT
Organism: uncultured Eubacteriaceae bacterium; assembly: GCA_937872065.1. GTDB lineage: Bacteria > Bacillota > Clostridia > Eubacteriales > Eubacteriaceae > UBA7485. Next base: position 5,004 of record CALMRA010000303.1, on the reverse strand, counting down.
TTCAATATTGACGGAACCGCCGGTTGCATGGAAGAAGGAGCCATGAGGCAGCGAGTCGATCACTGTCGCTCCCGCGTTGATCATCGCGCCTGCGGAGATTGCTGGAACTCCTTCTTGCAGCAGAATTGACGAGAACGTCTGTGCGGCTACGGTCGCGCCCGCTGTTGTCGAAGCAGTTGCACCTGCCATCAGAATCCCGGCGATCGGCGCGAGGAGAAATGCCGGCATATTGAAAAAGTTCAGAATATTGACGACATCAACCTGAAGCGCTGAAGCTTTAATAATACCTGCGATGGTCCCTGTGCCGAGGAGAAGGATAGATACGCCTGTAACTTTGCTCAGACCGAATTCCGCATAAGCGGAGAAATTTTTGAAGTCGCCGCAGACTATTACCGACATCAGTCCGCCCACTGGAAGTGCGATCATCGGATCGATGGCAATTCCGCATATCGAACGAAGCGATAATAAGGCAATAACGACAACCGGACCGAGAATCGCTTTCCAGAAAGCCGGGAGCTCTCTGTTATGACTTTCTTCGATGTCCATTTCGGTAACAAGAACCCCGTTCTTTTTCGATAGAAATGAAGCAAGAAGTATGGTTACGATTACCGCGCAGACCGCCGGAATGATATTACGGTACATCAGGCTTGTCAGATCTACGTTGAAGGCTTCAGATACGGCTATTGTATTCGGATTCGGTGAAGTGTTGTGAATGCATATTCCATATTATCTTCCCCCCTAGATTCCGGCCTGCATCAGCCGAAGCACCTGTTCTGCTGTATCTGCAATATTCGCTTTTGCGTTTTCATTTTTTATGGCATCATCAAGTGTACTTACACCACGTACGATCGGGAAGAATGCGTCTATCCCGTTTTTATTGCATTCGCCGGCCTCTTTTGTAACACCTCCGGCAAAAGCGATTACAGGTATACCATATTTCTTCGCCAGCGCGGCGACACCGACAGGTGCCTTGCCCATTGCGGTCTGAAAATCCAGCATCCCTTCCCCTGTGACAACAAGATCTGCTTCCCGGATATAGTCTTCAAGCCGAGTCTCGTCAAGTACAATTTTGATACCGGATTCGAGACAGGCGTTTGTGAATGTCAGAAATGCGAATCCAAGACCGCCTGCAGCTCCGGTTCCGCCCTGTTCTGCATCTGCCTGCGGGTAATTCTTTTTCGCCAGTTCAGCGTAGTCCGACAGCCAGCTGTCCATCTGCATGATCATTGAAGGTGTCGCGCCCTTCTGAGGACCATAGACAGCGCTGCAGCCTTCGGTTCCGCATAGCGGATTCGTAACGTCGCATGCGATTCGGAAAGAACAATCCTTCAGCTCCGGGACTACATTTTCGTCTGTAATCGAATCGAGAAGCTCAAGCCCTTTGGCTCCGAACGGAATCTGCCTGCCTTCTTTGTCAAATAAACCGAATCCGAGAGCCTGAAGCATACCGGCTCCCCCGTCATTTGTGGCGCTTCCGCCGATTCCGACGATAAAATGACGGCAGCCTTTTCCGATGGCATCCCGTATCAATTCGCCGACTCCGTAGGTCGTCGCATCAAGCGGATTTCTTTCCTCAACGCTGATAAGCGTGATTCCCGACGAAGCGGACATTTCGATTACAGCTGTCGTCGTCTCGGGTATAATTCCGTAAACAGCATCCACAGGTTTGCCGAGCGGTCCTGTCACCATCGAATGTTCCAGAATTCCGTTCATTCCGCTTACCAGCGCTTCAACCGTCCCTTCTCCCCCGTCTGCAAGCGGTCTTACATCAACCTGAATGCTGCTGTCTGCTCTACGAAAGCCTTCCGCAGCAGCATAGCCCGCTTCCATCGACGTCATACTCCCCTTAAAAGAATCTATCGCTGTGACAATCTTCATTTTATTTCCCTTTACTGTTTTCATGATTCCACACTGGCGCTGCGAGACTATCTTCTAGAACGATGGTCCGAAGCAGTTTTTTGTTTCATTTGATGATGTTAGTATATCGGGATTTAAAGGTGATAGATATGGTACATAAGATGATGTAATTGTTTTATTGCGCTGAATATTGTTATTTGTAACATAACGAAAAAGAGTTTCTGCATAAAAATACGGTTCAGCAGAAACTGAACCGTAGTGGTATAGAAGCAGAGTTGAGCTCGGTATTTCAGAGATGCAGCGCTGTCAGACGTTAAGCGCCGTCGTATAGGCGCTCCAGATCGCCGTCATCAGATTTCCCGGCTGGACCGCGTCGCCTAATAAAAATACGTCTTCATCTTCAATGTCTTCATACAAAGATTGATCGGAGGTATACCCGACGGAAACGATCACCGTATCTGCAGGAATTTCACGTACGTTGTGATGAACTCCGGGCAGAGACATGTAACGCGCTCTTCCTTTCGCATTCGGCTCGTTGACTGTAAGTACATCGACAACTGCGCTGCCGTTTTCGTATGACGTTATCTGCGCATTAGTCAGAACGTCAACATCGTAATACTCCAGGAGTTCGATGAGCATGTTGTAGTTTGATGCCGCGAGTCCTTCGACATTCAGGATTCTCGGCATCATTTCCACTACCGTAACCTTTTTGTTCTTGCGGGCAAGATCGTAGGCAAGCTCGCATCCGGTCAGTCCTCCTCCGACGATGACAACATTCTGATCTGTTATATTCTGATCTGCCAGAACATCTACTGCATACCGGACATTCGGGGAATCGAATCCGGCCGTATTCAGCTTTCTTTCGGCCGCTCCTGTTGCGACAAATACTGCGTCGTATCTTTCCCTGTCAGCAGGTTTAAATTCGGTATTGAGCATTACGTTAACATTGGAATCGGCTATCTGTTTCTTATACCAGGAAAGCAGCCGTCTGTCGTCATCCTTGAAGTCAAAAGCAGCTGCCTCATTGAAGACACCCCCGAGTCTGCCGCTCTTTTCATAGAGATCGACCTTGTGGCCGCGAAGTGCTGCAACTCTTGCTGCTTCTATCCCGGCGATGCCGCCGCCGACAACCGCGACATTTTTTATCGTATCGGCCGGAGTTATATTGTAATGATTTTCCATCCCGCATCTTGGATTGAGTGCGCAGGAAATGTCTTTTGTGGAGTGAGTTTCCGGATCAATCTGAAAGATTCTTGCTAAACATCCGAAATGGCAGCTGATGCACGGACGAACATCGTCCAGCTTCCCTTCCTTGAACTTGTTTCCGAGATCCGGATCGGCAAGGAGCGGTCTCCCCATTCCCATCATGTCGATCTTCCCTTCTGCAATTTTTCGGTCTGCAAGCTCGGGATCATCGAATCGGCCGCCGCAGATTACAGGAATATTGACCCAGGTCTTTACTTTTTCTACATCTTCGAGATTACAGGCCTTAGGCATATAGACCGGCGGATGCGGCCAGTACCATGCGTCGTAAGATCCGTTGTCGCAGTTAAGCATGTCGTAGCCCGCTTCTTCGAGCATCTTTGCGACCTTCTCACTTTCCTCATAATCGCGTCCGAACTCCTTATACTCTTCACCCGGAAGAGCGCCTCGATTGAAGTCCTTTGTCTTGGAAACAACGCTGTAGCGGACAGAAACCGGGAAATCTTCTCCGCATTCCTTCTTGATCGCCCGAACAATTTCACATGGAAATCTCAGACGATTTTCCAGACTTCCGCCGTACTCGTCCTTTCTCTGATTCCACGCAGAGATTGTAAACTGGTCCAGCAGATAGCCTTCGTGCACTGCATGAATTTCTACGCCGTCTATGCCGGCATCTTTTGCCGCCTTTGCCCCTTCCGCAAACCACCTGACATACTGATGGATCTCATCAACGGTCATTTCCGGATTGTTCTTTGTCGGATCCCAGACATTGGGCATAACGCTTGGAGCAGGATCGTTCGGATTAATCGACGATCGACCGGAAAGCGCGCTGATCATAATGAATACTTTCGATCCGTACTTATGAACTCCGTCGGCAAGATACTTCATATGTTCTGCATACGAATCGGTATCGTTTACAATACTTGGTGATGCTCCGCTCTTCGGCAGCGGTACCAGACCTGTAATGATCAGACCAGTCCCGCCTTTAGCCCTTTCAATGTAGTAATCGGCGCCGTCTTTCGTATAGCTGCCGTCCTCATTCATCAGACGGGGCGAGAAAACGCCCATCGGCAGCAGCGCGATCCTGTTCGGAATTTCTACATTTCCGATTGTGACAGGTGAAAACAGATGTTCATAGTTTGACATAGGTGTCCTCCTTGACAAGTCATTTCACTGAATCCGTTCAGTTAAATCATAGAATTATCGAATTGTATTGTCAATATTTTTAAAGGCAAAATATTTATCCAGTAATTCAAAATACAATCAGGCAATAATTCAGTTTACTAATTGCTCAGAGAAATTGACTACACTGTCCGGCAGCTTTCCCATGTTATAATAATCGAATGAATCAGCGTGAACTGCAAAGAGAAGAAACAAAGAAAAGAATTTACGAATGTGCTTTCGAATTGTTTATGGAGAAAGACTTTTCCGATGTAAAAGTTCAGGATATTGCTAAGAAAGCGGGAGTATCTGTCGGTTCAGTTTATTATCATTACCGTTCGAAAGAGGAAATTATTGATTACGGCTATTTTGCTTTTGATCAGCAGCTGAAAGAATTTTATGAAAGCTCAGCTCCTCAGTCCGGAATCAATGGAATTCATGCCCTTCTCAGTTATCAAATCGATACCTGCATTAAAAGGACCTCCAGAGTAATTGCCATTACCTTTAAGAACCAGATCAATTCTGAAAACAGTTATCTGTATTCTAAAGACCGTTATCTTTACCGGCTTCTTGTCGAAAACCTGGAAGCTGCCGGTGTCAGAAGAAAGACACCTGAGGAAGCTGCGAATATGCTTCTGTGCGCCACTCGAGGCTGTGTGTACGACTGGTGCTGCCACCAGGGAGCTTATGACCTTCATGAGATGGCGGCCCGGGAGCTGGAGCCGTTTTATGAATATCTTGGAATCTGATAAAAATCTCCGCACTTATTAAAGGGAGCTTCCG
>CALMRA010000302.1 GCA_937872065.1 uncultured Eubacteriaceae bacterium | reverse complement strand
CTTCAGCATTGCAGGTCTCAATTAATACATAGTTTTTCAACCGGCGAACAATTCCGAAAAAACAAATTATTCGGAAAAATATCATTAATATTCGGAGGAAATATGCCTTATAAACACGAAAAGCTGCAAAGTATGCCGCCTCACCGCCTCTATCCTGTAGAGGATGTGGAAGCCAGCATCACCGCAATATCTGAAAGACTGCATTTAGCGTACGAGCCGGTGGCTGTCACCTTTCTCTTTACAACAGAAGATTATGACGCCTGTCCGGTACAGGAAGTGCGCGCCGCACTGCCCTACTGCGTCATGGTAAAGCAGGCTGCTGTAAACGGACGAGCTGTAAAGAGCCGCGCTGAACACCATAAATGCGACGGTGCGACCACAGCACTGGCCCTTGAGCCCAGTACTGAAAAGATCGAAAGTGGACAAGAATATTTCTCTTACGGCTTATACGCGTCAACCGCTGCGGCCCGTCGAATGCGGTCCGGGGTTAAAAGCCTTCACAGAGAGCCTGTCCATACCACAGGGATTGTCGTCCAGCCTCTTAGAACTTGCAGCGGCACACCGGATGTCGTTATTCAGATTGTAAATCCATGGCAGGCTATGCGTTTCCTGCAGGGTTCGGAATATTCGAACGGTATCAAGCCCTCCATCGATATGGGAGCCATGCAGGGCATGTGCTCGGAAGTTACCGTGGTTCCCTACCTCACTGGAGAAATGAATGTGAGCGTACTCTGTCCAAGTACCCGGATGCTCTGTAAATGGTCCGAGAACGATATGGCTGTAGGGATTCCCTTCGAACGTTATGCACCCATTGCAGAAGGCGTCTGCGCAACGCAATCCGACTACTGAGTATTATGTTTCTTAACAGCATCAGGCAGAAAAATTAAATAATAGAAGCCGCTGCTCTCGGCAGCGCGAATCATCAAAAAGAGCCGGCAGAAAATCTCTGCCGGCTCTTTTGTTTAACTGTCAGTTATATTGTTTTCAAATACCGAATGAATATGCCGCGCATTCGTTCTTTCTAATTTATTCGCTGATCACCGTATTATGAATCGCCCGGATCAGGCTGGTGGACTGATCGGTGGTATCTTGTGAGAGCTCCCAGATCATCATTCCGCCCAGGCCGTAATCCTTCGCCCAGGAGGTCTTTTCCTGCATCGTCGTCGTACTGTTATGGTAATTGTACGTGCCGGTCATATCGTCGGTAACCGCCGTCGGGTCGTTCGCCACCAGAGTCGAGTACGCGCTCCATCCGGGATAGCTGTAGAACGGTACGCCCATGCAGACCTTGTTCGCGGGCATTCCGCGTGTCCCGCACCAGTAATTCGCTACGCTCTTGCAGAAGTCCGTCGTGCATTCGCAGTCGTACGCCATCACGTTAAACCAGTCGCAGACAGCCATAACGTTAGCGGTATGCGCCGCCGCGTCATAATAAACTGTTCCGTCCGTCGTAACGCCGGAGAGCACTGCCGATGTGAGCAGTCTGTCGCTTCCGAGCTTCTGGCGAAGCTGGATCATCATGGCTTCGTAGCGCTGATAAGAGTCGGAGCCCGCGCGCGGATGTTCCCAGTCTACATCGACACCGTCAAATCCGTATTTGTCCACCAGAGCCATGATTTCATCGGTAAACTGGTTCGTCAGTTCAGGCGTCGCGGTGCAGCCGTCGAACTGATATTCCATAATCGTTCCGTAGTAGGCCCAGCCGCCGACACCCAGCATCACCTTGACGCCGTGAGCATGGCCTTCGCTGATGAGCTTTTCTACGAGGGCGACATCGTCGAGATCCTGCAGTCCGCCCTTCCCGTCAGGGAATGCGAAAGCGTAAATCACGTGGGTCATGCAGTCCCAGTCGATATTATCCGCCCAGGCGGATGAATAGAACGGGAAGTATCCGACTGTTTTAAATTCGCTGCTGCCGGGAGCGACAAGCGAGGAATCCACCGTATAGTCGCTGTAGACAGTCACGTTGGCGGGTGTCGTCGATCCGCTTCCTCCTCCGGTATCGCCGCTGCCGGCATCGATATCCTTATCCGGATTCGTCAAATTGTGCCAGCTGGTGTCCGATCCGGGTTCTGTATTGGTCCAGTACTTCGCCTGAAATACTTCGCCGTTATAAGTAACCTGATCGCCTTCTGTACAGACAAGACCGTCATACCAGACGATGATTCCGTCGATATATTCGGGTTCGCGTTCCCACGCGGATGATGTTCCGGGCGTTTCGCCGCTGTTGTAATACTTGGCTGTATAAACCGTTCCGTTATAGGTAACCTGATCCTTGCCGTAGTAGATCTTCGTCGAGATCCACTCAGTCGGCGCATCGGGATCCGCCGGATCCGTCGGGTCTGTCGGGTCAACGGGATCGACCGGTTCCGTCGGATCGGTGGGATCTGTCGGGTCAACCGGATCGACCGGAGTTCCGCTTACCAGTGTCCAGCTGGTATCTGAACCCGGCACCGTATTCGTCCAGTATCTGGCTTCATACACCGTTCCGTTATAGGAAACCTGTTTCCCTCCGGAGCAGATCATCCCTTCATACCAGATCTCAATACCGTCCGTGTCGTATTCGGCAGCTCTCTGCCATGCGCCTGAAGAAGACGGATTCTCACCTGTGTTATAATACTTCGCCGTATAAACGATGCCGTTATAAGTAACTTGAGCTCCGCCCGTATAGGCTGCTGTCGAATCCCACTCGGTCGCTCCGGACGGCGTATCGGGTGTCGTCGGATCGGTCGGTTCCACAGGATCAACCGGATCTGTCGGATCTACAGGATCTACAGGATCGACAACGGTTCCTCCTGCCAGCGTCCAGCTTGAATCGGAGCCGGGCACTGTATTCGTCCAGTATTTCGCTTCAAATATAATACCGTTATACGATACCTTGCTGCCGCCAGTTACGACCATACCCTCGTACCAGAGCTGTATACCGTCCGCATTATATTCGGGAACCCGCGCCCATGCGGATCCCGCCTCACCCGGAGTACTTCCCTGCGTATACCATTTCGCCGTATACGCAATTCCGTTGTAAAGAACCGTGTCTCCCGATTTGTACGTTTCGGATGCGGAATATGCATTCGGAACAGTGTCTGTCCCTTCGGCAAAAACGCAGGGCGTCATGACCAGGAGTAGTACCAGACTCAGCAGCAGAACGAAAAACTTTTTCCTCACATTACTACCTCTCTTCTTTCTCTTACTAAAAAAGACCGGACAGGGACAGATTTGATAACGACTGCACAATGCTTCTATACTTTAAACTAACGATAAATTTATAGAAGGTCAATAGCAATAGATATTTTTTGATATT
>CALMRA010000301.1 GCA_937872065.1 uncultured Eubacteriaceae bacterium | reverse complement strand
TCACCATCCTCGCATTGGGATTGACTTCTAGTTGACTTCTAATAGTTAATCTTTTTGACTGAGATAGTCCTATGAATTTATTATATACCCATGTAAGGTCTTCTGTTTCCTGAATCAGAAAATGGATACTGAAAAGAAGGCGATATTATCACCAGTTTAGAATGTTGATGCCTTATTCAGGAACCTTTAAAGGAGAAAAAATGCCTGAATGTTATAATCGAAAAACAGGGTCTTGAAGACAGATGACTGACAGCGAAGCCGTGGAAGGACGGCATAACGCAGCTTGAATCTGCTCGGAGAGTTCTCTCTACAATAAAGAGTCAAAGGACAGCGAATGATTACATTTAATAAGGCTCCGTATATCGGTACGGAGCTGGGTTACATCAAGGAAGCCGTCGACAGCAAGCATATCAGCGGAGACGGCGCGTTTACGAAAAAATGTCGAAACTGGCTTGAGGATTTTACGGGAAGTCCGTGTCTGCTCACGACTTCCTGTACCCATGCGCTGGAAATGGCGGCGCTGCTGCTGGATATACATCCTGGAGACGAAGTTATCATGCCGTCGTACACATTTGTTTCGACAGCCGACGCTTTTGTCCTCAGGGGCGCAAGGATCGTATTCGTCGATATCCGTCCGGATACGCTGAATATCGATGAAAAGCTGATTGAAGCGGCAGTTACGGATAAAACACGAGCTATCGTACCTGTCCACTATGCAGGCGTCGCCTGCGAAATGGATACGATTATGGATATTGCCCGCAGACACAATCTGGCGGTCGTCGAAGATGCCGCACAGGGAGTCGAAGCCTTTTATAAGGGCCGTCCGCTCGGAACCATCGGCGACCTCGGATGCTACAGCTTCCATGAAACGAAGAATTACAGTATGGGAGAGGGCGGTGCAATCGTCATTAACCGGCCCGGGCTGTTTGAGGAAGCAGAGATAATCCGGGAAAAGGGAACGGACAGAAGCCGGTTCTTCAGAGGTCAGGTCGATAAATATACCTGGGTCAGCGCAGGTTCCTCATATCTGCCGAGCGACATCAATGCCGCCTATCTGTGGGCTCAGCTCGAGGTGGCGGACCGGATCAATGACAGACGTCGCAGTCTCTGGTCACGCTACGATAAAACACTGCGGCCCATGGCCGAACAGGGACTTCTCGAGGTTCCGTACGTTCCGCCGGAAGCGCAGCACAACGCACATATGTATTACATCAAGCTGCGTGATCTCGAGCAGCGGACACGCTTTATCCGTTTTATGAAGGACAGAAAGATCCAGTGTATTTTCCATTACATTCCGCTCCATTCTTCTCCGGAAGGCACAAGATGCAGCCGTTTCTCAGGCGAAGACCGTTTTACGACGCGTGAAAGCGAACGGCTCGTCCGTCTGCCGCTTTATTATGAAATGACTGAAGAGATTCAGGACCAGGTTCTTTCAGCAGTTCAGGATTTTTTTATGACGGAGGCAGCAGATGTCTGAAGCGAAGCCGAGGGTTGCTGTGATCGGCGCTGCAGTCTTCCAGGAACCGCTTATCGAATGCGCGAAAAAAGCCGGATATGAAGTACACGTATTCGCCTGGAGGGCAGGCGACCCCGGTGAAAAGAGTGCGGACGTCTTTCACGAAATCAGCATTGTCGAAAAAGAAGAGATTCTTGAAGTCTGCAGAGAACTCAAAATCTGCGGAATCTGCACAGCCGGCTCCGATCTTGCATCTCTGACGGTAAGCTATGTTGCCGAGAATCTGGGACTTCCGGGAAACTCTATCCGGTCGTCGCAGCTGAGTACGAACAAACACGCGATGCGGCAGGCCTTCAGACAGGCCGGAGATCCGATACCCGGTTTTATTAAAGCGGATGCCTTCAGCGCGAGAGAACCGGATGTAACGGCGGGGCTCGCATATCCTCTTATCGTAAAGCCGACAGACCGTTCGGGAAGCCGCGGCATTACGCGTATCGAAAAACCTGACGAGCTGCCGCGGGCAGTCGAAGCCGCACTCGAACAGTCCTTCGAAAAGAAGGTGATGATCGAAGAATTTATACCCGGAAAAGAATACAGCGTCGAGTATGTCTCCTGTCACGGGCGTCATCATTTTCTGGCTCTGACTGAAAAGATGACGACCGGTGCTCCGAATTTTATCGAGACGGGACATCATCAGCCGGCAGACATTTCTCCGCTGATGCTCGGCCGCGTTCAGGCGGTTGTCGAGCACGCGCTGAACACGCTGCTCATTACGGACGGCGCCTCTCACAGCGAGATCAAAATTGACAGAAACGAGATCCGAATCGTCGAGATCGGCGGACGAATGGGCGGAGACTGCATCGGAACGCATCTCGTTCCGTGTTCCACCGGCTATGATTTTACGAAGATGATACTCGATATCGCCTGCGGCGGCGAACCTTCATTCGAAAAACTGCATGAAGGCTTTCCGGTCAGCATACGCTTTATCATGAACCGGAATGATCTCGACGAGTACCATGCTTTTGCGGAACAGAATCCTCAGGCTCTTATAGATACGGATATACCGGACAGTATTCCGGATACGAAGGTCACCGACAGCGCGAACCGGTTCGGCTGGTACGTGTATCGCGATCCGGTTCTTTCCGGGAATCGGGATAAAACCGCCGCAAAAGCCGGTCACGCAGCTCAGAAGGATGACGGTTCTGATAATCAGACTGCGGGACCAAAATCGCTTCTGTCGTTCGTCATTCCATGCTACCGCTCTGCCAGAACGATCGGTGAAGTAGTCGGCGATATTATCGATACCGTCCGGATGCGTCCGGAATACGGATATGAAATTATCCTTGTCAACGACGGTTCTCCGGACAACACATTCGACGTTATCTCGGATCTGGCCAGAAAAAGCGAAGGGGTTACGGCGGTAAACCTGATCAAAAATTTCGGACAGGCCTGCGCATTGATGGCGGGTTTCCATTTTGTGACCGGAGACAGGATTATCTGTCTTGACGATGACGGCCAGACTGACCCGAAGCAGATGTTTCGTCTCATTGACAAAGCTGAAGAAGGCTACGATGTTGTCTATGCGAAGTATGATTCGAAAAAGCACAGCGCCTTCAGAAACTTCGGCTCGAAGGTAAACGATCTGATGGCCTGTCATCTGATCGGAAAGCCGAAGGATCTGGTCTTTACAAGTTATTTCTGCGCCGATCGGAAAATTATCGATGAAGTGATCAAATACGACAAACCGTATCCGTACGTAGACGGTCTTGTCATGCGTACGACGAAAAATGTGACCGATACGCCGGTTCATCACTGTCTGCGCGAAGAGGGAGAGTCCGGCTACAGTTTTTCGAAGCTTTTCTCACTCTGGCTCGACGGCTTCACGTCGTTCTCCGTAAAGCCTCTGCGCGTCGCCACCGTACTCGGATTTATCATCGCGCTCGGCGGCTTTATATACGGGATCTACTGTGTTATTGAGGAATTCATACAGCCGAGCGGTGTTCCGGGCTGGGCTTCGTCGATGTGCGTGACGATACTGCTCGGAGGGATGAATATGGTCCTGATCGGCCTGGTCGGAGAGTATGTCGGACGTATTTATATCGCGCAGAACAACGCACCGCAGTTTATCATCCGTGAGACGGTAAACCGATCGGACGGGTGAATGATGGAGAAAGCTAAGCTCAAGGACATGCTGTTTCTTCAGGCAGTCCTCATACTCTATTCTTTTGCATCAGTCTGTTCGAAGCTCGCTTCAGGCTATGAATTCCTGAGCAGCGGTTTTATCCTCTGGTACGGTCTTGTTATCGTATGCCTGGCAGTTTACGCGCTGCTGTGGCAGCAGGTTTTAAAACGGATGCCTCTGACCACAGCGTTCGCAAACAAAGCCGTAACGATTATCTGGGGGATGCTGTGGGGCGTGCTGATTTTCCGCGAATCGATTACACCTGCGATGATTATCGGCTCTGTCGTTATAATCGCCGGAATCTGGCTGGTGGTGACTTCAGATGAATAGCTATATACTGATTTTTCTGTTCTCAGTCTTCGTATCGTCGATCTCCCAGATCATTCTGAAAAAAAGCGCGGACAGCGACAGGCACGGCTTTCGTGAGGAATACCTGAATCTTCCGGTTATTACGGCCTACGGACTTTTTTTTGCATCGACTCTGCTGACGGCCTATGCCTATAAAGGAACGGCGCTGACGCTCGGGACGGTTCTCGAAGCGACAGGATACGTCTGGGTAGGAATACTGGGCGTTCTGGTTCTGAAGGAAAAAATGGGACTGCGAAAATTTGTCGGGAACGTGATGATCGTCTGCGGCATTCTGATTTTCGCGCTGATGTAGGACGGTCTGTCTATGAATAAAAAGATCATCCGAATTCTCTTCACGCTTGTGCTCTATGGGGTAATCGTCAAGATGATCGTTCCTGTAATTGCAGCCCGGGAAACGCTCAGAATCCCGCTTGTCATGGCGGCGATATGCTTCGGCCTGTTCTGGTACTTTCTGATTTTCACCGGACGGGGAAAGGATGAAGATCATGATCGTCCGGACTGAACGATATCGGCTGTATAAACGCTTCGGACGCATCGACTTCTCGCGCTGCCGGACGGAATTCTTTCTGGTCCTCTTCTGTTTTTTCTTCTATCTGGTCTGGAGTCAGCTTATTCCGTATAATGACGCACCCGACGAAGCGATGCGCTTCTCGATTGCCGAGTTTATTTATAAATACGGGAAGCTTCCGTTTGGGAACGAAACGGAGATTATGAACCCGCTATGGGGACAGTCATACGCGTACCAGCCGATCTTCGCCTATCAGATCGCCGCGCTGTTCATGCATCTCGGTCACTGGGCAGGTCTCGCGGATGACAGTCTGTATCTGGCAGCCCGTTTCGCCAACGTTCTGACAGGAACCGGAACCGTTATCGTTCTGCTGTTGATCGGACGGACGGCTTTCGGGCGAAGGGGTTCGCTGCTGTTTGCGTGTTTTATCGCGCTGCTGCCTGAATTTGCCTTTGTCAATTCTTACGTCAACAACGACGGGCTCGCGTTTTTCTCGGCGGCGTTGATCGTGCTGGCCTGGATCAGGGGAATACAGGACCACTGGAGCATCCGCTCCTGCGTCCTGCTCGGCTTCGGTACCGGCTTGTGCGCATTATCTTACTACAATGCATATTCATGGATTCTGTGCAGTCTGTTCCTGTATCTCGGATGCTGGATCTCCGCCCGGGATAAGAATCCCCGTTACTGGATCGG
>CALMRA010000300.1 GCA_937872065.1 uncultured Eubacteriaceae bacterium | reverse complement strand
CGCGGCTTTAAGGGCTTCCCATGCGATATCTTTCGTCACAGATCCTTCGTTTGCGGTCAGGATCCCTTCGATTTTATCGTAACGTTCCCTGCCGTGGCCGTAGATCCCGTTTTTCTGGTTCGGAAGCACATGATCTTTGTGAATCTCGAAGAAATTGGTGGCTGTCCGTACCGGCGTCGCGACTAGCTTTCGATCGGAACCTGCGCAGTCGTATTCGATGATCCTGCTGTCTCCGGAGGCGTCGGTAACATAGAAATGGTAGTCGCGTCCGCTGGAGGCGAACATATCGTAGCTTTCAAACAGTTTAACAGCTTCTTCGGTCGTGGCCGCGCGGTCCAGGATAAGACGGATCGCAAGGGCAGTCCCGATAACGGGTCTGCCGGTCTTCTGATATGTCGGTTCGCTGTCGAGAGTCAGCACGGCAATCGACACGCCCTTTTCGTTCATTCCGTCGAGACACAGAAACGGCGCGGTCAGACACGTGATTTTCTGGTTGAGTCCTGAATCAGGACTGTTCGCGCAGATATTGTCCAGCGCGCCCATCGCGACAGATTTATATCCCTTTTCCGGAGTGCAGTAAACGAGCATCGCGGAGGTATCGTTCTTAAAGTCGTAATTGCGACCCATCAGAACCTCGCCGGCCGTGTCGGTCGCGCAGAAAGCGCTGCACGCGAAGTTCGGAGCCTGGATATGAACAGGCAGGTACGGCATCGATTCGACGACGATCGCATCGATCAGCGTCTGATCGTCAACGATCCCCCGTTTGATAATCTTATCGATATCGTAATGATACTTGACGTTCATACGGTAGAGATTGTAATCCCTGTGATCCGTCAGCTTTTTGATGGATGCGATCGTCCGAAAACGAGTGTAATACAGAACGCCTAACGAGGTAACTGCCGCTGCAAGACTCGATCCAAGACCGATGGCGATCCCTCTGACAGTTTTCTTCGCTCTTAATTTTGCCATTTTTTCTCCTTACAGCTCTTGATAAAGGAATAAGACAATGCATCGGCTGGTAGAATCGATGCCGGAATAATCGGCACAGATCATTTCCCAGCTCTATTATATCAGCCTTATCTCAGCAGTTATTTATATGAGATTCGGCCGGCCATTTCAATTCGTTATTTTCTGCCGGCAAGTTTCTGCAGAGCATAGAACTGATCGGCATTTTTTAATTCTTCCCAGGTCGACTGGAAGACACAGGCTTCGAAATCGTCTGACTGTTCAAACAGCCAGATTCCCTCAATTGATGCGATTATGATGAACGAAGCGCACAGCTGGCGGGCATAACTGCGGGCCTGTGACTTCGTTTCTTCCAGTTTCTTCTGACTTCCAATCGTAAGCTTTGTTTCCACAACTCCAGCCGCAGTTATACGGGATCGTTTTATCGTCGGCAATAAAACATAATCCGGAATCAGCAGCAAGTTATGATTTCCGACCTTCAGGCTCAGCTGTCTCTGATAATCATCTTCGTTATAACCGAGCTTCTCAAGAAACGGATTGACCAGCTGATCCTCAACATCCTTTTCTCTGTTAATAGACGGATTCTCCGGCGAATGATAATAGTCGAGAAGCGGAAGCTTCTGCTTTGCCTTTTTAACGATGTAATTATAGGCTGACGGAAGCAGTTCGACTCCGTTGACTCCCTGCATATTCTTTCTGACGATGGGCAGATCACCCAATACCGGATCTTTTTTCATCTCCTTCAGAGATGTTCTCGGAATCGACTTCGGGCAACCTATATAGGCGCATCGATAATAATAGAAAAACGGATCGTTAAAGCCCACGGAAACGCACCGCCATACTGAATCGATCGCTGAAACCGGTGATGTTAAATACATCACATTCATATCGCCAGCCCGCGCTTCAGGATTTGTCTGCCATGGGGTGATCCAGTCAGTTTTTGATGAATATAAAGTATCTTTCGGACTGCT
>CALMRA010000299.1 GCA_937872065.1 uncultured Eubacteriaceae bacterium | reverse complement strand
ATCGGTTCCGCCAGATAGACGGCAAAGGTCTTGTCTGCGAAAAAGTTGGGCAGTATGTAGATAAGCGGGATCAGGATGATGAATTTTCTCATAATCGCGACGATAATCGAGCTTTTCGCGTTTCCGATCGATACGAAGGTCATCTGGCACGCGATCTGGATCCCCATAATCAGCAGAGCCGCCGTATAGATACGCAGAGCCGGAACGGTAAAGTCGATAAGCTCGGCGCTTGTCGTGAACAGTCCGACAAAGATCTGCGGAAAAAACTGAACGAACGCCCACAATAACAGCGAATAGGCGAAGGAGGCGATCACAAGGATCTTAAAGGACTGCTTGACACGGTCCGCTTTGCCTGCGCCGAAGTTGTAGCTCGTGATCGGCTGAGCCCCCTGTGCCAGGCCCTGGAGCGGCATCAGTGCAAAGGACATAACTGTCGAAAGGATCGTCATCGCGCCGACCGCGACATCTCCGCCGTATCTCTGGAGAGATGAATTGAAGCAGATATTCAGGATGCTTTCACTGCCCTGCATGATAAACGGAGAGAGTCCGAGCGCCAGACATGGAGCGAGCATCCTCCAGTTAAAGCGGAAATATTCCTTCTTAAGCTTCAGTTCGCTGCGGCCGCTGGTCAGTATATGAAGCACCCATACGCAGCTGATGGCCTGTGAGAGGATCGTCGCAAGCGCTGCTCCGCTTACGCCCATGTTCAGCACGAAGATGAAGATCGGGTCGAGCACGATATTGCAGATGGCGCCGATCAGAACCGTATACATGCTGAGCTTTGCGAAGCCCTGAGCCGTGACGAACGCGTTCATGCCGAGGGTAAGTTGTACGAAAATCGTACCGATCGCATAGATATTCATGTAGCTTACCGCATAGCCGATCGTATTGTCGCTGGCGCCGAAGGCCATCAGAAGCGGACGGTTAAACAGCAGCAAAATGATCGTCAGTATAACCGAGACGCAAATCTGGAAAACGAAGCAGCTGCCGAGGATCTGCTCGGCACCCTTATCATCTCCCCTGCCCATCGAGATTGACGCTCTGGGCGCGCCGCCCATGCTTACGAACGCGGCGAAGGCCGATACGAGTACGATGATCGGCGAACAGACTCCGACGCCTGTCAGAGCCAGCGCCCCGACCTCCGCGATATGTCCGATATACACTCTGTCTACGATATTGTAGAGCATATTGATAACCTGCGCCGTGATCGCAGGAATTGCCAGCTGCCACATCAGCTTTCCGACCGGCGCTTTTCCGAGAAATTCGCTGTCTGATGAGGTGCCTTTGGTTTTGGTCTGATTTGTTGTCATTTTTTCTTTAATTTCCGTTCGATGTTTTGAATAATTCCGTCCGTCTGATCCAGATAACGTTCCCGTTCCTGATCGGTAAATCCGGTGAATATGACGTCTTCAAGCTCCGCGCGTATTTTACAGAGCTCGACTGCGGTCGGCGCGGCTTGTTCGGTGAGCTCGAGGTGGATCTGGCGCCGGTCCTTCGGGTCACGTTCCCGTGTCAGCAGCTGTTTCTTCATCAGCTCTTCCACCGCGTACGACACATTGGCCTTCGGAAGTCCCCGTCTTTCCACGGCGTCTTTTGCCGTATTCCGAGTCGGGTGATTGGCCAGATAGCACATCAGATCTTTTTCGGTACGCGTCAGCCCGTACTTTTTACAGACCGGCTCCGTCATTTTCTCAAACAGCATGCCTACGTTTCTGCCTATCGGCAGATCAAGATATCTTCTACTGTCAGTTTCCATATCCTCTCCTTCCGGCGCCCCGAAGCCCCGTTTTGCCGGCAGACCGGCAGCAATGAATTATTCATATTCGTTCGTTCCGAACTGTTCTTTATGAACTGTTCATATTGAACTGTTTTTATTATAGCGCGTATCCGTAAAAATACAAGGACTTATCCTGTTATTACCTGATTTTTTGTAAAAAAATAAGCCCAGGCGGGCTTTGCTCAAAAAGAAACCTGTATTCGTCTTGCCATGTCACGATCGAGCGCGATTCTGGAATTGCGGATGCTTACGATCATATTTCCGCCCATTTCTGTGATTACAGAAACTCTTTCACCTTCGGTGAATCCGAGAGTCTTCAGAAACTGTCTGGTCTTTTCTTTGCCGGTGATTCTGCTTACGGTAAGCATGTCGCCGCGCGGTGCAACAGTCAGTGCCATGAGAACTTCCTCCTCAATTTAGTACATCCGTTAATCGGAATCGCAAACTTTGTCTGTCCCTCTTTATATTGTTAGTATAGGCTCATTTTAAAGCAATGTCAAGGTAAGCTTACTTTGTCCGGCAAGAATAAAAAAAATCCGCTGCCTAACAGCAGCGGATCGATAAGTCTGTCTTAAAACATAAACAGAATAACCGGATAATAATCATTTCGGACATAGGTCATATTATAGCTGGAACTCACAGAATCATATGACAGCTGGTTGAGCAGCGAATCCACCTGGTCTGAGGACGCAACCCGGAGCGTCAGTGTCTTTTCTCCTGCAGCCGCCTTATCCTCGATTGCCTGCGTGATCTTCGCGAAAGCTCCGGACTGATCCAGATCGAAATCCAGACCTTCCTTCACATAATAATTCCAGGAGGGTTCCGCAAAATCCGGATAGGTCGTCAGCGACGTATCCAGGGTATGGGTCTTGTTCAGATCTGTGGTCGAAATCCCGAAATACGTATAATCACGGGTTCCGAAGGTTCCGTCCGTATAGTTCGGATCGTCCCAGGTCGGGTCTATCCAGCCGTACTCGTCGTCAATTTTAACCAGATTCCACGCGTGACTCTGATTCAGAACGGTCGTTCCCTGGGCAGTCGTCGCAAAAATACCGGCTTCGTTAAGCAGATACTGATAGGCTCTCGCATAGCCCGCACAGACTGAAGCGCCGTCCGCGACGGACAGGATTGTCTGATTGTTCGGAGCGTTCGTGTCGTAACCTGTGTTGTCGATAATATAGTCGTGCAGGTACCGCGCGACCTCATAGGAACTCATATCGTCCGTAATTCCTGAAAGCGCCGCGGTTTTCCACGCATCCACCCTGGCCTGAGCCGATTCGATATCGTCCGTATCCATGTTGTAGCGGATCGTAATTTTATCGACTTCTCCGGTATCCGGCCGGTAGGTATACTCGTAGGTATCGATCCAGAAAAACTCCGGATGATCCTGCGTTACGGCTTTCCAGATACGTTCAAGCTGATCATTCGTCACCGTGTTGCCTTCCAGATAGAAGACATCGCTTTTATTCTCAAGTTCTTTTACAACACGAATGTACGCCTTCTGTTCGTCCTCGGTGAGCTGTGAAAAAGCGCTCATCGCGTCGGACTGGATCTGGTCCTCCGAAACCGAAGTTCGTAATTCTTCATCTGTGACGGTATTGGTGTCGATCTTGTTAAAGGTGAAGAACATCATCCCGAAGACGAGCAGCAGCACGGCTGCAAATATTCCCGTCGCCCAGATAAGAAATTTTTTCATAATGCGTCAGATTCCGTTCTAGCGATCTTCCTGATCGTTTTCGCAGGTATAGATTTCTTCTTCTTCGACGACCGGAACTCCGATTTCCTTCATGACCTGGGCGGCCTTTTCATGGTCGCTTGTCTTCAGGATAATCGTCGGTACTTTTCCGTGGGTCGGGCGAATGATCGAATAGATATAACGAACGTCGATTCCGGCTTCCGAGAGCGCACGGAAAATCCCGGCCATTGTTCCGGGCTTGTCTGCCGGTTCAATCGCGAGAACGTTCGAAATCTTGACGAGATAGCCTTCTTCTTCGAGAAGATGGGCTGCCCGGTACGGGTCGTCTGTGATGATGCGGAGAATGCCGAATTCGTGGCCCTCCGTGACAGTGATGGACCGGATATTGATGCCGTTTCTTGCAAGGACTTCCGTAACGTCCGCAAGATGGCCGCGCTGATTCTGAATAAAGACCGAAAGCTGTTTGATGAGCATGCGTATCCTCCTATCGCAGGTCGATAACCCGCTGTGCTTTTCCTTCCGAACGCTTGAGCGTCTTCGCTTCTACCAGGTTGATCTTCGGATGGATTCCGAGAACCGTATGCATGCTTTCTCCGATCTGGCGGTGAAGATCTTCGAGCGCTGACAGCGAATCGATGATTTCGTGATCGACAACTTCCGCGTCGATGGAGATCTTGTCGAGGAATCCCTGCTTCGTGACGGTGATCTGGTAGTTGCTTCCGATGCCTTCGATGCCGTACAGAACTTCTTCGATCTGGCTCGGGAAAACGTTGACGCCGCTGATAATCAGCATATCGTCCGTGCGTCCGCCTATCTTCGCCATTCGTGCGGTGGTACGGCCGCAGGCGCAGGGTTCATAGTGAAGCGACGTGATATCCTTCGTGCGGTAGCGCAGCAGCGGCAGCGCGTGCTTTGTGATGGGCGTGATGACGAGTTCTCCCGTTTCTCCCGCCGGCAGCACTTCTCCCGTTACAGGGTCGATAATTTCCGCGAGGAAGTGGTCTTCGCTGATATGCATGCCGCTGAGCTGCGTGCATTCGCCGGCAACGCCCGGGCCCATCAGCTCGCTCATGCCGTAATTTTCACTTGCAAAGATTCCGAAGGTTTCCGCCAGCTTTTCGCGCATCGCTTCTGTCGAGCCTTCGCCGCCGAAACAGCCGACTCTGAGCTTCAGGTCGACGGCGGGATCCAGTCCCATTTCCTCTGCGGTTTCCGCCAGATGCAGCGCGTAGGACGGCGTTCCGATCAGAACGGTCGCCCCGAAGTCCTTCATGATCTTGATCTGTTTGCGGGTGTTGCCCGATGACATCGGTACGACGCCTGCTCCGACCCGTTCAAGTCCCTGATGGAGACCGAAGGCGCCGGTAAACAGTCCGTAGCCGAAGGAGATATGAGCGGTATCACGCTTCGTGACGCCGGCCATCGTGACCAGACGCGCGATGCATTCCTTCCAGTTTTCCATATCCTTCTTCGTATAGCCGACGACGGTGGGATTGCCTGTCGTACCGGAAGACGCATGGTAACGGACAATCTTTTCGGGCGGTACGGCGAACATCCCGAAGGGATAGTTACTGCGCAGGTCGTCCTTTGTCGTAAACGGCAGAAGACGGACATCCGACAGCTCGTTGATGTCTTCTGGCTTGAGGCCCATCTGCTTCATTTTCTGGCGGTAGTGCGGCACGTTCTTGTAAGCCCGTTTTACCGTCTTTTTCAGATTCTTAAGCTGAATCCGTTCAATTTCTTCTCTCGGCAGCGTTTCTGTTAATGACCAGATCATTTTTTACGTTTATCCTTCTCTTTTTCCGAATCAGTTTTTCGGCGGACGCCAGCTGGATTTGAGTTCGACAATTCTGTCAAAGACAGGAGCGCCGGGCTTCGAGTATTTCGGATCCGCATTAAAATAGCCGTTTCTGACAAACTGCACTTTTTCTCCGGGCTGTGTTTCGAGGATTCTGGGTTCTGCCAGACCTTCGGTCCTGACCAGCGAATCACTGTGGATCTTCTCGATAAAATCATCCGGTGAGAATTCGCCGTCCGAAATGAGCGGATTGTACAGATTGACAGGAACCTTAACGGCATTTTCCGCTTCCACCCAGTGGATCGTTCCCTTGACCTTGCGTCCGGTAAAGCCGGTACCGGCTTTCGTTTCAGGGTCGTAAGTGCACAGAAGCTCGACGACGTTGCCGTCGGCATCCTTGACTACTTCCTCGCAGCGGATAAAGTACGCGCCTCTGAGGCGGACTTCATTGCCGGGGAACAGGCGGAAATATTTTCTGACCGGAACTTCCATGAAGTCGTCCCGTTCCACGTACAGCGTGCGTCCGAAGGGGACCTTGTGCATGCCCATTTCCGGAACATCGACGTTGGTTTCCGTTTCAAGCCATTCGGTTTCACCTTCAGGCCAGTTTGTGATCGTAACCTTCAGCGGATCCATCACGACGTTGAGCCGCGAGGTCTTAAGCTTCAGATCGTTCCGGATAAAGTGCTCGAGCATCTGGCGGTCGACGGTCGAATTGGCCTTGGCCACTCCGATTTCTTCGCAGAATGCCTGCAGCGCTTCCGGCGTATAGCCGCGGCGCCTGAGTCCGGATACCGTCGCGAGACGGGGATCGTCCCAGCCGTCGACGACGCCTTCTTCAACCAGCTGTTTCAGGTAGCGCTTGCCCATGATCGTATCGGTCAGTCCGAGCTTTGCGAATTCGATCTGAACCGGCGGTTTTTCTTTGAATTCATCCAGATTTGCGAGAAACCAGTCGTAAATCGGCCGGTGGTCTTCAAATTCCAGGGTGCACAGCGAATGCGTGATGCCTTCGATCGCATCTTCGACCGGATGCGCGAAATCGTACATCGGATAGACATGCCAGTCTTCATCCGTGCTGTGATGCTCGCTGTCGAGAACACGGTAGATGATCGGATCGCGCATGTTCATATTGGGGCTTGCCATATCGACCTTCGCCCGCAGAACCTTGCTGCCTTCTTCGAAATCGCCCGCGATCATCTGATCGAACAGCTGCTGATTTTCTTCGATGCTTCTGTCTCTGTACGGGCTTTCGGTACCGGGCTGCGTGAGAGTCCCTCTGCCCTTCCTGATTTCTTCGAAGCTCTGATCGTCAACGTACGCGAGGCCCTTTGAAATAAGCTCCTTCGCGTATTGGATCATCTTCGGGAAATAAGATGAAGCGGATTTGTATGAATCTCCCCAGTCGAGTCCGAGCCATTTCAGGTCTTCCTGGATCGATTCGATGTATTCAGTGTCTTCCTTCACGGGATTCGTATCGTCGAAGCGAAGATTGAATTTTCCGCCGTAGCGTTTCGCGATTCCGTAGCTCAGAAGCGCGGCTTTAACGTGACCGATATGGAGATAGCCGTTGGGTTCGGGCGGGAACCGCGTGACGATCTCTTCCGGTTTATATTTTCCGCTCTCGATATCCGCATCGATCGCATTGATGATAAAGTTCTTTTTTTCGTTTGATTCCATTCTCGTCTGTAAACTCCGATAAAGATATAGTCTGTTTTTCATTATACCATAATCGGCGTATTGGTTTTAAGACGTAAAGCGTTGTGTTTGAGAAGGGTATCGCGGGGCATATACAGCTGATAGACCAGCAGGTCGCCCGCTCCGCTGGCTCGCGCCTCGCATTCGCTCCGTCTGCACGCAGACTACGCTCATCGCGGGAATAGAATTCAAAAGAACTGCTAAACCAACAGGTCGCCCGCTTCGCTGGCTCGCGCCTCGCATTCGCTCCGTCTGCATGCAGACTACGCTCATCGTGGGCCTAATATTTGAAAAGAACTGCTAAACCAACAGGAACGCCCGCTCCGCTGGCTCGCGCCTCGCATTCGCTCCGTCTGCACAGCAGACTACGCTCATCGCGAGCCGCGCGAAATAAGTCGCCAAAGCTCCTTTTGGAAGCAAGCTTCCACAGAAGCTTTTTCTCCTTATTTCTCTGTTGGTTTACACGAAAAAACCTCCGGCTGGGACCGGAGGATAAAAGAGAGGAGTAAAAAAATGATTTTTTAAGAAAACCTTTTTTACCGGTGATAATTTAATACCCTGGATAGGGTATATTAAAACAAACGGAGGTATTAAAAATGGATTTTTTTGAAGACCTGACTCAGAAGACGGCGAAGCTTATCGCCGATGTTGCTGAATCCGTAAAAGGCTTTGCGGATCAGGCGGGTAACGCGGCTAACAAAACCGTAGATATCATCAAGATCAAGGGCACGATTGAAGGCTCGAAGGCTGAAGTCAAAAAGCTGTACTATGAACTTGGCCAGAAGGTTTATGAAAACTATAAGGATGCCATCAATCCCGACAAGGACGATCCGGTAGATCAGATCTGTGCTCAAATCAAAACCCGTACCGATCAGATCGATACTCTGCGTAAACAGCTTGAAGCCTACGATGCCGCGATGAAGGAAGAACGCGAAAAGAATATGGATCAGGCACAGGCTGCCGGCGAAGATATCGAAGCAAAGGTTGAAGCGGCTGCGAAGAAGCTCGATGAAGAACTCGAAAAAATCGAAGCTGAAAACAAAGCGGCTGAAGATTCAGACGAAAACTCAGACGATACAACAGATGACGAACAGTAATTAAGCTTTCAAAAGGGCCGTGCGATATAAATTCGCGCGACCCTTTTATTTTGTCAGCCGGTTTTAGTCTCGTCACAAACGCTTTTTGTTCGTATTTTCATGCGTTTCCATATCGCAGATTCGCCGAGCAGCGCTCCGCCATGTATTTGCGAATAATCCTCATGCTTAATATGAAGAATTCCGATAGCTGCCTGTATCGATACCCGGGGCATCTTTCAGATAATCGCCATGCAGAAGCTCAAGCGTCAGCTTTTCTAAATCTTCCTTCTCCATCTTTTCATTTTCGACATATGTATTAATAATTCCGACAAATCCACCGGCCAGAAACGAAGCGATGTATTTTCTACCTCCGCTGACAGGACATAGCTGGAGTCTCTCTTCCTTGAGGATCCTGTTATAAAAGCTTTTATACAGAATTCCATCTAAACCGCTGTCTGCGATCTGTTTTAAAAAGCTGTAGTTCTTTGTTACATAGTCAGCGAAATATCTGCAGGTTTCCGGGACTGTCAGCAGCTGACTTTCCTTCCCCGGCTCAAACGGCGAATTGGCATCAAGATCGTATTCGATAATATTTTCTTTTGTCTTAAACCAGGTATAAAACGTCTGTCTGGAAACCCTGGATCTTTTACACAGCTCACTGATACTTATTTTCGCGAAATCTTTTTCTTCCATCAGTGCTGCCAGCGCGCTGACAATCGCATTCTGGGATTGAATGGCAGTTTTATTTTCTCCGGAGTACATACCACACTCTCTTTCTTTAATAAATTAATCATATCCAAAACTTGACAATTGTCAATCTGCGTTTTATAATTATTACATTGACAATTGTCAAGTTTGTAGGTTTAATGCACATAGTCAAAAACGACAGACGAAAAGGAGGTCTAATCGTGCTTCATTATACAGAACCGATCTATCGTCCGCCTTCCGAGGCTGACGATCTTTTTATTCAGGTAACCCAGGGCTGCTCCCATAATTCCTGCAGCTTCTGCGGACAATATAAGGATACTCCGTTCCGACTCTCTCCGATGGAACAGATCGAAGCGGATATTATCGAAGCTGCAAAGCTGTATCCGGACAAGAAACGTGTCTATCTGCTCAGCGGAGACCCGTTCGTTCTGAGCTTTGACAAGCTCAAACAAATCGGATTGTGGCTTAATCAGTATATTCCGTCACTCGAAGCAGTTGCGATGTTCGCTTCGATCAATTCAATCAAACAGAAAACCGATGCCGAGCTGAAAACACTCTTCGGGCTTAAAATGAATCTTCTGTACCTCGGGATCGAAACAGGAGATCCGGAAACCCTGGCTTTTGCCAATAAAGGACATAACGTTGAAGAAGCTTACACTCAGCTGAAACGTCTCGAATCTGTCGGAATCGGTTATCTCAGTGCCTATATCTCGGGACTTACCGGAGACGGGCTGGAAAAGGGGCTGGAAAACGCGAGAAATTCCGCAGCCTTCTTTAACAAAGTTCCTCCCGTGATGCTCGGGGTGACATCGCTGAGCATATGGGACAATACAGAAATAGGAAAGCTGCGAAGAGAAGGAAAATTCATCCCGGCGCCTGAGCTTCAGATGCTCGAAGAAACCAGGGAGCTTCTCTCCGGACTTACATCGCCGATGCTGTTTTCAAGCATTCATGTCAGCAATCTCGTACCGGTTATGGGAAGAATCCCGGAAGACAGGAATGAAATGCTGCAGACACTTGATCAGCAGATTGCAGTCCTGAAGAACGACGGCGATATTCCGCGGTATTCAGGACGAGACGGAAGAATGTAATCTGATTCCAATGAACAAGCAGACAGTGCGATGACTTGTTTAAACATGAAAAAGGGGTATCGAACTGACATCAGTCAGCACGATACCCCTTTTTCAGTTAAATGATCAGCAGTTAATCCCTCCGATCAATGGCCGAACAGCCATCCCATGATATTTTTATCCCCGGCAAACAGCATAGCACCGCCTCCGTGCTGATTTGCCGTACCCTGTGATGTAAAATATTCGCTGCTCTTCACATCAAGAACGAGGAGACTGCCGATTTCCTGCTCAGACAGTCCCTGCTGCTCATACAGCTCGTATATCCGTCTATAAGCTTCTGTAAAAGGACCGGAACCGTAATACTCG
The DNA here is from genome assembly GCA_937872065.1 of uncultured Eubacteriaceae bacterium. Classification (GTDB taxonomy): domain Bacteria; phylum Bacillota; class Clostridia; order Eubacteriales; family Eubacteriaceae; genus UBA7485. Next base: position 28,642 of record CALMRA010000299.1, on the reverse strand, counting down.
TCATCCTCCCCAGTCGGAAAGCTGCGGCGCGACGATAATCATCCTGTCATTGCAGCTCTGGGCCTCAAATCCGAATTCTTCAGTTTTCAGATTTTCGGAAGCTCCCTGAAAGTAAAGGCCCTGATATCCGGGCAGCGTGATATATAAGGCATACGCTTCACTTCCGTCATAACTGTCTGGCACATACAGATTAAAATGAATATCACCGTCAGCTTCCGAATTCAGTATATTATCGACTGAAAAGCCCCGATAATTGTCTGTACCCTTCGTAACCGAATCCCCGAAGCCGTCTGGTCCGCTGCTCTGCACGTCTGAAGAAGCCTCCGGCCCGCTGTCCGATTCATCCTGTGTTTCAACAGTATCCCGATAACCGGAACAGCCTGCGCAGCAGATCAGACAGCTCAATATCAGCACTGCGACGACTGTTTTCTTCATAGCCTAGACGGCTTGTCCCATTTCATAGGCCTGCTTCAGATAAGGAGAACCCTCAACAGCTCCTTTTTCGTATACGCCGGTGCCGTATATGACGCCTTTTTCCTTCGCGCCTTCGACACAGGCCGCATAACCGCGAAGGGACGCGAGAGTGGCGTCCATCGCTTCTCTTCCGCTGTCGGCTGCTGTCATAATGTAATAGAAGTCCTTATCCTTCACCTCGGTCCAGCGTGCTACCGTGCGGTCGATTACCGCCTTAAGCTGAGCGTCAATCGAATAGAAGTACACCGGTGACGCGAGAACGAGGATATCCGCATCGATCATTTTCTGCAGCAGCTCCGCCATATCGTCCTTAAATGCACACTGACCTTCATGGTCTCCGCAGTAGTAGCAGGCATGACAGTAACCGATCTTCTTTTCAGCAGGACGAACCTTTTCCACATCATTGCCGCTTTCAGCTGCGCCGCGCATAAATTCGTCGCATATCAGATCGGAATTTCCGCCCTTTCTCGGGCTGCCCGATAAAATCAAAACCTTTTTACTCAATATTAGTCTCCTTAATGATCAGCCGATTATTCCGTTGGCTGATTCTCTACTTCATAACGCTTTCAGCCCAAGTGCTGACGTCATCGGAAGATACGCTGGAACTGAAACGCTGTCCGTCCTTCCAGTCACCTGTGCCCGCCATCTCTGCCAGCAGTTCTCCGCTCTGACCGATTCCTGATGATGCGGATGTGCAGAACGGAATGACAGTCTTGCCTGTAAAGTCATTATCTTTAACAAAGTTGTCTACCGGCCACGCCGCGATTCCCCACCAGATCGGATAGCCGATAAAGACCGTATCGTAGGAATCCCAGCCCTCTACTGCTGTCGAAACCAGCGCCACGTTTCTGCTGTCAGGATCGTCGTGTTCTTTGGAAACACGGCTGTCGCTGTTGTTCCAGTTCAGATCATCGTCCGTATAGGGCTGGGTCGGAACAATTTCAAAGGTATCGGCATCGAGCGTTTTACTTATCGTTTCCGCGACGGCCTTCGTGCTGCCGGTCGCTGAATAATATACGACGAGAACCTTTCCGCTGCTCTCCGCGCTTCCGCCTGCCGACGCACTTTGGGTGGTATCAGAAGACGTACTGCCTGTTCTCGAACCGGAGCTGCATCCGGAAAGCATGCCCGTGATGAGGGCACAGCCTAATACCACTGCCATCAGTTTTTTTAATTTCATCTGTTTCTCCTTATTATCTGTTTTTCCCAGAACCTGACTGCCTCGTCGATCCATCCCTGCGCATTCGTGCCGATTCCGAGTCCGAAGCCGTGGGAAAGGCCTCTAAATCACTTTCATTTTAGCGGCCGGACCCGGCGATGTACAATATCGATTCCGCAGACATGTTTTCAGGAAATGAATAGCAGGATCTGATACACTGCATCGACCATCCGGTCACTAATATCGATTATAAGAACCGGTTGTTAGAACCGGTCAAGTCTTTTATCTGATTTTGAAGGATCAAATAAAAAACACGCCCGCAGACGTGTTTTAAATCAGTATATGTAGATATTCAATTCATAAAATCATACTTCGGCGTCTGTTCCACCGGCCATTTTTTGTATTCCGCCGTTCCAAGAAGCGGATCCAGACGGATCGCGGTGACGTTTCGCGTATTGTAGGTGTGATAGTAATACGTCCTGCTTTCCGCGCACATAACCGCCGTATACAGACTTACATCGTAGTGCGCCGTTTCAGTTCCTCCGCTTACGTTAAACGATCCGGCGTCGGTCTTGACGACACCTTCAGGTATTGTCACGGTGGAGAAGCCGTTGAACATCCGATTCACACAGTCCGGCTCGTTCCGCCCCTTAAGCAGCCAGTTTCTCGTCATCGCGAGACGGACAAAACGAGCCGGCGGTGAATAGTCGCTGGGAAGTCCGAGGAAACCGTCTCCGTCTCCGAAGCGGCTGAATTTAAGCCCGTCGATCTCCGCGGGCATCGCGCTGATCTGCCGGATCCCGACATAATTCTTCAGGTTGGTCATCATCCACGGATAATCCGGCGCGTTGGTCATAACCCCCACATTCTCCTCGTAGATCTTCAGTGTCTGAGCTGTCGGTTCGATGATGACGGTCTTCCCCGTCGTGTCCGAGAAGATAAAATGGACGGTCGCGACAGATCCCATGACCAGCTCGTTGACAAGTTCTGTCCGTTTCGCAAAATCGATGACTTCAGGCGTCGACGCGCACATTCCCAGCGCGGTTCCGAGGAAGAGCGCCGGATCGAGTCCGTCCGGTCCTGCCTTGTCCATCGGCGTATAGGACGCATAGCCCGGGAAGAGCAGCATACAGCCCATAAGCCCCTTTTCGTTTACGCCGTCCGCAAACAGCGGAATCTCCGTAACGGCCGGTCCGATCCCGACAAAACCGTATTTGAGCTTATTCGTCCCGGCGGACGGGTCCGCCAGCAGACGCGCATATTCGTATCCCCGCGGCATATACTGCAGAACCAGCGAGTTCATCGGCATCGTATCGAAGGTCCTTCCCTGAAAATGAAGGCTTCCGTCCGCCGAATCCCATTGATAACTCGAGCAGCCCCAGTTCATCATTGTTCTCTCCTGCTAGCGTATTTGATGATACGGACAAATAACTTCGATTATCCGTACTGTTTTATTAATACCCTGAGCAGTAAACCGATAACCCGATCCTCATCTCTCGGACTTCACATCCGTTTTTTCCAGGTATCGGATCCCGGCGAAAGACGCGGCTGCGATCCAGAAGACGGTTCCGCCGAGAACCTTCGTCATATCGATTATCGTCGGGAGCCCTTCGTGCTGGGCGTTGATCCCGATAATCGCAAGGGTGTTCGGGAAGAACCATATCCCTCTGCTGTAACAGGCGATTCCGATCACACACAGCGCGAGGCTGATTCCCACAGGGACCGCGAAGCTTCTGATTCGCATCGACAGATAGGACTGAATTGATGCGCCCGCCATGACCGCAGACGGTCCCCCGACCATCCACCACCACCAGTACGACGGCATCGATCCGGGAAGTCTTAAAATGAACGCGCCCGCAGCCCAGTACATCAGAATATTGACCGCCTGACAGAGCGCCGCCATAATAAACAGAACGAACAGCTTCGAAAACCAGATGGATGAGGCCGAAACCGGCGTCGTCATCAGTCCGTTCCAGTTATGGTCGAAATGCTCGACACGCCACAGATAGCCTGCGACGACAGCTGCCAGCACCGGGTAGAAGAAATACCCGAAGAACAGCGCGACCTGTGTCCACAGATCGAACCACGGATCGCCGGTGAGCGCATCAGCGTTGATAAAATAGTTTCCCGTTCCGATGAGTACGCCGATGAGCGGAAGCGCGAATACCGCAAACCACATCGCCGAATGTCTGAGCTTGATCAGCTCCGCCCGCACACACCGGAAGAATCCGCCGCGTCTGATCCCGGAGGCTTCACCGTTTAATTTCCGCGCCGCGAATACGGCGCCGTTTTCACTTGACTTCATTACTTCTCCTCTACTGAATTTCCGTCTACAATTCCATCGAAGCCGTTCTGCGCCTGAAATACAGACCCAGCGCGAGAAAACCAAGACTCACCAGCAGGATGCCTGCATAGTTCGGGTCGACGGGCATATACATCCACTGATTTCCGTCAGGTCCGGTTCCGAGCATCGTCATACCCGCCATAAAATTGAGGGTGTAGCAGCCCCAGGGCAGGAACCAGACGAAACCTGTAGGCATCAGCGAGGACAGCACCCCGATCAGGCCGCCGGCAAGCCCCTCGACCAGCACGATAAGCTGATTCTTAAAGCGCATGCTCAGGATCATCGCGAGAGTGAGTGTGATCAGATTCGCGCCTGAAATCCCGAGAAAGTTCAGCGCGAAGGCGCCTGCAGGGAATGCTGTTCCCAGCTGCAGGTAAGACTGGAGCAGCGCGCTTCCGACAGTCAGAAATACCGCGATTTCCATACAGACATAGACGATCAGAAACTTCGCGTTCCACAGGCTGCGGATATCCTGACCGCTGGTTCTGAGCAGCTTCCAGGTATCCCCTTTATGCTCTTCGTCGCACAGACGGGAGATCAGCACCGAAGCCATAACCGGCAGAAAGATGCTCAGGATGCTCAGCGCCTGGTCCTGAACGGCAAAATAATAAGTCTGCTCAGTCTGGAAAAATACCCGTCCGCTGTCCGGTATCAAGCGGTTGCTGTAGAGAATCCAGACTGTCGGCATGGCTGTCATTACCGCCCAGATGAGCCAGAACCCCTGATTCCTGATTTTGTAGAATTCGAGTCGCAGGCTCTTCGCAAAGGCCGTCACAGCGTAAGCTCCCTTCCGGTGATTTCAAGGAACAGCTCTTCGAGACTCTTCTGTTTCGGGTACAGACCGCATACAGGAACGCCGTTCTCTGTGAGCCGTCTGACAATCGAAGCCCGCTGTTTTCTGTCGAGCTGAGGCAGGATCAGGCTGTTATCCTCCGTTCCCGGATGCAGCGGCGCAAGCACCGCTTCAGCCCCGGCCGGATCGTCGGTCTCAAGCACGAAGCCCGGCTGTCTCGATCGGTTCAGATCTTCGACGGAGCCCTGATACACCAGCTCCCCGTGATCGATGATCCCGAGATGATCCACGGTCTTCTCGATTTCCGACAGCAGATGACTTGAGATCATGATCGTGATCCCGTGCTCTTTCGCAAGTTCGAGCAGGAGCTCGCGAACCTCTTCGATGCCGGCCGGATCAAGCCCGTTGACGGGCTCGTCAAGGATCAGCAGCTCTGGATTTCTCGCCAGCGCCATCGCGATCGCAAGCCTCTGCTTCATCCCGAGAGAGAACTCCCGGACCCTTCTGTCCTTCTGATCGTACAGCCGGACGATGCGCAGCGCCCGGTCTCCCCGCCCTTCCGGAAGATCGAGCAGCGTCTCGATAATCTTCATATTCTCCGATGCGCTCAGATGCCCGTAATAGCTCGGGCTCTCGATAATGCTCCCGACCCGCGAGAGGATCTCCGGACGGGTTTTATCGTTTAGCGTCGTTCCGAGAATCTCGATCTCTCCTGCCGACGGCCTTGAGAGCCCCAGCAGCATTTTCATTGTCGTCGATTTTCCGGCTCCGTTGGGACCCAGAAAGCCGTAAATTTCCCCCTTCCGGATCTCCAGATCGAGATTTCTGACCCTGTCGATGCCGTCGTAGGTTTTCGTAAGACCGGTCGTTCTGACCGCCGTCGTATTCTGTTCCATGGCGTACCTCCTTCGTACACTCTTATTGTCGTAAACCTGTCTTAAGTGACGATGGAGACAGCCTTGAGATTAGCTTGAGATTAACCGGAACCGTCTGTCACTCCCGCCGGTTCATATATAATTGATATGAGAATTGACAGGAATGAAAAAATGAACACGGAAACCGCCTTAAGGCAGGATCATATCGGAGTCGCAGATGACTGAAAACAACAAACTTGAGAAGCTCCTGATCGTCGACGACGAACGGGAGCTGTCGGAACTGATGAAGGATTCACTCGAACGTTCCGGCTATAAAAATGTGACGGCGGCTTCCTCTGCGGAAGACGCTGTGCGGATTATGAACGGCGGGATGCCGGATCTGATTCTGCTGGACGTGATGATGCCCGGCATGGACGGCTTCGAGCTTCTAGCGAAGATACGAGAGACCTCGAAGGTTCCCGTAATCATGCTTACGGCAAAGGGTGAAGCAGAGGATAAATACCGCGGCTTCGGAGCGGGAGCGGACGACTATCTCGTCAAGCCCTTTCTGATGCGGGAGCTGCTGTTTCGGATCGAAGCGGTCCTCAGACGGGCTTATCCGGAAAAAAGCAGGATCGTCCGGCTGAAAAATGCCCGGGTCGATCTGGACCGCGCGGAAGTCCTGCGCGGCGAAGAAACGCTTACGCTCACCGCGAAGGAATACGCGATCTTTATGAAGCTGTACGAAAATTCGGGACGGATCGTCTCGACTCCCTCTCTGTGTCAGACGGCGGTTGGAGAAGTCTGGACCGGCTACGAAAGCACGCTGATGACCCATATCCGCCATCTGCGGGAGAAGATCGAGGCCGATCCCGGAAAACCGGAAAGCCTCGTCACCGTGCGGGGTCTGGGCTACAAGCTGGTGATAAAATGAACACTGCAAAATTTTTCAAAAAGAATCTGAAACGCAGCATGACCCTGATTGTCCTGTTCTTTGTGACCAATGTCTGCGCGTTCCTGCTGTTTCTGACCCTGTTCGGACTCAGTCAGCAGGGTGAGATCCTGTATGACGGCGTCGGTCTCCAGGATGTCGTCGATACTTTTGACGGAACGGGCATATCCAGAGACGATCTGACAGAGCTTCTGCAAACCTACGACAGCTTCGCATTCCGAATCGACGCCGGAGGAAATATCGTCGATCAGATCGGCCTGCCGGAAGAACTCAATCATCAGTATTCAATAGCCGACGTCGCCGGCTTTTCCCGCTGGTACCTCGACGACTATCCGGTTAAAACCGAGATCGCGGACGACGGCAGCATCACGGTCCTCGGGCTTCCTGAAGGGAGTGCGGTCCGCTACAATATAATCATGCCGCTCCAGAACGTCGCCTGGTATCTCCTGCTTATCCCGATCCTTCTTTTAGGCAGTCTGTTCCTGTTTCTGTATCTACAGTGGTCGGATTCCGTAAAAACGCGGAAAGCAGTGGAACCGATACTTAACGGAATTGACAAACTGGCTGCGGGGCGACCGGTCAATCTGCCCGAAACGGGACCTCTCGCTCAGGTGAACGAAGAGCTTAACGAAGCCTCCCGGAAAGCGCGTCAGCGTGAAGACGTACGGACAGAGTGGATCTCCGAAGTCTCCCATGATATCCGCACCCCTCTTGCCGTGATCAGCGGCTGCGCCGAAGCAGTCGAAAATGAAGACAACGCGCGTTACTGTCGGAGGATTCAGGCGAATGTTATGAAGCTCCGATCCCTTGTCGAGACGCTCAACCTGAACAACAAGCTGACCTACGGTCTCGTACCTGCGGTTTTTAAGGAGGAAAGCGCCGCCGGTCTTTTTCGTGACGCACTGATCGATTTTATCAATGAGAATAATATGGAGCTTTTTCCGATGGAAACCGATATCGGAACGGAGGCTGAAGAGACTGCGGTATCTGCGGACAGAAATCTGATCGAACGGCTCGTATCGAATCTGATGGCCAACAGTATCGTTCACAATCCGGACGGAACGCGGATAGACGTCTCGGTTCATTCGGAGAATGGAGAAATCGTGCTGAAAATTCGCGACAGCGGAATCGGCATGGAAGAAGAGGAAGTGGAAAAGCTTTACGAATCGAATCCGGAAAATTACGAGTCTCACGGACAGGGTCTGCGGCTGGCGGCGAAGATCGTAAAGGTTCATAACGGATCGATCCGTTTTCGCTCTGAGCCCGGGGAATATTTCGAAACCGAAGCCAGGATCCCCGTCATTCAGAAACAGGCGGCTGATTAATGGGAATTAATGAAAACAGTTAAACTGAACAAGCAAAAAAAACGACCGCGGTCAGGAACCGTGGTCGTATGCGTTGTGGGCGAGATCGAAGCCGATGACGTACAGCGTCGGATCCGCTTTCTTTCGGATTGCGAGAATCCGGTAATCGATCTTTCCCTTTCCGAATCGGAAGCTCCAGACGCCTTCGTCCTTTGCGGGCCGTATTCCGCTGGGAGAAATACGAATCTCGCGAAAATCGATTTTTTCCGTCCCTTCAGATTTCGGCTGCGCAAGGATATTCGTCCATGACTCGCTGCTGAGCTGATTCATTTTTTCATAAAACAGCGCGCAGGCTTCCCTGTAAACGGCAGGATCCAGCGATTCGAGACGGAATTTGCCGGAACGTGTCAGATGGATAAACGAAAATGACGGCGAATCGCCTGTCTCAAGCTCGGGTACCTTTTTATCCGCGTTGATTTTCGGCAGCGGGCGCTCTACCCGGATTTTCTTGTTCTTCATGACAGATAATTCCTTGTAAAATATTCGCGCATCATTTCTCTCGGGACTTCCTCACCGGCAGGCGTATCCTTCCAGGCCGTTTCGGTACGGATCAGCGTGCGAAGTCCCCAGGCCGAATAGATTCCGAAATTAATATACATTTCTTCAAGCAGGGAGCGATCGTCTGGCGCAATCGCATCAGGTTCCGGCGCCTTATCGTAGGGGATGCTGCCAGAGCCGTATTTTTTATATTTATCGTATACCTTTTCGACGACAGGTCCGAATTTCCAGGCCATAACCGGCTCATCGTACATCGGAACGCCCCGGACCGCCATGCTTGCCGCCTGGGCATAGTAAAGCAGGCTCATCAGCCGCGGCGGAGTCATCTGTTCGGCCCCCTCATCTTCGATGAGCAGACGGTTTGAGGCGAGAAACCAGTCGATAATCGTATCGACAGGATAGATCTTTTTCTGCTTCGTATCTTCCATATGTTCCCTCTTTTTCAGCCTTATATTTCGCGTTCGTTTCATCCGGAGCGAATCGATTTATTTACTTAATATACCCGCCGGGCTTTACGACAAATAAAAAAAGCTCCGCCCTGAACCGGGCGAAGCTGGACGTATCTGAGTAAATTATTTGTTGAGAGCTTCCGACATCGCAACCGCGACCGCGACGCTTGCGCCGACCATCGGGTTGTTGCCCATGCCGATAAGACCCATCATTTCTACGTGTGCCGGAACGGAGGAAGAACCTGCGAACTGCGCATCGCTGTGCATGCGGCCCATTGTATCCGTCATCCCGTAGGAAGCAGGACCAGCGCCCATGTTATCCGGATGAAGCGTACGGCCTGTGCCGCCGCCGGAAGCGACTGAGAAATACTTCTTGCCGTTTTCGACACATTCCTTCTTGTATGTGCCGGCAACCGGATGCTGGAAACGTGTCGGATTGGTCGAGTTGCCTGTGATGGAAACGTCGACGTCTTCCTGCCACATGATCGCGACGCCTTCTCTGACGTCGTCTGCGCCGTAGCAGCGGACCTGGCCTCTGTCGCCGTCGCTGTAGGGCGTTTCTTCCGTGATCTTGAGTTCGCCTGTCTTATAGTCGAATTCCGTCGCAACGTGCGTGAAGCCGTTGACTCTGGAAATGATCTTCGCGGCGTCTTTTCCGAGACCGTTCAGGATAACGCGCAGCGGTTCTTTACGAGCCTTGTTGGCGTTTTTCGCGATACCGATCGCGCCTTCCGCGGCTGCGAAGCTTTCGTGTCCCGCGAGGAACGCGAAACATTTCGTTTCGTCGTTCAGGAGCATCGCGGCCAGATTGCCGTGTCCGATACCGACCTTGCGGTCGTCGGCGACGCTGCCCGGAATACAGAAGGACTGGAGGCCTTCACCGAGTGACTTCGCGATATCCTGAGCTGATTTGTCGCCCTTCTTCGCTGCGATCGCAGCGCCGACAGTGTACGCCCAGCCGGCGTTGTCGAAACAGATAGGCTGAATGTCCTTGACGATCTGCTGGACGTCTACGCCCAGATCGTCGCAGATCTGCTTGGCTTCTTCGAGGGAGCTGATTCCGTACTCGTTCAGAGCCTTATTGATTTGATCGATTCTTCTTTCGTAACCTTCGAACTGTACCATGATTCCCTCCTACTCTTCTCTCGGATCGATATACTTCGCAGCATCTTCGAAACGGCCGTAATGATTCTTGCAGGCTTCGAGAGCTTTTTCCGGATTTTCGCCGGCTTTAACAGCTTCCATGAATTTGCCCATGTTGACATATTCATAGCCGATGATTTCGCTGTTGTCGTCGAGTCCGATGCGTGTGATATAGCCTTCGGCGAGGTTCAGGTAACGCGGGCCCTTCGCTTTTGTCGAGTAGACCGTACCGACCTGAGAGCATGTGCCCTTGCCGAGATCTTCAAGGCCTGCGCCGATTGTCAGTCCGTCTTCGGAGAACGCGGACTGCGTGCGGCCGTAGACGATCTGCAGGAACAGTTCGCGCATAGCCGTATTGATTGCATCACAGACGAGGTCTGTGTTAAGTGCTTCGAGAAGCGTGCAGCCTACGAGCGCTTCGCTGGCCATAGCCGCCGAGTGGGTCATCCCGGAGCAGCCGATCGTTTCGATCAGGGCTTCTTCGATAATTCCTTCTTTTACATTAAGCGTAAGCTTGCAGGCGCCCTGCTGCGGCGCACACCAGCCGATGCCGTGAGTCAGACCGGAAATATCCGAAATCTGCTTGGAATTTACCCATTTCCCTTCTTCAGGGATCGGCGCGCAGCCGTGATGAGCGCCGCAGGTGACTGTGGTCATCTTCTTTACATCTTCAGAATAATTCATTCCTCTCTCCATCTATCATTTACTCAGCCGGGCTTAAAAGACCTCATACGATAGTCAGCAAAATAGCCGATTCTTCTGCAGCTGCAGAAGCCATCAGCTATTGCGGTTCGGAAGCGCGTCCGCTTCCCGGGAGGTCTTCATTCCCGTTCTCGTTAATCTTAACATAAACGGTAAGTCAGAATATATTTTTTCACACGCAGGACCAAAAAAAACATTGTCATCAGTCATGCTGATAACAATGTTTTTTATTATTGCAATTTATAATAATTTTTTCTCAGCGGGCACGCTGTACTGTTCTGTTCAATACAGGCTTAAGCCGTACGCACAGTACTGAGCCCACTGCGCAGCACAGGATATCTCCGGGCAGCGGCAGCCACAGCGCAGTTGACAGGAATGCTGTCAGCGTGCCGGAGGACCCGTATCCCCCCAGCGACAGGTACAGCCAGAGCACGCCCACAAGATAAATGACGGCTGTTCCGGCCAGCGCTGCGAAAAAGTATTTCAGGCCCTGACGGTCAACCGGGAGGATCTGCGACAGCTTCCCGCTGATCCATGCTCCGGGAAGGAAACCGATAATATACCCGAAGGTGGGCATAAAGATATACGCGGGACCGCCGCCCTGTGAGAACACGGGGATACCGGACAGTCCGATCAGAATATACAGAACTACGCTCAGAGTCCCGTTCACGGGTCCCAGCAGCATCCCGGCCAGCACGACAAAGCCCAGCTGGAGGGTGATGGGCACCAGCGGCGTCGGTATTTTGATAAACGCGCCTGCCGCAATAAGGGCCGTAAATAAAGCGATCCGGCATAAATCGCCGGTGCTGATTTTTTTCATAAATTCTCCGTGGCGGGCAGGTATTCGCGCCGCCCGTTTTTCTTCAGTGTCAGATACTCGCGAATCTGCTCGTCGGAAACGAGCCGCCGCCGGTATTCGTTCCAGATCTTCTTCCGGATGCCGCCGGCTGATTCTCTGGCGGCTCCGTCGAAATCTGCTCCGGTTCGAAGCATCTGCGCATAGGACCGCATCCTTAAGATAATCCCGTCTGCAAGACTGTCCCGCAGCGTGCCTAGCTTTTCAGGCCCGCAGCCGGACAGCAGCGCAGCCGCCGTATCGGCGATTTCCGGAGCGAATCCTCCGTCAGGCACTCTCAGATTGATACCGAAACCGGTGACGGCCCAGGCGATCCTGCCGTCCGCTCCCACCGACGTCTCCGTCAGGATCCCGCCGGCTTTTCTGCCGCAGAGCATCAGATCGTTGATCCACTTGATCTGCAGTTCGATTCCGCAGCAGCTGCGGACCGCGTCCGAGGCGGCAAGTGCAGCCGCGGGCGTAATGATCGCTGCTTCCTGAGGTAAACAGTCAGGCCGGAGAATCATGCTCAGATACAGACCGGACTGCGGTGAGCGGAACAGTCTGCCCTGCTGTCCGTAGCCAGCCGTCTGTACATCCGCGAGAACGGCCGTTCCTTCCGGAGCGCCGTCAGCGGCGAGCCGTCTGGCCGTTTCCTGCGTTGACGACAGAACACGATACCTGTACAGCTCCGGCATGTTACTGATCGGAGCCGGCTGCATCGGTCAGCGCGAACATGATCTGTCCCTCGCAGACAGTTTCGCCGTCAACCGAAGCCTTCACTGCGGCAAAGCCTGCGGTGCTGCGCATCCTCAGCAGTCTGCTTTCGAGACGGATCACGTCTCCGGGAACCACCTGGCGTCTGAAACGAAGCTTGTCTATTCCCGCGAATACCGCAAGCTTTCCGCGGTATTCCGGCTTTGACAGGATCAGAACGGCTCCCGTCTGTGCAAGAGCTTCGACGATGAGCACGCCCGGCATCAGATGCTTTTCCGGAAAATGACCGAGAAACTGCATCTCGTTGGCGCTGACAGCCTTGACTCCGACAACGCTGTCCTCCGTCATCTCGTCAATTCTGTCGACGAGAAGAAAGGGGTAGCGGTGCGGGATAATTTTCTGGATCGCGTTGCTGTCTAACGGCAGCGTCAGTCCGTTTACCGTTTCAGTCACATCATTCACCCAGTTCACCGTACTTTCTGAAAATAAGCGACGCGTTGTGTCCCCCGAAGCCGAGAGAGTTGCTCATAACCGCGTCATAATCCGTATGAACCGCTGCGCCGGTCACCAGATTCACATCACAGTCCGATTCCTTCGTGTTGATGGTCGGCGGGATAAATCCGGCGTTCATCGCGAGAATCGAGAAAACGGCTTCCGCCGCACCGGACGCTCCGAGCATATGACCCGTCATGCTCTTTGTCGACGTGACATACGGCTTGTCCGCATCGTCTCCGAAGGCGCGTTTCATGGCCTTGGTTTCAGAGACCTCGTTAAGAGAGGTGCTCGTTCCGTGGGCGTTGACGCATCCGAGATCTGCAGCGGTAAGTCCCGCTTCTTCGAGCGCTTCTGTCATTGCATTAGCCGCATAGCGTCCGTCCGGATCCGGCGCCGTCATGTGATAGGCGTCGCAGCTTGCGCCGTAGCCTGTGATTTCGGCGTAGATCTTCGCGCCGCGCGCTTCTGCGTGTTCATACTCTTCGAGGATGAGCATCGCGGCGCCTTCGCCCATGACGAAGCCGGAGCGCTCGCAGTCAAAGGGAATCGACGCACGGGAGACATCGTCTCCTTCGTACAGCGCGCGCATCGCGGCAAAGCCCGCGATGCCCAGCGTCGTCACGGAGGATTCCGTTCCGCCCGCAATCATCACGTCTTCTCTGCCTTCCCTGATCCGTCTGAACGCATCGCCGATCGCATTGGCACCGGCCGCGCAGGCGGTGACGATGGACGCGACATATCCGTGAGCGCCGTGATCCATGGCGATCTCTCCAGCTGAAAGATTGATCAGCGCCATCGGGATAAAGAACGGCGAAACCCGTCTCGGTCCCTTTTCGTGCAGCGTAACCGCGGTATCCTCGATAGTGCCGAGACCGCCTACGCCGGAGCCGATCATCACGCCGAAGCGTTCTTCATCGACATCCTGCTGCGTCAGCCCGCTGTCTTTATAGGCATCCGCCGCCGCCGTGCGCGCGAGGACCTGAAAGCGGTCGCTGAATTTGATATCACGCGGCGTCAGCGCTTCGTATACTTTATAGTCGCCGACCTGAGCCGCGAGCTTTACCTTATATTTTTCCGTATCGAACGCGGTGATCGGCGCGATCGCGCAGACTCCGTTTTCGAGACTGTCTGTAATTTCGGACATCTCCTGCCCGATCGGCGTGACGGCGCCCATTCCCGTAATTACAACGCGTTTTTCGTTCATAGCTCTATCTATATCCTTTGCTTGAATGTGCCTGTCTACTGCATGCCGCCGTCGACCGCGATAACCTGACCGCTGACATAGCCGGCCGCATCCGATGCGAGAAACGCGACGACCGACGCCACGTCCTCCGGTTCTCCGAAACGTCCGGAGGATATGCGGGACAGCATTTCCGTTTTAACCTTCTCCGGAAGTCCGGCGGTCATTTCGGTTTCGATAAATCCGGGAGCGACCGCATTGGCTGTGATTCCCCGGCCGCCCAGTTCCAGAGCCGCAGACTTCGTCAGGCCGATCAGGCCTGCCTTCGACGCTGCATACGCGGCCTGTCCCGCGTTTCCGCGAAGACCTACGATACTGGAGATGTTGATAATCCGTCCGAACCGGCGCTTCATCATCCCGCGGGTACATCCGCGGATGCATCTGGCCGCGCCGGACAGATTGACATCGATCACTCTGGCAAAATCTTCGTCCTTCAAACGCATCAGAAGCTTGTCATTGGTAATTCCGGCATTGTTGACGAGAATATCGATGCCGCCGGCAGCTTCAAGCGCTTTTATCGCATCCGCAACGGATTCTTCATCGGCAATATCGAAGCCGATAATCTGATGATCGCCGGGTTCGAGAGACGCGAGTACTTTTTCCGCGGCTTCTCTGTTGTGTCCGTAATGGACGATCACATCACAGTCTTTAGAAAGCGCTCTGGCGCAGGCAGCGCCGATTCCGCCGGAAGCACCTGTTACAAGCGCCCGTCTTCGTGTCTGTTCCATATCATTCACCTCAATCCGTGATTTTCTTCAGATCGTCCGCATTCTGAATTGAAACTGCGGTGATCTTTTCGTCAAAGCCCTTCTTTTTAAGAGCGGAGGCGGTCTTCTTGACAAAACCAGTAAGCGTGCTGCCCGGACCGATTTCAATAAATGTACGGACTCCGTCCGCGATCATATTTTCAATGGTCTGGGTAAACCGCACGGAGGACGAGATCTGCCTTGAAAGACTGTCCTTCGTATCCGCGCAGTCCGGTGTGCCCGTCAGGTTGCGGTAAACCGGAACAGACGCTTCCGACAGCTCGAACTGATCCAGCACGTCTGAGAGCCGTCTGCCTGCATCCTTAAGCAGCGAGGTATGGAAAGCGCCGGCAACCGGAAGCGCGATCACGCGCTTCGCGCCGAGACTTTTACAGATTTCACCGGCCTTCGCCACGGCTTCCTTCTCGCCTGAGATGACGATCTGTCCCGGACAGTTGTAGTTTGCGATCTCGGCGATTCCGAGATCGGAAGCTTCGCTGCAGGCCTGAGCGATCTTCTCTTCGTCGAGCATCAGCACCGCCGCCATTCCGCTCATCCCGACCGGCAGAGCCTCGGCCATGATCTGTCCCCGGCGCGCAAGAATACGCATTCCGTCTTCAGGACTGAAGACACCGGCTTCACACAGTGCGCCGTATTCTCCGAGGGAGAGACCGGCCGCCGCCTGCGGTTCGATTCCCGCTTCCTTCAGCGCCGCCGCTGCGGCGAGGCTTACGGCGAAAATCGCGGGCTGCAGCTGCTGCGTATTCTTCTGAGTCTGATCGTCCGCTTCGAAGCAGAAGGATTTGAGATCGAAATCCGCCGCGTCGTTCAGTGTGTCAAACACATTGCGGGCAGCAGCAGACTGTTCATACAGGTCCGAACCCATTCCAGTGAACTGGGCTCCCTGACCTGCAAATAAAAAAGCGGTCTTATTATTCTCCGTCATCATCGGCTCCTCTGTTTTTGACTTCAGTCCTGACACCGGCATTTTTGTCGGCGCCGCTGTTCTGATCTTCCAGCAGCTCGTCGAAGATTTCGCGGACGCTTGTCCGCCTGTTCACTTCTCCCGCGCGGGCTCCGCAGAAAACGAGTCCGTTTTCCGTATCCCCGCGCTGGGCATTGATCAGCGCTTTCGTGATACAGTAGGGCGTCGTCGCCGGATCACATTTTTTCAGACAGCACAGGCACTTCTTCGGCGGAATTCTATGGATCATCGCTTCTTCGATAAGCGGCGTCCGGACAGCACGTCCGGGAAGACCCGTCGGACTTTTAATAAACAGGATATCTTTCTCTTCAGCAGCAAGTACCGCGTCGATAAAGCCATCCGACGCATCGCATTCGCGCGCGGCGATAAAGCGGGTCCCGAGCTGAACGGCGCCCGCCCCGAGGTCGAACAGACGCAGCGCGTCGGAACGATCCATGATGCCCCCTGCAGCGACAATCGGGATTTCTTCCGGCGCCGCGACTTTTTCAACCTCGGCGATGACATCTGTCACGATCTCATCAATCGACTGTACGTCCCCAGAATCCAGCGCTTCACGGGTAAACCCGAGATGGCCTCCTGCAAGCGGTCCTTCGCAGACGATAAAATCTGGCAGTCTTCCGAATTTGCGTTCCCATTTCTGGATGATAAGCCTCGCGGCTCTTCCAGATGAGACGACGGGCGCCAGCAGAGCATTCTCCGTTCCCGGAATTCCGGGAAGTCCGAGGGGCATTCCGGCGCCGGAAACGACGGCGTCTGCTCCCGCTTCAACTGCAGTTTTGACAAGCTCGTCATAGTCGCTGCACGCGACCATGATATTGACGGCCAGGAGTCCCCGACCGCATGAGAGCACACGGGCCTTCCGGATTTCGGCAGCCAGCGCCCGCAGGTTTGCCTGCAGCGGCGAGCTTTCGTAATCCGGTTCGTTAAAACCGGGATCCGCGGCGGAAATCGTACCCATGCCGCCGCAGCTCATCACAGCGCCGGCAAGCTCTCCCATCGAGATACCGACGCCCATGCCGCCCTGAACGATCGGAACTTCAAGCACGCGTTCTCCGATCGCAAGACTGTTAAAAGAGGCCGGTTTATTCATTGGAGCACAGCCCTTTCGTCAGACGTGACAGCTTCTCTTCTTCAAGAGCCGCTCCGCAGACCATTTCTTCGAGAATTGCGGCGAGAGGCCGGATTTCCGACAGCGATCCCGCCGCCTGGCCCATCATCACCGATCCCGTATCGATATCGCCGTCACGAACCGCTTTTCCCAGTCCGCCAAGCGTAAGCTTTTCCATTTCCATCAGATCCGCGCCTTCGCTTTCGAGACGCAGATATTCGGTGCTCATCTTGTTCTTCAGGATCCGCACCGGCGCACCGATGGAACGGCCGGTTACGACCGTGCTTGAATCCTTCGCGCGCAGCACCGCCTGCTTGTAGTTGTCGTGGATCGGACATTCCTCCGATACCAGCAGACAGGTCCCGACCTGAACGCCCTGGGCGCCCATTGCCAGCGCCGCGAGCATCGTATCCGGTCCCGCGACACCGCCCGCCGCAATGACAGGTACGCTAACCGCCTGTACGATCTGGGGCAGCAGCGCCATTGTCGTGATCTCGCCGACATGTCCGCCGGATTCGCAGCCTTCCGCGATAATCCCGTCAATTCCGTAGCGTTCGAGACGGCGCGCCAGGGCCACCGAAGCGACGACCGGAAAGACCCGGATTCCCGCTTCCTTAAGCTCCGGAACGTAGCGTCCCGGATTTCCCGCGCCTGTCGTGACAGCCGCCGGTTTAAGCTCCGCAAGAACCTTGACGATCTCCGGCGTTTCCGGGTTCATCAGCATCAGGTTCACGCCGAAGGGCTTGTCCGTCAGCTCCTGAGTTCTGAGTACGGCTTCCCGTACCTGCGCCGCCGTCATGTCGCCGGTTGCGACAATTCCGAGAGCTCCGGCTTCGGAGACTGCCGCCGCAAATTCCGGCGTCGCGATTCGAGCCATAGCCCCCTGAAACACCGGATACTTTATATGTAATAGTTCGTTAATCATGTATTGTGTCTGATCCTTCCGGGCCGGCAGCTTCCGGTCCATCTGATTCCGATACCCGCGCTCCTGCTGTTTCCGAAGCGGAAGCCCGGGTCCCGATCTCGGCCAGTGCGGCGCCCCAGGAAAAACCGGCGCCGAAGCCGGTCAGGATGATCCTGTCCCCGTCTGCGAGCTTTCCGCTTTCGCGCATCTCTGACAGGGCGATCGGTATGCTTGCCGCCGAGGTATTGCCCCAGCGGTCGATATTGATATAAACGCGATCCTTCGGCAGGCGCATCCTGCGGGTCACCGCTCCGATAATCCGGCTGTTCGCCTGATGCGGAACGATCCAGTCGATATCGCCGACTGTACAGCCGGCAGTGTCGAGAACCTGTCTTACCGATTCCTCCATCGCGGAAACCGCAAATTTGAAGGTATCTCCGCCGTTCATTTCGATAAAGCCTGCAGGATCCGTTACCGGACCCGGGCCGAAAGGCTGAGGGCCCCGGGCCTTGATCCGGATCGTGCCTTCGTCGTCTCCCGCTGTCCGCGAAAAATGGACAAGAGGACGGCTGCCGCTTTTCGTCAGCACCGCGGCTCCGGCGCCGTCTGCGAAGATAACCGCCGTGCTTCTGTCCGACCAGTCGATAAATTTCGACAGATTTTCGGCTCCGATCACGAGGGCTGCTTCGATATCGCCGGACTGCATCATTGCGTCCGCTGTCCGAAGTCCGAACAGAAAGCCCGAGCAGGCAGCGCTGATATCGAAGGCGAAGGTCTGATTATCATTAAGTCCCAGCGCCTTCTGAACGAGACAGGCGGTGCTGGGCGACCGGTTGGCCGACGTGATGGTCGCGCAGACGATGAGTCCGATTTTCTGTATGTCAATTCCGGCATCCTCGATGGCCGCGCGGGCAGCCTGCTCCGCAAGCTTTTCCGTATCTTCAGTTTCCGATATATTGCGTCGTTCGATTCCGGTCCTGCTGCGGATCCATTCGTCCGACGTCTCCATAAACCGGCTCAGCTCGTCGTTCGACACTGAACGCGCAGGACGCGCGTGGCCGAAGCCGGTCATAGCCGGATATTTTTTTATTGTCTGATTCATTCCTGTTCCGTTCTCTGCCTGCGGCTGTCAATTCCCCAGCTGCGGATGCGTCTGAGTCTGTCTGCAGAAAGCTGCGAAGGCTTTTTCCGGCTCAATCCGGCAAGCTGTTCGCGCAGCATTTCGTCAATCTGGCTGCAGACATAATTGAAATCATTATGTGCGCCGAGAGGTTCCCGGATAATCGAGTCGATCACACCTTTTTTCTTCAGATCCTGAGCCGTAAGCTCCATAACACCTGCCGCTTCCTCCGCACGGCTTTCGTCACGCCACAGGATGCTTGCGAAGCCTTCCGGTGACAGCACCGAATAGACCGCATGTTCGAGCATGGCCAGATGGTCGCATACGGACAGCGCAAGCGCGCCTCCGGAGCCGCCTTCCGAAAGAACGATGCCGATGACCGGCGTCTTCAGACCAGAGAACAGCTTCAGACATTCGGCGATCGCCTGCGCCTGACCTCGTTCTTCAGCTCCCTTTCCGGGATAAGCGCCCGAGGTATCGATAAGCGTGATCACCGGCCGTCTGAACTTTTCCGCCTGGCGGGCCAGTCTCATCGCCTTCCTGTAGCCTTCCGGATGCATCATCCCGAAGGATCTTCGGATATTTTCCGCCGTGCTGCGTCCCTTCGCCTGTGCGAGCACAGTGACAGGACGGCCGTCAAATTCGCAGACTCCGCCGATCAGAGCAGGATCGTCCGCAAAGCAGCGGTCGCCCTTAAGCTCGATCAGATCCGGGAACAGACGTTCGATATAGTCCTCCGCCTTCGGACGAGAGGGATGGCGCGCAAGCCATACCTTGTCCCAGGGCGTCAGATCCGCGAATGCGGCTTTGCGAAGTTTCCTGATCTGCGTCTCGAGATCTTCCCATTCCGGAGTCCCTTCGCCGACTCTGCACTGATGTTCGGCAAGCTCGGCAATCTGACGTTCCGCTTCTCTGAGTCCGGACGGATTTTCAGATACGGACGGATTTTCAGCTGTTACGTCCACAGCGGCCTCCTTTCATGCAGAGACAGGAGAACACCAAGCTCGTCTTTCAGATCTCTGCGGTCGACGATCCTGTCGACAAAACCTTTTTCAAGAAGAAATTCCGCCCGCTGAAAATCTTCGGGCAGCTCTTCCCGGACGGTGGACGCGATGACGCGGCGGCCGGCAAAGCCGATAAGCGCGCCGGGTTCCGCGAGAATAATATCGGCGAGCATCGCGAAGCTTGCGGAGACGCCGCCAGTCGTCGGATCGGTCAGAATGGAAATATACGGAAGCTGTTCTTCGGAAAGTTTTTCGAGTGCGGCAGAGGTACGCGCCATCTGGATCAGGGACAGAATGCCTTCCTGCATCCGGGCGCCGCCGCTTGTGGTAAAAATTACGAGGGGAAGATGTCTTCTGATCGCACCTTCGACAGTACGGACAATCTTTTCACCGACCGTCTGTCCCATACTGCCCATCATAAAACGTGAATCCATGACGCAGAGCATGAATCTCTGCTCCCCGATTTTCGCAACGCCGCATACGCAGGCGTCGCGAAGACCTGTCAAGTCACGGGCCTTGTCGAGCTTTTCGCTGTAGCCGGGAAAGTCCTTGTCGGGGACGCAGAACGTTTTGTCTGTTTCCCTGAACGAATCGCACAGCTGCGAAATACGCTCGCGGGCGCCGATACGGATATGGAAGCCACAGTCCGGACAGACGTACAGATTTTCCTGCAGCTTGTCCTGCAGATAGCTTTTTCCGCAGGAGGGACAGGCCTCGAACAGATTGTCGGGGATCTGTGCTGTCTGATGCTCCCGCTTTCTGTTCAGTACAGCCCGCTTAAAGGCTTCGAGTTCCTTTCTGCGCCTTGTGAAAATATTCATGCGCTTTCTTCCTGTTCTTTTCTGCGCTTATCCAGCAGCTCGACGAAATCTTCGATCATATGCGTATCGTATTTTCCGGTAAGCACCTGAGGCTGATGAAGCAGCAGATACTGGAAGCCCGTATTAGTCTTGATCCCCGAAACGACCAGCTCTTCAAGCGCGGTGCGCATATTCCGGATCGCGCCGAGACGCGTTCTGTCAAAGCAGATCAGCTTGAGAATCATCGCATCGTAATACGGCGGGATCTCGGCGCCGGGATAAACCGCGGTGTCGATCCTTACGCCTCTGCCGCCGGGGAGATTGACGAAGCTGATTTTCCCGGGGCTCGGGGCAAAATTGTTGTCCGGATCCTCCGCGTTTATTCTGCATTCGACGGCGCAGCCCTTCAGACTGACATCCTCCTGAGAGATTCCCAGAGGCTGATTCTGAGCAGCCAGGATCTGCAGTCTGACAAGATCGAGTCCCGTTACCGCTTCGGAAATCGTGTGTTCGACCTGGATACGGGTATTCATTTCCATGAAATAGTAGCTTCCGTCCGAATCGAGCAGAAATTCGATGGTTCCGACCGAATCGTAGCCTACTGATTTCGCTGCCTTAACCGCGTCCGAGCAGATCTTTTCCCGCTGCGCGCCCGTCAGACAGTGCGCAGGCGATTCCTCGAGCATCTTCTGATTTCTTCGCTGCAGCGAGCAGTCCCGTTCGTACAGATGAATCACATTTCCGAAATGATCCGCGGCCAGCTGAACCTCAATATGCTTGGGCCGTTCGATAAATTTTTCTATATACACACGTCCGTCGCCGAAGGCTGCAAGCGCTTCCGATGAAGCGGAATCGAAGGACTGATGAAAGTCATCTTCATTCCTGCACAGACGCATACCCTTTCCGCCGCCGCCGGCGCTTGCCTTGATCATCACCGGGAATCCCGCCGCGCGCGCTTCGCGCAGTCCGTCTTCCCAGTCTTCGGTAACACCGTCAGATCCCGGAACGACCGGAATGCCGGCCTCCTGCATTTTCTTCTTCGCAGTCGCCTTGTCTCCCATCGCTTCGATCAGTTCGGGTGAAGGTCCGACAAATATCAGCCCGCATTCACGGACTGTACGCGCAAAGGTTGCGTTTTCCGACAGGAAACCGAATCCCGGATGAACCGCATCACAGCCGGTCAGGCAGGCTGCAGATAGAATATTTCCGATATTCAGGTAGCTGTCCGCACTTCTCGGACCGCCGATACAGACGGAACGATCCGCCAGCTGCACATGCAGCGCCTCACGGTCGGCGGTCGAATAGACGGCTACCGTTTCGATATCCATCTGTCTGCAGGTCCTGATTATCCGAACCGCGATTTCGCCGCGGTTTGCGATAAGAAGTCTTCGGATCACTGATCTTCCTCGATTTTAAACAGCGTCTGTCCGAATTCGACGAAGTCTCCGTCCGCAGGAAGACAGCTTATAATCACGCCGGGCTTCTGCGCATGAATCTCGTTCATCACCTTCATCGCTTCGATGATGCAGACGGGGTCGCCCTCCGCAACTCGGTCTCCGATGCTGACAAACGGAGCCGCTCCTTCCGCCGGAGCGGAATAGAAGGTTCCGACAAGGGGAGCCGTCAGCTCTGCATAGTCGTCCTGAACCGCATCCTCCGGCGCGCTGTTATCTGTACCGGCTGTCGTGCTTTCTATCATATCCTGCGCTGAAATAAGCGGAGTCTGTTCCTCCGGCAGGATCTGTATGTTTCGCTGTCCCGACTGTCGCCGGGTACCGACGTTCTGCTTCAGACAGAGACGCATCCCGTTTTCTTCAAGCTCCATCTTCGTTAAATCACTTGACGAAAACAGATCGATTAATTCGCTGAGTTTTTTCGTATCCATCATTCTCCACGGGCCGGAATCGTGCCGCGTCCCGCATGTACCTGAAAAGAGCCGGGAGTTCCCGGCTCTTTTGACTAAACGTTAAATTTGTGAATTCTACTGCAGAAGGTCAGGCAGCCTGCTTCTTTTCCAGAAGGTCCATGATATCCTGAACCGTAACGAGCGCTTCAAGTTCTTCATCTTCGATCGTTACATCGAAGGCTGTTTCGAGTTCCATCGACAGTTCGATAGCCGCCAGTGAGTCCAGGCCGAGATCTTCCTTCAGGCTCGCTTCAGGCGTGATAAGTGCTTCATCCACATTGACCGCTTCTACAATAACCGCTTTAATTTTATCTAACATACCTAACCTCCGGGGGAATTTACTAAACATATACTGTTTTCGATGTCGCTTATCTTACGTCCAAATGGATTAAAAGTAAATAAATTTTAACTTAAATTATTAATTTGAGAAGCGTTTCAGGCAAAAATTTCTCAGAGCGTTCCAGAAAACAGTCTGTTGTAATTAAAAGAAAATATAAAAAGCGTCTCTTGTCGTTTAAATAGCTTTTTGTCGTATTTCAAAAAAAAGACGCCGTACAGCCGGAATACTCCGGCCATACAGCGTCTTTGAAATTCTATTGAATCAATCTGTCGTCTCAGAATCCGGTCTTCTTGTCTTCAGGCTGTTCGTCTGTGATCACTTCAACCTCTTCGACAGGACTCGCGTCGTCATCCACCGGTTCCTTCGCAACGGTGTAATCAGGTTCCATGACGTATTTACCGTCTTTATAATCGATAATGAACTGTTCGTCTTCGTTGATATCGCCCTTGATGATCGCCATCGAGACCATCGTTTCGATATTCTGCTGAATATAACGCTTAAGCGGGCGGGCGCCGTAATTCGCGTCGTATCCGTTGTCTACGATCGCTTCCTTCGCCTGGGATGAGAGCTTCACTTCGATACGCTGTTCGTTCAGACGATCCTGAAGCTGCTTCATCAGCAGATCGACGATACCCATGATATCCTGTTTTGTCAGCGGCTTGTACAGCACGATTTCATCGATACGGTTCAGGAATTCCGGACGGAAGCTGGCCTTGAGGGTATTCATGACGGCGTCGCGCGTTTCGTCGAAGATATGCCCTTCTTCGTCAATCCCGTCAAGCAGGTATTCTGACCCGATATTGGACGTCATGATAATAATCGTGTTCTTAAAGTCCACGGTCCGGCCCTGAGAGTCGGTCACACGGCCGTCGTCGAGGATCTGAAGCAGGATGTTGAAGACATCCGGATGCGCCTTTTCGATTTCATCGAGCAGCAAAACACAGTACTGCTTTCTTCTGACAGCTTCGGTGAGCTGGCCGCCTTCTTCATATCCGACATATCCTGGAGGAGCCCCGATCAGACGGGATACGGAGAATTTTTCCATATATTCGGACATATCGATACGGATCATGTTGTCGACAGAGTCGAACAGCTGAGTTGCGACAGTCTTCGCAAGCTCGGTTTTCCCTGTGCCTGTAGGTCCGAGGAACAGGAAGGAGCCGATCGGACGGTTCGGGTCGTTGATGCCGGCGCGGCTTCTGATAATCGCGTCGGTAACCTTTTCGACCGCTTCATCCTGACCGATAACGTGTTCCTTGATTGCATCCGCCAGATGGAGCAGCTTTTCACGTTCGCCGGATACGAGCTTGCTTACCGGTATGCCGGTCTTCTGTGCGACGACTTCCGCGATTTCGTCTTCCGTAACTTCTTCTCTGACGAGAGACGGCGTATCGCCCTTCTGTTCCGCCTTGTCTTCGAGTTCCTTCTTCTTCTTTTCGAGTTCAGGCAGCGTGCCGTATTTGATCTGCGCGGCCTTGTTCAGGTCGGAGTTCTTTTCCGCAATACGAAGTTCGTTCTTCTGCGCGTCGATTTCTTCCTTTAATTCCTGGATCGTATCGATCGCTTTCTTTTCTTCGTCCCACTGAGCCTTCTGTTCCTTGAAGGTTTCCTTCAGATTCGCAAGATCCTGCTGGAGACGTTCGAGACGTTCCTTTGAGAAACGGTCGTCTTCATTCTTCAGCGCAGTTTCTTCGATCTGCATCTGGATAATCTTACGGTTAACCTGATCCATTTCTTCCGGCATCGAGTCAATTTCCGTACGGATCATCGCGCAGGCTTCATCAACGAGGTCGATCGCCTTGTCAGGCAGGAAACGGTCGGTAATATAACGGTTGGACAGTGTCGCCGCCGATATGATCGCGTTATCCTGAATCTTGACGCCGTGGAAGATTTCAAATCTTTCTTTAAGCCCTCTGAGGATGGAGATCGTATCTTCGACCGTCGGTTCGTTTGTCATAACCGGCTGGAAACGACGTTCGAGAGCCGGGTCTTTTTCAATATATTTGCGGTATTCGTCCAGTGTCGTCGCGCCGATGCAGTGGAGTTCGCCCCTTGCCAGCATAGGCTTTAAGAGGTTGCCTGCATCCATCGAGCCTTCGGTTTTTCCTGCGCCGACAATCGTATGCAGTTCATCGATAAAGAGGATGACCTTCCCGTCCGAATCCTTGACTTCCTTCAGAACCGCTTTGAGTCGTTCTTCAAATTCGCCTCTGAACTTCGCGCCTGCGATGAGCGCGCCCATGTCGAGGGCGATGATGCGCTTGTTTTTCAGATTGTCCGGGACGTCGCCGATGGCGATCCGCTGGGCAAGTCCTTCGACGATTGCCGTTTTACCGACGCCGGGTTCCCCGATCAGGACCGGGTTGTTTTTCGATTTTCTTGAAAGGATACGGATTACCGCTCGGATTTCCGCGTCACGTCCGATTACCGGGTCCAGCTTGTTGTCTTCGACATCCTGAATCAGATCGTGCCCGTACTGAAGCAGAGCTTCGAATGTGGATTCCGGATTATCGGTATTAACGGTCTGACCGCCGCGGATTTCATCCACAACCTTTGCTGTGTCGTCGCGCTTGATACCGAAACGCGCGAAAAGCTGCTGAACAGGATTGGATTTCGGCAGCGAGAAAAAGCCCATCAGTACCATTTCTACCGAAACATACTGATCGCCTTTTTTCTGTGCTTCCTTGTAAGCCGCATTGAGAACTTCCTCGGTTTCACGGCTGATATAAACCTTGCCCGCTTCCCTGCCGGGACCGCTTACGCTGGGCTTGCCTTCAACATCCGCCCGCAGTGCGGCGATGATCTGCTGATCGTCCTTGCCCATTTTCTTGAAGACGCGCGGAACGACTCCGCCCTCCTGTGTCATAAGCGCCAGGAGGAGGTGAGCCGGTTCAATTTCCATATGATCGTGGTCCAGAGCGATCCGTTCAGCCTCTTTGACTGCCTCAATAGACTTGACAGTCATTTTGTTCATATCCATAAACTCAATTCTCCTTTATGTCTCATATCTGAATTCTATCATATTCAGCGGGCGGAAGCCGTCCGCGTCAGCATCCTCGTATCAGCCGTTTTCGCAGGCGGCTGATGCTTGCTGTCAAGATAATTCTGATACAACTGCTTTATATCCCCTTCAACGTCGGAACCTTCATGTTCGAAATAAATATCCATGGCGGCATCGATCATCTTCAGATAATTCGTAAGCAGGCTGCTTACCTCCTTAACATCCCGGGAAACCGATCCCTCGTCCCGGAATTCGCGAACGAATTTGTGATTCGCAGAAGTTTCGTAAATAATCTCGTCTTTCGAAATATGCTTCGCTTCGAGCTCGCAGATAATTCTGAAAAACTCGTCGAAGTGATGATTCAGTTCGACGGATTTTGTTCGGGAGCTGATTTTCAAAACGGCATACTTCTGACCTCCGACTCCGACAAATTCGATACTGTACTTGACCTTCGGACGGTACTTGTATTTCAGACTTTTTCCAAACTGGATGCTGGAATTCTTATTGACCTGGCTGACCGAAAGCGTATCGCTGAAATTTTCTTTGAGCGTTTCCAGTATCGTCTGTATCTTTTGTTCCGGAGTGACCAGTCCAAGATGTTCTGCGAGAATCTCGTTGATGAGCTGAGAGCGATTCGTATAATTCACGTATGCCATCTGATCGATCTTCTCGACGATCTCGTCAAACAGCATCAAACTATATATACTCTTTTTCATGATTCTCCTTCACTCTATCTTAAATAATATCGCACGCATTTTAATAGTTTGCAAAGATTATTTAAGATTACAATAATCTCTTATTTCTTTTTACCCGATTAGTAAGTGTTCAACCGTTCAAAGTTGACCGTCAAACCCTTAAAATTTCTTTATTAATACATTTTCGTAATACTTCAGATATTTCGAAAAGAAATAATTAAGAACTTATTTACAAGGAGCTGCGCCTGATTTATACTGAGAGTAACTATTCAGGCTGGGATATTAGCATTATTATTGCCTGCGCAAATCGTTTAGATGAAATTCAGCAGTACAGTTTAAGATTTAAAGGCTTTATTTCTTAAGTATTCCTGATTTTCTGAAATGCATTTATTTTGGCGACTAATTCGTTAATATTCACAACAGCTTTATTAAACAAAGCAGCAAAGGAGCTTTCGATGCGGAAACTGAAAATTTTTCTGACAATGACCGCCATATTTACGGCGGCGGTCGGCTGGTATTTGATACAGCCGGATGTCGGACTACTGAAAGAAAGTCTGAGTCCGGCAAATCTGATGTCTTCTACACCTGCCTCCGAGTCGGTACCGATACTGATCACTCAGGATCAGACGGGCAGCGCGGTAGGCGGCGTAACCCTTGAACAGACCTATACAGACGCGGACGGGAAGAGCACGACAACGACCGTAACGACAGGATCGGACGGGAAACTCTCGACTCCGACTGAAGACGGAACCTACACCTATTCGCTTGACGAGGTTCCTGACGGATATGTGACCGGAAGCACGAAGGTAATCGCGAAGGTCACGGGCAGCAGCGTCAGCGCATCCAAAACGATGACAATCGTCAAATATACGGGTTCTGACAGAAGCGACGCCCAGCAGAACGCGGCATCCAGTACGCAGACCGATACCTCGACGGTGGCAGACAAGGCCGCAGGCGAAACAATCGTTACTGAAAAAGCATCCAATACGGATCAGAGCGCAGCCGATGCTGTCGCACTTAAGATCAAAAAACTCGGAAACGATATTACCAGCGACGACAAGGATCAGGTCGAAGCGGCTCGGAAGGCCTATAACGGCCTGACCGATTCGCAGAAGCTTTTAATCGAGTCGGATACCTACAAGCTGCTCACAAATGCAGAAGACGCCGTGGGCGCAGACAAGAGCGACCGGGAAGCGGCTGCGACAGTCTCCTCTCAGCTTGAAGCACTGGGTACGATCACAAAACTGGATCAGGCGGAATCAGTCGAAGCAGCCCAGAGCGCTTATGATGCGCTGACAGAGAATCAGAAGAGCTATGTTACCTCTTCCGGATACAGCACGCTGGTTAACGCTCAGTCTGCTCTGACCAAGCTTCGTAAGGACACCGCAAGCGTAGACAGCGTCAACAAAGCCATCAACGCACTCGGAGACATCACATCCCTTGACCAGAGCGCTTCTGTTACGGCTGCCAGAAACCTGTACGACGCTCTCGATACGCTTCAGCAGGCAAAGGTCTCGGACGATACCTACAAGAAGCTGCTGTCGGCAGAAACGAAGATCAGCGAGCTGAATACGGCTAAATCGAATGCCGATAAGGTTACCGCAAAAATCGCTACGATCGGCGACATCACCAGCGTCGATCAGAAGAGCGAGCTTGACGATATTCAGTCGGCCTACGACAAGCTTTCCGATCAGGAAAAAGCCTTCGTTCCAGATGAATCGAAGACGGTCCTCACCTCCGCGACAGCGCGAATGAAGAGCATACAGGAAGATCACGATACGGCGGAAGCCTTCAGCGACGCAGTCAGAAAGATCGGCAACGTGACGAAGCTCGACCAGAAGGATGCCGTCACGGCAGCCAGAACTCAGTACGATAAAATGACACAGACTCAGCAGTCCCTCGTCAGCAACGACATCTACAGCCAGCTGCAGACAGACGAATCGAAGATCGACCAGCTCCAGCAGCAGGCAGACGCACAGGCCCAGAAGGACGCGGCTTCAAGCAGCGCGGCAAG
>CALMRA010000298.1 GCA_937872065.1 uncultured Eubacteriaceae bacterium | reverse complement strand
ACCGGCGCGAAGGTCATCGGGCTGACGAGCTTCGGGAATTCCAGTCTCGCGGAGCTGGCGGATCTGTCCATCCTGAGCTCCACCAACGACAAGAAATATCACTCCGAAGCGATGGCTTCGAGGATCCTGCAGCTCACGATTATCGATATCCTGTACATTTCTCTGTATATGCGGGACGAGGATAAGCGCTACGAAGAGCTTAAAAAATCGAGACATGCGGTTTCTCTGAACAAGAGCTGAGAATCACTTTTAATCGACCCCGATCTGTGATAAGCTTTTTTCAATTGAACAGCGCAGGGGAGCTTGTTTATCAGGCTGAGAGGAAGCAGAAGCTTCGACCCTTTTACCTGATGCGGATAATGCCGCCGTAGGAAGTCAAGCTTTACGGACCATAACGGGAATCATCCAGTCGGATGATTCCTTTTTTATTTGTCTGACGATGTTCTACTTGTTCTAAACGAAAGGAAGCTTATGAATTATTCAACGCAGATGGATGCCGCAAGAAAAGGTCTTTTCACACCCGAAATGGAAGCAGTCTCGGTAAAGGAAAACATTCCGATTGACCGTCTCACGGAGCTGATGGCTCAGGGAAAGGTGATCATCCCGTGCAATAAAAAGCACACGTGCATCTCCCCCAACGCTCTGGGTTCGATGCTCAAGACGAAGATCAACGTAAATCTCGGAACCTCCCGGGACCTGACGGATCTCGACATGGAATACGAAAAGGTAAGCAGCGCGGTCGATCTCGGCGCGGAAGCCATCATGGACCTGAGCTCCTTCGGCGATACGCAGAAGTTCAGACGCAGGCTCACCGCAGAGTGCCCCGCGATGATCGGCACGGTCCCGATCTACGACGCCGTCGTGTACTACCACAAGCCTCTGATCCAGATCACCGCCGACGAATGGATCGACATCGTCCGGATGCACGCAGAAGACGGCGTCGACTTCATGACCATCCACTGCGGGATCAACCGGGATACCGTCGAAAAATTCAAGCGCAATAAACGGCTCATGAATATCGTCTCCCGCGGAGGTTCGATTATCTTCGCGTGGATGGAAATGACCGGAAACGAAAACCCGTTCTTCGAACGCTTTGACGAGATCCTTGAGATCTGCCGGGAATACGACGTGACCCTCAGCCTCGGAGACGCCTGCCGTCCCGGCTCCATCGCAGACGGAACCGACGCCTCACAGCTGTCGGAACTCATCGCCCTGGGCGAGCTCACGAAACGCGCCTGGGCGAAGGACGTCCAGGTCATGATCGAAGGTCCGGGCCATATGCCCCTCAACCAGGTTGCCGCCAATATGGAAATCGAAAAGACGCTGTGTTACGGCGCACCCTTTTACGTCCTCGGACCCATCGTCACCGATATCGCGCCGGGTTACGACCATATTACATCGGCCATCGGCGGAGCGGTCGCCGCGATGAGCGGCGCATCCTTCCTGTGCTATGTCACACCGGCTGAGCATCTGCGTCTCCCCGACCTCGACGACGTGAAGGAAGGGATCATCTCTGCGCGCATCGCCGCCCATGCCGCCGATATCGCGAAGGGTGTTCCCGGCGCCGCGGACTGGGACAACGATATGAGCCAGGCCCGTAGACAGCTGGACTGGGACAAGATGTTCTCCCTCGCCATCGACCCCGAAAAGGCCAGAAGCTACCGCGCGTCCTCGAAGCCCGAAAAAGAAGACACCTGCAGCATGTGCGGAAACTTCTGCGCCGTGAAGAACGTGAACCGGATCCTCGAGGGAGAAATCATTTCGATCTTCGACGAATAAACAGTCTGCAAAGTATGCAGCCGAATTTTCAGGAATCTTCGGAAGGACTTATCCACAGTTCAGATCAAAACGGTGGATAAATAACAGTGGATAACGAGCAGCATAGATGCAGAAACGGCACTGGCGCATAAGCGTCGGTGCCGTTTTATTTTAGAATCTTTTCGCTTTTCATCATTCACTTCTCAGCTATCCCACATCGAGATCTGTATTGTCGGCCAGCACGACAAGCCCCGGATATTTGTCCGTGTCCCTGAACTCCGGCACGAGCCGTTTTCTGAAATCCTTCGTGAGCTGCGTATCCTCAGGATATCGTCCGCCTCCGCCCATGTACAGGTTCAGGTAGACGCGTCTGAAGAGTTGCAGCGCGGTTTCGATATCGCTCCTGAGCTGCTTCTCGGTCTGCCCTTCCATGCCGTACAGCAGGCAGCACTCGTCGTAGATCTCTGCGATCTGCTCCGGAGTCACGTCCTTCCCGATTCCCTTGATCATCACATCCTCGCGGTAATCCGCATTGAAGGTCTCGATTCCGATCCTCGCGGACAGGCGGATTCCTGCGGCCGCCAGCTCTTCTCTGAGCTTTCTCGTACGCTGTGCATACGCCCAGTGTGTCTCCGTCGAAAGCTCGGATATTTCCTTCTCCCGGCAGATCCGGAGGATCAGCTCTCTGGTCTGCTCCGGAAGCTCGAACCAGGATCCTGAATTAATCACTGTGAGTCTTCCCGTCTCTCCCGTCACGTGAGCGAGCACCGACTCGTTGAGCGGCACCGACTGTTCGTCGCAGGCGCTGTCGAAATAATAGTCGCAGAAGCTGCATTTCTTCCAGAAGCAGCCCCGTCCCTGCAGCAGGACCATCTCGGTTCCGGGATCGCTGTCCGGTGACAGGGAGTAACGGATATCTACCGGGTTCACTTCGCTTCGGGAAGCTCCAGCGCCCGGCGCCATTCCGCTTCCTTAAAGCCGGGGATCACGGTGTCTCCGAGTACGAACAGCGGCCGCTTGATAAGCATGCCGTCCGACGCGAGAAGCTGCGTCATTTCCTGCGCGCTCATATCGGCGAGCCTGTCCTTAAGTCCCAGCTCCCGGTACTTCATGCCGCTGGTATTGAAAAACCGTCTTTCAGGAAGACCGGATTTTTCGATATACGCTTCAAGCTCCTGTGCGGTCGGCGGATCTTTGACGATATCGTCATAGGTGAACGCGACGCCGTTTTCTTCAAGAAACTTGACCGCCTTCCGGCAGGTCCCGCATTTCGGATAACAGTAGACAACGAGCTGTTCCATCCTAGGCCTCTTTCAGCTCCTCGAGCTCTTCCGCAGTTTCGATGATATCGTTCAGGAAAAATTCGTCGATGACCTTCGCAACCGCGTGTTCGTCATTCGTTACCGTGACAATATCCGCGATTTCCTTAACGTTGGGCATCGCGTTTCCGACCGCGATGCCCAGGCCTGCCATCTCGATCATCTTGACGTCGTTATTGCTGTCTCCCATCGCGATGCAGGATCCGAGACCGTGTCCCATTACCTTGCACAGCCCCTTGAGCGCGGCGCCCTTGCTGCATTCTCTGCTGTTCGCTTCGCCGTTGCCCTCCGCAGAACGGATCAGCTCCATCGTCGTTTCCTTTTCAAGACGGTCCATGACGATTTCTTTTATTTCAGGTGTACGCATGAAGAAATTAAATTTTTCGACGTGGCCGTTTTCGATCAGATCCTCATATTCTTCGATCGTGATCGGATGGACGTTCGTATCGAAAAATTCCCAGTAGGCTTCCGGAACAAATTCACGCAGACGCCTGTACTGCTCTTCCATCACTACCGAGCGTCCGTTGGTATAGATTTCCGGGAAGACGTCGTTTTCCCGGAAAATTTCATACGCCTTCCGCTTGTCTTCTCTCGTTATCGGTATTTCAACGATCGTTTCATTGGTCAGAACGTCCGCAACCCGCGCGCCGTTCGACGTGATCGCGTACTGGATCCCGGGGATCTCGATAATCTCCTTCGGGACCATTGACAGCGCTCTTCCTGTGGCCGGCAGTACGGTTATTCCCGCATCGATCGCCTTTTTGATCGCTTCGAGATTTTCCTCGCTAAGCGTCACGTCGCTCGACAGCGTTGTTCCGTCCATGTCCAGTGCCAGTACATCGTATTTCATCGGTCCTCCTTATAATTCACTTGTCCAGCCGCTTTATTCGGCTTCTGCTGGATGCAGAAAGCCTGCAGGATTATCTTATCATCATGGCGGTCAAAAAGTTCTGATTCCTGTACTGTAATCATTTGCCGATTTTTGCGCGGGGTATAAACGTAACCAGCCGGATTTATCCGGAAACGCAAAACTGAAATATCAAACAGGAGGCATTAAAATGTATCAGGAAAAACCGGTCCGCCCGGACGCAGAGGGCGAACCCGAAATTCTGTCTGCGGAACGGATTGAAAAGAAAAACACTGCCCTCACGGCCACGGTCCGGAACACGGTCACGGTCCTAAACACGGTCACTGCGGCAAGCACGGCGGCAAGGACCGCGGGCGTATCTATGAAGAAATGAGAAAGCTCACATTCTGCTGCGGTGCCGCGTTCGGCATGGCTGCAGCCGCGCTGCTTCTGACCGTTCATCATCTGGATCAGCACTGACCGCAGGGCATCGGACTCTATCCGATCAGCACATTCCTGTTCGAAGATGAGTAATTAAAAAAAGCCCCGCGGGGCTTTTTTTAATTACGATGCAGAATAGTATTTGAGCTTGTCACGAAGAGCCGATTCCGGCTGCAGTCCGACGATCGTTTCGACGACTTCGCCGTCCTTGAAGATCTTCATTGTCGGTACGCTCATAACTCTGTACTGAGAGGCAAGCTGCTGGCTCTTATCGATATCTACCTTATAGATATTGACCTTGCCTTCGAATTCAGGCGCCAGTTTTTCCAGTGTCGGCGCGAGAGCCTTGCAGGGTCCGCACCATGTCGCGAAAAAGTCTACCAGGACAATTCCCTTGCTGTCGAGAACGAGATCTTTAAATTCACTTGCGTTAATTACCTTTGCCATAATAATCTCCTGTCTTTATTTTTTCAATCAGGCCGTCAACCTCGGCCATTCCTTCGGAGTTTTCCTCGGGTTTTACCGCATCTGTGCCGGGAATTCCGACAAAGCCGACCATTTCGGCATTGAAATCCGGAATCCAGTATTTGTATACCCCTTTTATACCCTCAAACTGCTGAGGATAAGGTCTGGATCCGCCGATGTGGACTGCGGCGAAGCCTTTATGGTTTATACCGCTCCTGTCCTTTAAATTGTACAGCATCTGGCATCTATCAATCAACGCCTTAAGTCTGGAAGGAAACGAAGTAAAGTAGACGGGCGAGACGATCAGGACAAGATCCGTATGTTCGAGTTCATTGTAGATCCATTCCATATCATCATTTTTGATGATGCATTCACCCTGATGATCCAGACAGTAGTCGCATCCGATGCAGGCCTCGATACGCACCTTGTTCACATCGACCTTCGTGATCTCCTCGCCGGACAGACGGTCCACGATGTAATCGTACAGGCGGATCGTATTGCCGGTTTCATTGTTGCTTCCCATTATCGCCAGTATTTTCATCTTCTCCTCCTGTGATTCCCGTAAATAAATTCTTATCCATTCCTGCGTCAGGCTATCAGAAAAAACAGCGGAAGTCCTGTTATAAAAACGCAAAAAATAAAAAACCCTGAAACCGCAATGAGTGTTTCCAGGGTCATTTTTATTAGTCTTCCGGAGAGATTGCTTCAACCGGGCACTGTTCTGCGCATGTTCCGCAGTCGATGCAGGTCGATTCGTCGATTTCGTAGATAGCACCTTCAGAAATCGCTTCAACCGGGCAGACATCTGCGCATGAACCGCAGGCGATGCACGCGTCTGAAATATGGTAAGCCATTTTGTTACCCCTTTCTTTATATATGGTTTCATTATAGCTCAGGGTATTGAACGTGAAAAGGTTATTTCGTGTGTTTTTTTCGTCTCTGGGCGCCTGTATAGCTGCGTCCACCGCGTCCGTGTCCGTTTCTGGGCTTTTCGTCATGCTTTTCGGTCCGCTGTTCCTTATGAGGCGCTTCCGCCTTTTTCGCCGGCAGATCCGGATACGAATCCGCGTTCTGCTTGAACGTTTCGAGCTCGTCCAGTGTAAAGCTCTTAATCTCGATCTCGTCCTTTTCGTTGCGGACCTTCGCCAGCACCCGTTCCTCGAGAGTCTTGAGCTTGAAGACCTCCGCCGGTCCGTCGGGCGTCTTGAAACGCCAGCCGATCCTCGGCAGTTTCTTCGAGATCTCCTCGTAATACGCCTGCTCATAGGTCAGGCAGCACAGCAGACGTCCACAGATCCCTGAGATCTTCGTCGAGTTCAGGGACAGATTCTGTTCCTTCGCCATCTTGATGGATACCGGGAAAAATTCGCCGATCCATTCCGAACAGCAGCAGGGCCGCCCGCAGATTCCGATTCCGTTAAACGTCTTGGCTTCGTCGCGCACGCCGATCTGGCGCAGCTCGATTCTGACTCTGAATTCCGATGCGAGATCCTTGACGAGATCCCGGAAATCGACCCGTCCTTCCGCCGTAAAATAGAAGACGATCTTCTTCTTGTCAAAGGTGTATTCGACGTCGATGAGCTTCATCTGAAGACCGCGGTCCGCCGCACGCTGAGAGAAGACCTCCCTGGCGTGAGCTTCCTTTTCCTTAAGCTCCTGATGAGAGCGCTTGTCCTCGGGAGTCGCGCGTCTTAAAACGGGTCTCAGATTTCCGTGGACATCCTCTTCGGGGATCTCCCGTCTCGCATAGGCGACTTCGCCGAATTCCCGGCCCTTGGCCGTTTCGACGATGACGTTCTCGCCCACTTCGAGCGAAATCTCGCCCGGATCAAACTGATATATTTTTCCGACGGGCTTAAACCGCACGCCGATTACTGACTGATTCATCTATATGTACTCCGCTTGTCTGTAATTTGATCAGGCAGCGTTCCCACTGCAATCTTAAATTTATATTATATTGCAGATTCTCCATCAATTCAAACAGTATCGATTCGAGGTCTGCGATCCCTGCCGCCTGTTCAGGTGAGGCCAGCATGATCCTGCGCAGCTTTTCTGCAAAATATGAGAGCGTCTCCGACGAGATCTCGGGCGACTCCGCGCATCGTTCCGCCAGCTTGTAGATCGCGCTCTTTTTCCCTGAAAGCACCTGTGTGAGCATCCGCCAGCTCATCTCCAGCTGCTCCAGCGTTTCAGGACTTTCGTTAAGCCTGATCGCTTCGGCCGGCGTCTGCGCATCGGGAATATCCGGCAGTCCGAGATCCGTCAGAACCTGAGCCAGCTCCTCTCCCGTCAGATCTCCGAAGGGAATCTTCTCGCACCTGCTCAGCACCGTCGGAATGATCCGGTCCGTTCGTGATGTCACAAGGACGAAAATATTGTTCGCGGGCGGCTCCTCGAGGGTCTTGAGCAGCGCGTTCTGGGCTTCCGGAGTCATCTTGTCCGCGTTGTCGATGAGGATTCCCCGAATCCCGCCTTCCAGGGGCAGAACCGTTACCTTCTGGATCACGTCCCGAACCTCGCCGATCTTGATCGTCGCGTTCTTGCCGGAAGCCTCTTCACCGAGACTTATGAAATCCGGATGGGCGCGCCTTCCGACGAGATTTCTGACACGATCCGGATCCGCGGAGCCCTTCGCGATCTGCTCCGCGAGGAATTCCGCGGCAAGCTTCCGCTTTCCCGTTCCCTCCGGACCGTGAAACAGGTAGGCGTGAGAGACCTGATTCTCTGTGCTCTGCTTCTGCAGCAGAGCCTTCTGACGCCCATGTCCGCGGATATCATCGAACATGATCCGCTCCTCCGGAATCGTCCTTTGTCTCGAGAAACGCCAGCGTCTTTTCCGTGAGCTCGGTCCCGATATCGTCGATGCTTCTGAGCTTTCCGGCATCCACGCAGTCGATTTTCGTCCAGCCGCACCGCCTGATCAGCCCGTCGGCGCTTTCCGCCGCCCTTGCCAGATATTCGGGATCCGCCTCGTGAATATCCTCCGCCTCACCCGTCTTCTCCGCTCTCGCGTCGATGAGCATCTTCGAGACCTCGGGCGGCAGATCGAGATAGAAGACAAGATCCGGCTTCGGGATCCCCAGCTGTTCGTATTCGGTCTTCTCAAGCCAGGTCAGAAATTTTTCCCGCTGGTCCGCCCCCGCGATCTTCGATGCCTGATGGATCATGTTGGACGTCGTGTAGCGGTCCGTGATCAGGATTCCGCCGTCGTTATAAAACTCTCCGAACTCGCGCATAAACGCATCGTACCGGTCCAGGGCATAAAACAGCGAGGCTGCGGCAGGAGCGACGTCGTCCGGCCTGTCTCCGTACTCGCCGCCGAGATAGCGGCGGATAAAGACCGAAGCCTCGTCCTCGTAGCGCGGGAACGAGAGTCTTCGCACCGGGAGTCCCCGTTCGAGCAGCGCTTTCTCAAGCCTTCTGCTCTGCGTTTCTTTTCCGGATCCGTCGGTCCCTTCGACTGCAATGATCGTTCCCATCTCTGTTCCTCTTCTTATACTATTACTTCTGATACTATTACGATGATTTCAAAAATCTGATGCTGCCGACAGCGTATCACACTCAGGGCTGTTCTGCAGCGACAGCTTCCACTGCCGGTCCGTCCGAACTCTCTCTGATCCCCTGAGGCTGTTCACCGGATTCGATTCTGTCCAGAATTGCCGATATCTGATCTGCCCCTATTCGCGCCCCCGGGATCAGCACGGGTATGCCGGGCGGATACGGAATGACGAAGCCCGCCGATATCCGATCCAGCGCTCCGGTCAGAGGTACGAATTCCGAAGCCGCACGTACAGCCTCGCCCGGATCGAGTCCGAGCTCGAACAGCTCGTCACCGTGTTTCTGCTGATTCGCGTTCTCCGCTCCCGTGCTTCTGTCCTCCGGCATCGGCCGTTCCTTCTGGCCTGACGCCGGCTTCTCGCCGGCATGGATCTCATTGAGGTACTCGGCCGCTTCGCACAGCAGGTCCAGATCCTCAGCCGTCGTCCGGATTCCGGTCATCATCAGAATCTCCGTCGGATAGACCGCCTCTGGAACGATTCCGAAACGGTCTCTCAGGATCTTCTCGTCACGGTATCCGTCCGCGGTTCGGAACAGCCATTTCGAGCTGTCGAAACGCTCCGCCGGATCGACAAGATAAAAGGCTTCCCCGCCCGTCTGAGCCGCCGCATACTCCGCGCGTCTGTCCGCGATATTCCCGAAAACCTCCGCGCCGCATTCGACGGCCTCGTCCGCCGCCTCCTCGATGCTCATCATCTGGAGGTACGACGGGGAGGAAGACTCGATCATCGCGAGGAGCTTCTGCATCCGCGTCTGATCCGCCGGATCTGCCAGATGCATCAGCGAGCTCTGGGTCAGCGCCGACAGCGTCTTATGGGTGCTCTGGACCGTAAAGTCGGAACCGCAGGCGCAGGCATCCGGAATCCCCGCAAAACGCAGATGAGCTCCGTGGGCTTCGTCCGTGATCATTCTGCGTCCGCGCTCATGGGCTGCGCGGGCAATCTCTTCGAGCTCGGACAGGCAGCCGGAATAATCGGGCGATACGACGAGGATTCCGCGTACCTCCGGATGTTCGTCCAGCAGCCGTCCGGCAAGCTCTCCGGTTACGACTGCGCCCCCCTCAGTTTCAAGAGGCCTGTAAAATACCGGTTTAATCCCGCCGAAGGCCAGGCCCGCGTAGACGCTTCTGTGGGCGTTCGCCGGGACCAGCAGACTGCTTCCCTTCGGACACAGGCACATCATCGCCGCGATAATCCCGGCGGTGGTCCCTCCGGTGAGCATAAACGAGGACCGGGCCCCGTAGATATGAGCGAGCTTATCCTGAACATCCCTGATGATCTCTCCGGGCGCATGCAGATTGTCAGAACCGGGAACCTCGGTAAAATCCAGACTGATTTCGGGTTCAAAAGTTCCCCGCCCCTTGTGCCCCGGCATGTGGAAGCGGGCGCGTTCGCATGCCGCCAGCTCCGTCAGTCTCTGTCTGAGCATACCCGGCTGCTGTCTGTTTTTTGACGGAACGTCTCTGACTTCAGATTCGGAGACTTCTGCTTTATTCATCTGCCTCTCCGATCGTGTACAGCGACGGGTCTCTTTCTTTCGTATCGAAAATATTGTTGTACAGCACGTCCCGGTAATCGGAAATCGTCCCGGCCTGGGTTTCCGTCAGAGTATTGTAGCTCAAATAGTTTCCCTGCGCGTCGACGACACCCTTCTTGTCGATTACCGGATACTGCTCGTAGAGCCACGCAAGGTACTGCTGATAGGGCGTCGTTTCGGTCCCGGACGCTTCCATAAACAGCGTTCCGAGATAGTTGACGCTCATCTGATCGATCGTCTCTTCGGGGATATCGTAATTGGCCCAGATCACGAAGGGCGTGACCTGCTGGTTCTGACTCTGTTCGTCCGTCCAGTCTCCGGTCGCGCTTCCCGTCAGAGCTTCATAGAAGCCCTCGTCAAGCTTAGCCTGATGATCGCCGAACATGCAGATGATTACCGGTCTGTCGGTGTCGCTGAAATAGTCGATGAGCTCTCCGAAGTCCTCGTCGCTTGCCCGGATCAGCGAAACATACTGCTCGGCCATCGGATAGCCCTCGAGGTTCGTGATCTCCACCTGTTCGAGATTCGTGTACGACTGATCGTAGCCGCCGTGATTCTGGATCGTCACATCAAACGCAAAGAACGGATCGGGATCCGATTCGTACCGCTCGATAATCGTCTCATAGGTCGCGCGGTCGGAATAAAATTTGTCCCGCCGTATCTCGGCTCCTTCAAACTCGTCGCGGCTGATAAATTCGTCAAATCCGAGAAGCGGATACGTATTGATCCGGTTCCAGTTGGTCGGATTGTCGGCGTGAATACCGAGAGTTCCGTATCCCTGATCCTTCAGACTCAGAGCAAGGCTTGAATTAGCGGGCTCGACATACAGCTCGTAGGCCCTGGCGTTGTCTGCGAACAGGATCGTTGAATTTCCGGTCAGGAACGTATATTCGGTATCCGAGGTGCCCCCGCCGAACACCTCCGTATGTAGATTTCCCCTGATCGTATTTTCCGTAAGGGAATCGATATTCGAAAACAGCTCCGTATCCGTTTCGATTTCGCCGTCGACAGACAGATCGGAAAACGACTCGTTCATGATGCCGATAATAACAGGCTTCGCCTCGTATTTCTCATAATATTCCGGGAAAGCTTTTTTGATCGCACTGTCCGCATCGTAGCTGTCCGGCAGAATCGTCGTTCCTGCTCCCTGATCGATAATCTTTTCGATATTGTCCGCTTCGTAACCCTTCGGCTTCGATATCCGCATCAGCTTCACATTCATCAGAACGGTATACGGGTAGCCGTTGTCCTCGAGCCACCATGCATAGTAGTACTGTTCCGTATTAAAGGTAAAAAACGAAATAAAGAACACCGCGGCCAGCGCTCCGGCACACAGACGGATACGTCTTCGTTCTGTCTTCTGCTGCACATCGAGAAGTCTGCCGGGCACCGATTTTGCCGTGCACAGACAGGCGTACCAGAATACGAGGGCGATATACATATTCGGGGTCAGCTTGAGGGAGTAGCCTCCGACAACCTCTGCCGCCGTTCCGACCGCATATAGATCCGCGGGGAGCAGCACTCCGCCTTTAAACTGGTAAACGATCGAATTAGCCAGGCCGATCAGGAAGAGAAAATTCGTTCCCCATGTCAGACCTTTTCCGATCCTCCCCGTGACTGCGCAGAAGGTGAGCAGAACTGCCAGACAGACTCCGAAATTGAACAGAGACCGGATCAACTGCATCTGCGATCCGTCGGCCGGCGTATAGAAGCCCGAACCGATCCAGACATCCGCGCCGATTGTCGCCGCAAGTGCGCAGAAAAATATCATCCCAACGGTCCATATCAGCGATCTGCGGCTTCCGCTTTCCATATTAAAGCCTGAGCATACATAAATAAGCAGGCAGCACATCAGACCGGAGCCGACATATTCCTCCCGGCCTCCGAATGCGATGGCAGTAAACAGGATCGCCGCTGCGAGGAGCGCCGCTGCACCCGCCCGGATCAGGCTTTCCTTCGTATATTTCATAACATAAATTTTCATAAATTCTCCCGCGTACTATTTTATCAGAGACTATGGGCCGTTCCGAAAGAATCGACCGGACACGATCGTTTTTCAGACAAAAAAAGAAGGCCGAAGGCCTTCTTTTTTATCTGCTGCCCACTGATATGAACGGAACCTGCTCCTATCCTTCGACTGTTATTCGCCGTTTTCAAGAAGCCACCGGCTGATATCCGCTTTCCCCGGCATCAGAATATTTCCGGCAGGAACATCAATACCGGCGTAAACCCTGAACTGTTCAAGTCGGACATCTTCCGTCTCTTTTACCTGCTTCGCCTCTTCTGTCACAGCCGGCTGGGATCCCGTTCTGAACAGCTCCTCATACCGGTTCTCCGGATCGATCATATTGTTGTAGACGACGATCTTATAATCGTTGACCGTCGACTGAAGATCCTGCGGCATATCGTCATAGCGATAATACGTTCCATCGCTGGTGATGATCCCTTTTCTGTCGATAACAGGGATCTGCTGGTACAGCGAAGCCAGATATCTGTTATAAGGCGTCTCTTCAACGCCTGCTGTCTCCGCGACCAGCGTAGACAGGTAGTTAACGCTCATCCGTTCGATCTGCTCGTGGGGGATATCGTAATTCGCCCAGATAATAAAGGGCGTTTCCTGCTGAGTCTGCTGCTCCTCCAGGGTCAGATCGTCACGGGACGAGTCCAGGCTGTCTTCGTAGAAGCCGTCTGTCAGGTTGGGCTGATGATCTCCGAACATACAGATTACCGTCGGCTCGTAAACATCGCTGAAATAATCCACCAGATCGCCGAACGCGACGTCCGATGCCCGGATCAGTGAAATGAACTGCTCCGTTTCC
This sequence comes from uncultured Eubacteriaceae bacterium, assembly GCA_937872065.1. GTDB lineage: Bacteria > Bacillota > Clostridia > Eubacteriales > Eubacteriaceae > UBA7485. Next base: position 8,814 of record CALMRA010000298.1, on the reverse strand, counting down.
GGATACTGCCCTTCGCTGCCCGTAATCTGGACCTGCTCAAGATTATCGTAGCTCTGTCCGTATCCGCCGTGATTCTGCATCGTCAGATCGAACAGAAACAGCGGATCTTTTCCTTTATTCTCGTACAGCTCGATCACCTTGTCATAGGTCGCACTGTCGGTGATAATGTTCTGCGATCTGCTCGTCTCGGCGTCTGGAAAAGACGAAAGAGAATAGAAATTTTCAAAGCCGAGAAGCGGATATACGACTGATCTGTTCCAGTTTTCCGGGGGCATGGGATGGATCGCACTGCTGACATATCCCTGTGAATTGAGCGTACTGACCAGCGACGGCGTATCGTTTCTGACGTACAGCTGATACGGACGAGTGCTTGCCGGTGTCATAAACAGCGAGTTTCCCGTAAAGAATGAGTACTCGGAATCCGCAGTACCGCCTCCATACACCTCTGTGTAAAGGGTGCCGTAAATCGATTCTTCTTTGATCTGATCGAAATTTTCAAGCATCGATTCGCTCGTCTCCAGATCTCCATAAGTTCGGAGATCGGTGAACGATTCGTTCATGATCACGATAATATTCGGATTGTCCGTTCCCGTATTGTACTTATAATACGGAAAGCTTACGTCGATACTCTCTTTGGCATTGTAATCCGTCCTGAGGATCCGCCCGTTCTGTCCCCCGTCGATGATCTCCGCGACCTTCTCCTGAGAGTAGCCTTCCGGCTTTTTAATCTTAAGCATCTCCTCGTTCACCATAAAATGGTAGAGATAGGCATTCTGATTATCAAGCCAGCTGTAAAAATACTGTGTCGGCTCTGAGAGAGAGAAGAATACATAGACCAGGCAGCCAGCTGCAAGACTGAATAATCTGACAGCCCATCTGCGTTTTCTGCTCACCTTGACCCTGGACAGCTGAAAACACCAGAGCAGCGCGACTGCAAAGACTGTAGCACCGAGATAAAAATTCGAATTCAGTTCAACCTTATAGCTGTCGACCACTTCCAGTGCTGTTCCGACACCGAGAATATCTGAAAAAAGCAGGCGTTCTCCGCGGGTCGTGATGACGACATAGCTGATAACCGCCATTACGAACCAGAGGACAGTCGCCGTAATTCCCGCTGCACGGATCCTTCCGATCAGGGCGTAAAAGATCAGGTACAGACTCAGGGCGATCAGAAACGCATAGCCGTTTCGAATCAGAAAGTAGTACGCGGAATCTTCACCTGACGAAATCGACGCGCCCTGAAATACGTCGAAGCCCGTGCTTACGAGCGATGCGATCAGGCAGATCAGCGCGCAGTCGATAAAATAACGGGGCCAGCCGTCCGCTTCGACTTTAAACACAGTTCCTGCCGTCCCGAGTACGAGAGCCAGCGCCCAGATCCGATTGTAGGTTTCGCTGATCTCGTCCAGACGATTCACTGCGGTCCAGAAACTCAGAATAATAATAAAAACTGCAGATGCCCAGATAAACCGTCTGTAGCTGCTTTTGATTCGAAAGCCGGCATCCGCTGTGAATATTCGCATTTTTCTGTCTCTTCCTCTCCTGGTGTCCGTTTGTTTCTGTCCTTCGGAAGATTTCACCTGTCTGTGTCTGCCGGGGCGATTCTTACGAAACTCGCTGTCTATCGGACCTGACTGCCTGCCGGCAGCTCCTTATCCGGACCGAGCAGAGCAATCGACGAACCGTCGTCGGCCGCAAGGATCATGCCTGCGGATTCGATGCCGCGCAGCTTGACCGGCTTCAGGTTCTTTACGACAATCACCTGCCTGCCGACCATATCCTCCGGTGAATACTGAGAAGCGATCCCCGAGACGATCTGACGCGTTTCGGTCCCGATATCGATCTGCGAGACGAGCAGTCTGTCCGCGTCGGGATGCTTTTCACAGGAGACGATTTTTCCGACGACGAACTCGGGCTTCATAAAGTCTTCGATCGTGATCTCCGCCGGATGCTCATCCTTCTTCTTTTCCTGTTTCTTTTTCTTCTTTTCCTGCTTCTGCACGGCATTCTTTCCTGCAGCAGCTTTATCTGCCCTCGCGGACTTCCCGCCTTCCTCCGATTTTTCGGCTTCGATACGCGGGAACAGCGGCGCGTGACGTTCGATCTTCTTGCCGTCCTGATAGCCGCCGAAGGACGCGAGGCTTTCCCAGGTCAGCTCTTCGTCCGTCAGCTCGAGCTGCCCCTTGATCTTCTGCGCGGTTTCCGGCATGAAGCTCGAGATGAGCACAGTGACGTAGCGCAGCGTTTCCGTCAGATTATACAGAACCGCTCCGAGACGCGCGGCCTGTTCCGGATCCTTGCCGAGGATCCACGGCTGCGTTTCGTCAATATACTTGTTCGCTCTGGAGATCAGATTCCAGACTGCTTCGAGGGCCCGCGAATAGTCGAGCTTATTCATGTACTCTTCGACCCTGGCAGGCGTTTCCTGCGCCAGCGAGATCAGCTCTTCATCGAGAGGCGCAGCTTCCCGTGTTTCAGGCAGGACGCCGCCGAAATACTTGACGGTCATCGCCGCCGTTCTCGAGAGCAGATTGCCGAGGTCGTTGGCCAGGTCCGCGTTGATCTTCGCGACCAGCAGATCTTCGTTGTAGCTTCCGTCCGCTCCTGCCTTCATGTCGGACAGGACATGATAGCGCAGCGCGTCGACGCCGTATTTTTCCGCGAGGACCACCGGATCGACGACGTTGCCGAAGGACTTGCTCATCTTGCCGCCCTTAATCAGGATCCAGCCGTGACCGTATACCTTCTTCGGAAGCGGCAGATCCAGCGCCATCAGGAAGATGGGCCAATAGATCGTATGGAAGCGGATAATGTCTTTCCCGACCAGGTGAACGTCCGCGGGCCAGTAGCGGTCCATCAGATTTTCCTTGTCGTTCAGATAGCCCAGAGCCGAGATGTAGTTCGGCAGCGCGTCCATCCAGACGTAGACGACGTGATCCGGATCGAAGCTGACCGGTACACCCCAGTCGAAGGAGCTTCTCGAGACGCACAGATCCTGAAGACCCGGTCTCAAGAAGTTGTTGAGCATTTCATTCTTGCGCGATTCAGGCTGGATAAAATCCGGATGGGTTTCGATATAGTCGATGAGCCTGTCCGCGTACTTGCTCATTCTGAAGAAGTACGCTTCCTCGGAAGCCGTCTGCACCTCGCGGCCGCAGTCGGGACATTTGCCGTCGACGAGCTGCGAGTCTGTCCAGAAGGATTCGCAGGGCGTACAGTAGTGGCCTTCGTACTTGCCCTTGTAAATATCCCCCTGATCGTACAGCTTCTTGAAGATACGCTGGATCGTCTTGACGTGCTCCGGATCGGTGGTGCGGATAAACTGATCGTAGTCGATGTTCATCAGCTTCCACAGCGCCTGGATCTTCTCGATCTGTCCGTCCACATATTCCTGCGGCGAAACCCCCGCGGCTTCCGCGACCTTCTGGATCTTCTGACCGTGCTCGTCCGTGCCCGTCAGCAGATATGCGTCGTAGCCTGTCAGCGTCTTGAAGCGCTTCATCGTATCGGCCGCTACCGTCGTGTAGGTGTGTCCGATATGGAGATCTCCGCTCGGATAGTAGATCGGTGTCGTAATATAATAGGTTGGTTTAGTCATATTTCCCTTTTAGACGCGCAGTGCGCGCATTAATGATTCAGCGCTTGAGCGCGTTGTAGATCTCGCGTTTCGATACGCCGCGGTCCTTCGCGGCGGCCTTCATCGCATCCTTCTCCGACATGCCGCTGCGTTCGTAGTGAGCGACATGCTCGGCCTCGGTCAGTTCGTTGAGCTCGTTTGCCGGCTCCGACATGTCTCCCGAGACGATGACGACGAATTCCCCCTTCGGACTCTTCTCTTCGAAATGAGCGAGAAGCTCCGACGCAGTTCCAGAAATCGTCTCTTCGAATTTCTTCGTGATTTCCCGGGAAATACTGATTTCCCGTTCCGGCACGGCGGCTTCCAGCGCCTGCAGGAGCTTCAGGAGTCTGTGGGGACTCTCGTACAGAATCACGGTCTCTCTCGATTCGGCGATCCGCCGGATGCCCGCCTTGAAGTCCTTCGAGGCTTTACCGAGAAAGCCGATAAACAGAAAGCTTCCCGCGTCGAGCCCCGAGAGCATCAGCGCGGTCAGACCCGCGTTCGGTCCCGGAATCACCTCCACCGGCACGCCGGCTTCCCTGCATTTTCTGACGATGATATTTCCCGGATCGGAAATCACCGGAAGTCCGGCGTCCGATACGAGGGCGATCGTCTCGCCCTCCTTCATCAGGCTGATGAGCTTTTCTGATTCCTTCTGCTCGTTGTATTTATGATAGGCTTCGAGCCTGTTTTTGATCTCGAAATGATTGAGCAGCTTGATCGTCTGGCGGGTATCCTCACAGGCGATCCGGTCCGCATTTTTCAGCGTCTCCACCGCCCGCCAGCTCATATCGCCGAGATTGCCGATGGGCGTTCCGACGAGGATCAGCTTCCCGCTCATCGTTTCACCTCCGCGGGTCCCGAATACAGCGTTTCCGCGCAGGCCAGACCGTTGGCAGAGGCCTGCATCAGCCCTCTCGTGATCCCGGCGCCGTCGCCGAGTGCGTACAGGTTTTTAATGCTCGTCTGAAAGTCGCTTCCGACTGTCACCTTGTTCGAATAAAACTTGACCTCGACGCCGTACAGCAGGGTTTCGTCAGAAGCGATCCCAGGGGCGATCTTGTCCATCGCGAGGATCATCTCGTGAATATCGACGAGGATCCGGTACGGGAGCACGAGCCCCAGATCTCCCGGAACCGCGTCGGTGAGCGTGGGCGTGATGTTGTTGCGGTACAGCCGTCTGTTGTCGGTCCTGCGTCCGCGGATAAAGTCTCCGTAGCGCTGGACGAGGATCTTGTTCCCCGTAAGCATGTTGGCAAGCTCCGCGATCTGACGGCCGTATGCGATAGGCGAATTGAAGGGCTCCGTAAATCCCTTCGAGACCAGCAGTGCGAAGTTCGTATTGTCGGTCTTGCGCTCCTCGGCCTTATAGGAATGACCGTTGACGACAGCCAGCTGGTTTTCGTAATATTCCGCGGAAACCTCGCCGCCCGGATTCTGACAGAAGGTCCTGACCTTGTCGTCGAAGGTCTTCGTATAATAGATGAATTTTCCTTCATACAGGTTGTCGTTGATCTCCTGCATGATCTCGTTTCGCGTTTCGACGCGCACGCCGATATCGACCTTGCCGGTCTTCGTCGCGATCCCGTGAGCTCTGCACAGATCCGACAGCCATTCTGAGCCTTCGCGTCCGACGGCAAGCACGATCTTATCAGCCGTATAAACGCCGCTGTCCGTTTCGACCCCGACAGCCGCGCCGTCCTCGACGATCAGATCCCTGACGGGATCTCTGAAGCGCATCTCCACATTGGGCAGCTCCCGGATCCTGTCTTCGATATGGGCGTAGATTTCCCGGCCGACCTCGGTGCCCATATGGCGCACCGGACAGTCGATAAGCTTCAGATTGCTCTGGATCGCCTTGGTCCGGATCCTCCGGATCGCCTCGGTCTGAACCGCGCCGTGTACGACGGGGTCCGCCCCGGCTTCGAGATACAGCTGATCCGCCGTATCGATAAGCTCTTCCGTTTTTTTACGGCCGAGATAATGTTCCAGCTCTCCGCCGACATCGGGACTCAGCGTTAGCTTTCCGTCCGAAAAGGCGCCGGCTCCCGCAAATCCCGTCGTGATGCTGCAGGGCTCGCAGCCTGCGCACACGCCTGTGATCCGTTTCGGACAGACGCGCCGCCCGATGGGACTCCCTTTTTCGACAAGCAGGATCTGCCTGTCCGGATAACGGGCCGAAAGCTCGAGAACCGTAAAGATTCCCGCAGGACCCGCGCCCGTGACGATCACATCGTAATGCTTTGATTTTTCTGTCAAAACGGGGATTCCTCCGATTCCATATATTCCGGAGCGGGATCCGTAAATTTCGTGATCTCCCCGATCCAGCGCAGCTTGATCACGCCGGTCGGGCCGTTCCTCTGTTTGGCGATATCAAGCTCCGCTTCGAAGGGATTGACCGCCTCTTCTTTATTGTAATAAGCGTCTCTGTACAGGAACATGACGATATCCGCATCCTGTTCGATGGAACCGGATTCCCTGAGGTCGGAGAGCATCGGCCGGTGGTTCGGCCGCGATTCCGGTCCGCGGGCTAGCTGGGACAGGCAGATCACGGGACATTCCATTTCTCTTGCGAGAGCCTTAAGCCCCCGCGAGATCTCCGAGATTTCGTTCTGACGGTTTTCGGAATTCTTGCCGCCGCTCATCAGCTGCATATAGTCGATGACGATCATGTCGAGGTTTCCCTCGGCTTTTTTCCGCCGGCATTTCGAACGCATTTCCGCCAGGGTGATCCCCGGCGTATCGTCTATCGCGATATCCGTCTTGTACAGCAGATCCGCCGCGCCCATAATGCTGTCCCAGTCTTCCTTGCCGTTCAGATCCCCGTTTCGGACCTTGCTGCTGTCCACCCAGGCTTCCGACAGAAGCATACGCTGGACCAGCTGCTCCTTGGACATTTCCAGCGAGAAGATCAGGGCGGAAGCGCCGCCTCTCAGTGCCGCGTTCGTAACGACGTTGAGCGCGAAGGCTGTCTTCCCCATCGACGGTCTCGCCGCGATGATAATCAGGTCCGATTTCTGCAGACCCGCCGTCTTTTCGTCAAGCTCCTTGAAGCCCGTCGTAAGACCGATCAGCCTGCCCTTGTTCCGGCTGATGGATTCGATCCGGTCGATGGTCGCCGTCAGTACGTTCTGGATCGATTCGAAGTCGGTGTTCTGACCGCCCCGCGCGAGCCTGAATATCTTCTGCTCCGCGCTTTCGATCAGATCCGCCGCGTTTTCGTTTTCCTCGCTGCTCTCCGCGATGATGCTCTGGGCGGAATGAATGAGCTGGCGGGTCAGGGACTTGTTCCGGATAATTCCGCAGTATTCCTTGACGTTGCGCGCGATGGGCGCCGCGAATTCAAGATCTGTAAAATATTCCGCGCCGCCTGCTTCCTGAAATTTTCCGCGGGATTTGAGCTCCTCTGCCAGCGTCGTATGATCGATCGAGCTGCGTTCCTCGTGCAGCGCGAGCATGCTCTCGAAGATATCCCGGTTTCTCGTAATAAAGAAATCCTCGGGAGAGATCAGCTCCACCGCTCCGTCCAGCAGGCTCTGATCGAGCAGGACCGATCCGAGCAGAGACATCTCCGCTTCCTGGCTGTACGGTATTCTGTTTTCGTTCGCCATCTGGACCTTTCTGACTCCGTCTAAAAAAGCGCCTCATCAGAGACGCTTCCGTTTATGCCGCCTTTATTCCGCCTGTATATCGACTGTCAGTTCGCCTTCGACGCCCTGGAAGGTCTTGATCCGGACTTCGGCTCTGCCGACATGCCGGAACGGAGCGTCCAGCAGGATCTTGCGCTTGTCGATCGTAATATCCTTCTGTTCCTTCAGCGCTTCCGCGATGTCCTTGCTGGTGACCGATCCGAAAAGCTTTCCGTCTTCGCCGGCTTTTTCACGAATCGTGATGGTCGTTTCGTCCAGCAGCTTCGCCAGCACTTCCGCCGAGCGTTTGTTGTCCGCCGCTTCCTTGACCTTGTCGATCCGGATCTGCTCCGCTCTTTTGATATTGGCCGCCGTTCCTTCGACCGCCTTATTTTCCTTGATCAGAAAATTTCTCCCGTAGCCGGGCTTTACGTTCACGATATCCCCGGCGATTCCGAGGCCCTTGACGTCTTCTGTGAGTACGACTTTCATGACTGCTTTTCCTCCATATATTCGTCTATGGTCCCAAGCAGAAGCTTCTTGGCTTCCGTGAGATCCTTAGTATCCAGCTGTGCGCCCGCCATCGCGAGATGGCCGCCGCCGCCGAGCTTTTCAAGAATGAGCTGAACGTTGATATCGCCCGTCGAGCGCGCCGAGATCGTGATGCTGCCTCCGCACCTCAGGATGATAAAGCTCGCTTCGATTCCCTTGATATTAAGCAGCTCGTCGGCTGCCTGTGCTGCTATAATTTTAGCATATTCGGAGTCTTCTTCAAACAGCGAGACCGCGATACTGTCGTGGTAGATCTGCGCATTCTGGACGGCTTTCGCCTTGAGTCCGTAGGTTGTCAGGTCTTCCTGGAGCATCGAACGCGCCTTGATGGTATCGCCGCCGCGGCGCTTCAGATAGGAAGCCGCTTCGAAGGTCCGGACTCCGGTCTTCACCGTGAACATCTTCGTATCCATAAACATGCCGGCCATCAGCGCGTTGGCTGCGGGAACCGTCACGATGTTCTTTCCGTTAAAGTACTGCAGCAGCTCGGTCACGAGCTCGCAGGTTGACGACGCGTATACCTCGCAGTAGCTGAGGAGCGAGTCGATTCCGGCTCCGGAGCGCCGGTGGTGGTCGATGACGACGGTCTTGAGCGACTGCTCGAGAAGCTCCGGCGTTTCGACATAGCCTTCGTTCTGCGTATCGACGACGATAAGCAGCGTGTTGGGCCGGATGTATTCACTGGTTTCCTTCGGCTTGATAAACAGGTTCTCGTATCCCCCCGTATCTCCGAGATATTCGCACAGCGCGCGAATCGAGATGTTGATGTCCGACAGGACCACCCGGGCGTTCTTCCCGTTTTCCCTGCACGCGTCCGCAAGACCCACCGCGGCTCCGATACAGTCCATATCCGGGATTTTGTGCCCCATGATCAGGACGTTGTCCGATTCCATGATCAGCTCCTGGAGACCGGTAGCCTTGACGCGGGCCTTGACCTTCGTCCGCTTTTCCGTCGCTTCGGTGGTACCGCCGAAAAACTGGAGCTTTTCGTCCTTCTTTACCACCGCCTGATCG
>CALMRA010000297.1 GCA_937872065.1 uncultured Eubacteriaceae bacterium | reverse complement strand
AGTGGTCTCCCTGAGCTTTTTCAGGGAGACCATTTTTCGTACAGGAAGAAATCTGCCGAAAGGAAGCTTGCAGCCCGCGGATTTCTATTGCAGGTTTACATATCTTACGAATCTTTTTATATATTGAACAAAGATGCACTATTTTGTCTCTGTTTGTACCTCAAAAGTCTTTTGACTACTCAGGGATACTTAAGTATAATTGAAGCGTACTTTTAATTCCTATTATAAGGAGGAACTTATGGAAGCCTGGCTTAATAAAACATTCAAGCTCGAGGAAAACCATACAAACGTCAGAACTGAAGTTCTGGCCGGTATTACGACTTTCCTGACCATGGCGTACATTATTTTCGTCAACCCGAATATCCTGTCTCAGACAGGCATGGACTTCGGAGCGGTACTGACTGCTACCTGCGCAAGTGCCGCGCTCGCGACGTTCTGTATGGCGTTCATGGCAAACTATCCGTTTGCGCTCGCTCCCGGCATGGGGCTCAACGCATTCTTCACCTACTCTGTCTGCATCACGATGGGCGTGCCGTGGCATGTCGCGCTGACAGCGGTATTCGTTGAAGGGATCATTTTCATTGTACTAACTCTTACGAGCATTCGTGAAGCAGTTGCGAACTGTATTCCGAAGACGCTTAAGATCGGTATCTCCTCAGGTATCGGTCTGTTCATTACCTTTATCGGTCTTGTCAACGGCGAAGTTATCATTAATAACGAATCAACGCTTATCGGACTGGCAGAACTGAAAATGAACGCACCTGCAATCCTGACCATCGTCGGTCTTATCCTGATGATCGTACTGGAAATCCGCCACGTTAAAGGCGGAATCCTGATAGGCATCGCAGTTGTAACTGTCCTGGGCATTCCCTTCGGCGTTACAGAAATGCCCTCGGGCATCGTATCGCTGCCGCCGTCAATCGAACCCGTATTCGCAAAGCTCGACTTCACGATGCTGTGGAATCCTGAATTCTGGATTATCGTGTTTACGTTCTTCTTCGTCGATTTCTTCGATACCATCGGAACCCTCGTCGGCGTCGCAAGCCGTGCGGACATGCTCAATGATAAAGGCGAGCTGCCGAATATCAGCCCGGCACTGATGGCGGATGCCATTGGTACGACAGCCGGCGCTGTCCTGGGTACCTCGACTGTTACGACCTTCGTTGAAAGCGCCAGCGGTGTCGAACAGGGCGGACGTACAGGTCTCACAGCCTTCACGGCTGCATGCCTGTTCCTGCTTGCGCTGTTCTTCAGCCCGCTTATCGCGATCGTTCCGTCATGCGCAACCGCTCCGGCCCTGATTATGGTCGGCGGCTACATGATGATGAATTTCAAGGAAATGGATTTCTCCGACTGGACGGAATTCTTCCCGGCTCTCATCGCGTTCTTCATGATGGGATTTGCGTACAGCATCTCCGCAGGTATCGAATTCGGGATTATCTCGTATGTCCTGATCAAGGTATGCG
>CALMRA010000296.1 GCA_937872065.1 uncultured Eubacteriaceae bacterium | reverse complement strand
CGCCTACTTCATTTATTAATGTTTTTCTGAGGAGTTTATTATGTCAGCCTTCCTATATAAGAACGCCCCTAAAAACTAGCTGCGGAAACTTATAAAAACGGACATTACAACGCAGAGCACCCGGAATATCGAAAAATGCGGTCTTTGACTGTGCAATTCCTCAGGTATTGAAGCAAAAAATACGATGCTATACTCAAATTAAATTCAAAAGAGGAGGTACGGACCATGGATGACATTGGTGAAGGAACCCGGGCCGCACAGGTCGGCGAGGTTGCCGAGGTCGAAAGTACGTTGGATCTTGAAAAAGATCTTCCTAAGACGAAGAAGAAGAAGTCGTCGTTGAGAGACAAGCAGGGAAAGAAACTCTTTCTGTTAATAGTGCCGTTTCTCATCCTCGTCTTCCTGTTCTCCTATTTCCCGCTTCACGGCTGGATCTACGCGTTCTACGATTATAGAGCGCCGCTGTCGCTGTCGCAGTGTCCGTTTGTCGGATTCAAATGGTTCGCGATGCTGTTTACGAACGAGACTCAGGTTGCCCAGCTCATACAGGTAATGAAAAATACCTTCGCGATGAGCCTGCTCGGTATGGCCACCTCGTTCCTGCCGGTACTGTTTGCGGTATTCCTGAACGAAATCAACTGCAAATGGTTCAAAAACTGTGTACAGACGCTGACTACGCTGCCTAACTTCATAAGCTGGACACTGGTCTACGCGGTTGCGTTCTGCCTGTTCTCATCAAGCGGGATGGTCAACACAGTGCTGCAGAATATCGGAGCGATTGCGGAACCGATCCGTTTCCTGGACAGCCCCGAACACACATGGCTCAAGATGATGCTCTGGAATATCTGGAAAGGGTTAGGATGGGGCTCCATCATGTACCTGGCCGCGATAGCCGGCATCGATCAGGAAGTCTACGAAGCGGCGAGAGTGGACGGCGCGAGCCGCTGGCAGATTATCAAAAGCATCACGATTCCGCTTCTGATGCCCACGTTCTTCGTCATGCTGATGCTCTCGGTCGCAAATTTCCTGAACAACGGCATGGACCAGTACTACGTATTCCAGAACGCGTTCAACAAGCAGACTATCCAGGTTCTCGACCTGTATGTGTACAATATAGGTATGACAGGGAAGAATCTCTCGCTTGCAACGGCGATAGGCGTTCTGAAGAGCGTAATCAGCGTAACGCTCCTGATGCTCGTAAACTTCATATCTAAGAAGACACGCGGCGAAGGCATTGTTTAAGGAGAAACTATGAAACAAACAGCAGACGGCAAAAAGAAGATCCCGCTGTCAGGCTCGGATATCACGTTTAACGTCGTCAACTACGCGGTCTTCGGGATCCTGACCATACTCTGCGCTTATCCGTTCTACTATCTGATTATCAACTCGATAAGCAACAACACGATGAGCGCCAACGGTCTGATCAACATCATCCCGATGGGACTTCATCTCGACAACTACGTCCAGGTATTCCAGCTCAAGGGACTTTCGACAGCGGCGATGATCTCCGTCGCAAGAACGGTTATCGGCACGGCATTAACGGTGCTGGCCTCCGCCTACCTCGGCTTCATGTTCACACAGAGACGGATGTGGAAGCGCAGCTTCTGGTATCGTTTCGTCGTGATCACGATGTACTTCAACGCCGGCCTGATCCCGATGTTCATGACGATGAAAACCCTGGGACTGACCAACTCCTTCTGGGTCTATATCCTCCCGGCCATCGTACAGCCCTTCAATATCATCATGGTCAAAACCTATATGGAATCGCTGCCGCCCGCGCTTCAGGAAGCGGCGGAAATTGACGGAGCCGGCGTACTGACCCGGTTCTTCAAGGTGGTTCTTCCGACAAGCACGCCGATCCTCGCGACCATCGCGATCTGGGCTGCGGTCAGCCAGTGGAATTCCTTCCAGGATACGCTGATCTACATCACGAATGAAAAACTGTATTCACTCCAGTACCTGCTCTACGTATACCTGAATCAGGCGAGCTCGCTGGCGACTCTGGTCAAATCCACCGGCGGCGTCGCTTCCGCAGCGGCCCTCGCCAATATGCAGACCCCGACCTCGATCCGCATGACGGTTTCCGTCATCGTCGTCCTGCCTATCCTGTTCATCTACCCGATGTTCCAGAAGTATTTTGTCAAAGGCATCATGATCGGCTCGGTCAAAGGATAACCGGCCCAGTCATTTAAATCAGAAAGTAAAGGAAAAACCATGAAACGTTACACGAAGGCCAGAATCGTTGCGATCGTTCTCGTAATCGCGATGATTTTACCCCTGCTCGCAGGATGCGGCAGCGATTCCTCAACCGCGGCACAGGGCTCGAATCCAGGCGGCCCCTACGAAGAAGAAATCACCATCGACGTCTTCGACTCCCAGGCGAACTTTCAGGGAGAAGATTCCGGATGGTTTGCGAAAATTGTAAAAGAAAAATTCAACATGAATCTGAATATCATCGCTCCGAACGTTGCGGGCGGCGGTGACACGCTGTATCAGACCCGTTCCGCCAACGGCAACCTCGGTGATCTGATCATCACGAATCTGGATAAGAACAGACTCAACGATATGGTCAGCGCGGGTCTCGTCATGGACATGAGCCCGTACATCGACAGCTGCGACAATCTGAAGAAGTACAAGAGCGCAATCGAAGAAGCCAGCACG
>CALMRA010000295.1 GCA_937872065.1 uncultured Eubacteriaceae bacterium | reverse complement strand
TGAGGGCAACCTTGTCGGGATTCATCGCGACGGGTGTCTGGCCGCGGTGGGACTGGCTGGTTTTCAGATACTCTTCACCGTAGAGTCCGGCAGCTTCCGTCCCCTGGGAGAACACGCCCGCGGTGAGCATGCCGCCCGGCGCGACGCAGTTCACGTTTATTCCGTACTGCCGCAGCTCTCCCGCGATTCCTTTCGTCATCGCAGAGACGCCGCCCTTGGCTGCAATATAGAAGGTATTCATGCCGATGCCCATCTGTCCTTCGCCCTTGTGAGCCGCGGATGAGATAAAGACAATTTTTCCCTTGATCTTGTCCCGCACCATGGCTCTGGCGGCAGCCTGACCCATGAAATACGAGCCCTTCAGGTCCGTATCGAGAACGCGGTCAAAAACCTCTTCCGGCACGTCGAGATACGCGTAGTTGGACCAGCATGCGGCGTTGGATACGAGAATGTCCAGCTTCCCGTATTTGTCGACTGCAAAATCGACGGCGGCATAGCAGTCTTCCGGCATTCTTGCAGCGGGATTAGCAGCATCCATTCGGAATTCCTCCTGTCATTTTCGATATTGTTTCTATATCTGTACAATACATGAAAACGTTACAAATCTTAATAATCAAAATTGATTATCTTTGGTACTTCGTCAGGGATTCAAGACTGTTTTCTGATAAAGAGCATAAAAAAACCGCCCAGATTATGATCTGGACGGTTCGTTTCGTCAAAAATGGTGCGAGAGACGGGAGTTGAACCCGTACGTACGATGTACACACGCCTCTGAAACGTGCTTGTCTGCCTATTCCAACACTCTCGCAAGCAGCTTTTATATCATAAAAAAGAAACTGCTTTTTGTCAAGTCCCGCCGGGTAAAAAAGGCCGCCCGCCGGCGGCCTTTTCTGATAATTCAGTTTTTGTTCACTCAAACCGCGCAGCTTTCGATCTATACCGCCGGTGTCAGATTAATACCTGAGAAGCTGAAGGTTCCCGTATAGGTTACGCCGTCTGCGACGACCGTGACATTCAAATCCTCAGGAACCGAAGTGATGTCCAGATACAGGGAAAGCTGTCCTGCGTCGTTTGTCTGCATTCCCCGGATTCCGTACTGGCTGCTGTCTGTTTCCGCATTCCCGGAACAGCTGCCGATCTTCAGGCTTTCAACGGAGGCGCCGCTTACGGCATTGCCCGAAGCGTCTGTCAGGTTGAGCGTATAGTGAAGAAGCGAGCTGCCCGACTGATCCGTACTGCTGTAAGGTCTCGGATCGTCGTTCTTATACAGATCCGCGTTGATCGAACCGCCGGTCACCACCAGCGGACCGTTATGGCTGCTTATCGTGAGGGTACCGCCTCCGATATCATCGGCAGTATACTGTCCGACAGCTGTGATCGTACCGCCGTTTATCGTCAGATAACGGCCGTTTCCCCTTGCTCCGCCGCCGATGCCCGCTCCATATAATCCGCCTGATGCTGAAACTCTTCCGTCGTTGATCGTGATAAAGAGACCGTGGCCGCTGCTGCCGCCGCCGGCCCCATTCGCTGTGACCGTACCGCCGTTTATCGTTATATTTACTCCAGCGCCGAGGTCTCCGCCGCCGATCCCTGCTCCGCATCCGGTGTGCTCGTTTGAGCTTCCGACGTCTGGCAGCATCCAGCTTTCTACCGTAACATAAGGATCATTCTGTTCTACGCTGCTGACTCCGCTGTTTTCGCTTCCTCCGGCAGCCATGATGGTTCCGCTGTTTATCGTAATATTTCTTCCGTCCTGTAAAAAGCCGCCGCCGATCCCTGCCGCCTTATAGCCGCCCTGAACATACAGGCTGCCGCTGCCTTCGATGGTAAGCGCGCCGGTTTTCGATGAGGCCTGAATGCCTGCCTGCATTTGTCCGCTCTGAAGCTGATTCACTCCTTCAAGAAGAAGTCTGACGTCTGCGTTTCCCTGAAGGCTGAAGGCGCATGTTTCGCTGCTGATGGTATTGAGAATATTCAGACTGCTTAACGTAATGCTTCTCGCTCCGCCATTGCTGCTGTATCCGTCTTCGACGATTACCTGAAATGCGCTGTAATCTCCCTGCTGGTTGAAGTTCGAACCTGTGAGAACATAATCGCCTGACCAGTCCTGCCGGGTCGAGCCGTTCAGAACGTAATAGTCATTGTAGATTTCGATCTTTTCGTCGCCCGGCTGGATCTGAATCGTCATCGCTTCGTTATCCGCCGCTTTTACATTTCCTCCGGTCATTACCAGCGCGAAGAGAAGCAGTAATCCCATCATTATCGAATATACTTTAACCGCCGTACCTGTCTTCATCTTATTTCTCCTGTATTATAATCAAGCTGCTGTATCCGCTGATTCAGCCGGAGCCGTTTCCGATGCATTCAGCTTCGGAACAGACTGCTGATAGACATTGTTTGTCAGAGGCGTGACCGCGTATCTGGCTCCCGTTATGCTGCCCAGCGTGACGTCGGAACCTACAATGATTTTTCCCTTAGGGGAGGCGTTTCTTCCGAGGCCGATTCCTGCTTCTCCGCCGGCGGCTGAAACAGTCCCGCCGTTCAGGACGATCCTCGTGACTCCGCCCTGGCTTCCGCCGCCGATGCCTGCCGCGTCGCTTCCGCCGACTGCCGTGATGTCTCCGGAATTGATCGTGATGTTTCCTGCTGTCATTGCTTCCGTTCCGCCGATGCCTGCGCCGCAGTTTCCGCCGACTGCCTGGAGGCTGCCTGTTCCGTTAATTACGACAGAACCGTCTTCAGAGATCTGGAGGCCCGCTTTGCCTTCGCCTGCGCGGAGGGTGTTCGTTCCCGTAACTGTCAGATTTACGCTGGCTGCATTTTCGATGACAAAGGGCGTTTCGCTGTCGATATTCAGATCGTTGATCGTGATGTTCTTGTCTGACGCGCCGTTTTTTACCGTAACGCCGCAGTCTGTCCGGCCTTCGCTGTTCAGCGAATAGCCGCCGGTGTAAGAGATTTTCTGTGATTCGGAGGGATCTGTGTCGGTTCCAAGGTAATAACCGTCATTCCAGATGGTCAGGCGGCTGCCGTCCTGAAGAGTGATGACACCGGGTGATGTCAGATCCGGGACGGAACCGGTAATGGAGCCGACATAGGCCGCGTTGTTCACGACGACTGTCACATTCGAACCGAACGGAATGTAATTGCTGTTCATGTAGAAGGTAAGCTGTCCGTCTTCATTGGTCTGCATTCCCTGAATGCTGTACTGCGAGTCGTTGTTCTGGCCTGCCTGTTCCTGAATTCCGGTACAGCTGCCGACTGTCAGGCTCTGGACCTGGCTGCAGCTTACCGCATTTCCTGAAGGGTCTTTCAGATTGAACGTGTAATGGGTGAGCGCTGTTCCCGTCTGAATCATATTGTTGTAAATGCCTGTCGTTTCGTTTCCGGTCATATCTGCGTTGATCGTTCCGCCGGTAACCTGGAAGGGGCCGTTCCCGTCAACGCTGCATTTTGCGCCCTGGCCGATATCGTCCGCGGAACCCTGTCCGACTGCCGTAACCGTACCGCCGTTTATCGCAATATTGTGTGCGCAGCACAGTGAACCTGCGCCGATTCCTGCCGCGTTTGATCCGCCTTCTGCTCTGACCAGACCGTTGTTGATCGTGATGCTTTCACCGAATCCGTTATTGCCGCCGCCGATTCCGCTGGCGCCGTCTGCGCCGTACGCCGTAACGGTTCCGCCGTTAATCGTGATGTACATCCCGTCAGCGTTGGTGCCGCCGCCGATTCCTGCTCCGCAGTAGGGTGCGTCCGAATTTTCGGTTCCGGCGCCCGTGATCATCCAGCTTGTTCCCGCTGCAGTACTGCCGTCTTTTTCAAAGCTGCTGATTCCGCTTGTTTCGCTTCCGCCGGCTGCCGTGATGGTTCCGCTGTTAATCGTAATGTTCTTTCCGACGCGATAAGCGCCGCCGCCGATGCCCGCTGCGTATTTGCCGCCCTGAACGAAAAGGCTTCCGTTTCCTTCGATGGTGAGCGCGCCGTTTTCTTCTAACGAGGTCTGAATGCCGGGCTGATAATTGCCGCTCAGCAGCTGATTCTGTCCTTCAAGAAGGAGATTGACTCTGGCGTTTCCCCAGATGTAGAACGCGCATGTTTCGCTGTCCGTGGTGTTGAGAATGCTCAGATTATTTAACGTACTGCTTTTTGTATCGTCCTTCATGTTATAGCCGTCTTCGACGATCAGCTTACACGAGC
>CALMRA010000294.1 GCA_937872065.1 uncultured Eubacteriaceae bacterium | reverse complement strand
CGAGCTTTCCGATTATACAGACAGTGAGCTCGTAATCGTCGGCGGCGGAACCGGTGTCTCGACCGTACGCGGCGTTATCGACTATTTCGCGAATCATCCGGAAGACGTCAGATCCACACAGCTTATCGCCGGATTCAAATCCGGATCGGAGATTCTGTTCCGCGATGACTTCAAACGCTGGAAGGACACGATGGACGTGACACTGACCGTCGATGCAGGTGAAGAAACACCGGAGCACAAGGTCGGACTCGTCACACAGTTCATACCGGAGCTTGAATTCGAAGACCTGGACAGAGTACGCGCCATCGTCGTCGGGCCGCCCGCAATGATGCGTTTTTCCGTAAAAGCGCTGCTGGACCGCGGAATCGCTGAAGAGAATATCTGGATTTCCCAGGAACGCAGAATGTGCTGCGGAATCGGAAAATGCGGACACTGCAGGATCGGCGACAGCTATGTCTGTCTCGACGGACCGGTTTACAATTACGCCCAGGGCCGCAGGCTGGCGGACTGAGGAGATATAAATGGATATCAATACGAAAAAACTGAAGAAGAACGCGTTTCGTGTCACGAAAAAGCGCGGCCTGTCCGCCTCACGTGTCCGGGTACCCGGCGGACGAATGGACGCCGGGCTCCTTTCGACTATTCAGGATATCGCTCAGACCTACGGTGACGGAACGATTCATCTGACTGTCCGTCAGGGCTTCGAGATTCCGGGCATCCCCTTCGAAGCGATGCCGGAGGTCAACGCGAAGCTGCAGCCCGTTATCGAAGGGCTCGGAATCAACCAGACGGAAAAAGGAGAAGGCTATCCTGCAGCCGGTACGCGCAATGTGACCGCCTGCGTCGGAAACGATGTCTGTCCCTACGGCTGTTACAACACGGCTGCTTTTGCACGCCGAATCGACAAGGCGATCTTCCCGAACGATCTGCATGTCAAGGTCGCGCTGACCGGATGTCCCAACGACTGTGCAAAGGTGCGGATGCACGATTTTGGAATTATGGGGATGACGGAACCGCAGTCCGATCCGAATCGCTGTGTCAGCTGCAATGCCTGTGTAAAAGCCTGCCAGAGAAAATCGACGGGAGCGCTTACTACTGTGAACTGGCGTCCGCAGCGCGACGCGCAGAAATGCATCGGGTGCGGTGAATGCGTACTGGCCTGTCCCAACGCCGCCTGGACGCGCAGCCGGAAGAAGTATTACCGCCTGACGCTGCTGGGACGAAGCGGAAAGAAAAATCCGCGTCTCGGCGTGGACTTCATCCGCTGGATTGACGAAGACAGCATTGTCAAAATTATCGAAAACACCTACGATTACGTCCGCGAATATATCGACACCTCGGCTCCGGGCGGAAAAGAACATATCGGCTATATCGTCGACCGGACAGGCTTCGAAGAATTTAAGAAATGGGCGCTCAAGGATGTGGAGCTGCCGCCGGAAGCGGAAGTCTGCTCGCCGATTTACTGGAATGGAATTACGTACTGATAATTGTGTTTGATCATTAAAGGAGATTGAGATGGATAAACAGATGTTCTGCTTTCAATGTGAACAGACTGCCTGCGGAACCGGATGTGCCGGAAAAACGGGTGTCTGCGGAAAGACCGCTCCGACAGCTGAAGCCCAGGACGAGCTTACAGGCGCGCTGATCGGACTCGCCCGGGCTTGCGACGACGCCGGTGAAACGGAAACAGCGGACAGTCTTATTCTTGACGGACTCTTCAGCGCAGTGACAAACGTCAATTTCGACGAAGAATCTGTGAAAGAGCTTACGAAAAAAGTGCAGGAAGAAACCCGTGCAGTTCTCGGCGCGGCGGGAATGGCTGAAGAAGCTGCGTACGATATGAACGATATCTGGAACGCTCAGGAAGATATCCGCTCGCTCAAATCTCTGATTCTGTTCGGAATCCGCGGCATGGCCGCTTACGCATATCACGCGAAGGTTCTCGGCTATACGGATCCGGAGGTCTCGGCGTTTTTTGTCAAGGCCCTCAGAACCATCGGAGAGGATCTGGAAACGGGGCAGCTTCTTCCGGTGGTTCTTGAAACAGGAGAGGTAAATCTGAAGTGCATGGAAATGCTCGACAGAGCGAATACCGAAACCTACGGAACGCCTGCTCCTGCTGCAGTCCCGCTCACCGTAGAAAAAGGACCGTTTATCGTCATCACGGGACACGATCTGAAGGATCTTGAGCTGCTGATCAAACAGACCGAAGGAAAAGGGATCAATATCTACACCCACGGCGAAATGCTGCCGGCACACGCTTATCCGGAGCTGAAGAAGTATCCGCATCTGAAGGGAAACTTCGGAACCGCATGGCAGAACCAGCAGAAGGAATTCGCCGATATCCCAGCGCCTGTCCTGTTCACGACGAACTGCCTGATGCCTCCGAAGAAGAGCTATACAGACCGCGTATTCACGACAGAGCTTGTGGAATATCCGGAAATTATCCATATCGGCGAAGAAAAAGATTTTACACCGGTCATCGAAAAAGCTTTGGAACTCGGCGGCTACGATGAAGACCGGGCGTTTACCGGAATAAACGGCGGCAGCGAAGTTACGACAGGTTTCGGACACGGCGCGGTCCTTGCGGCAGCAGCCCAGATTGTCGATGCGGTCAAGGCGGGGGATATCAGCCGTTTCTTCCTCGTCGGAGGATGTGACGGCGCCCGTCCGGGACGCAATTACTATACCGATTTCGTGAAACAAACCCCTGAGGACAGCATCGTCCTCACCCTCGCCTGCGGCAAGTACCGCTTCAACGACCTCGATCTCGGAACTATCGGCGGCTTCCCGAGAATTATGGATATGGGGCAGTGCAACGACGCCTACAGCGCGATCCAGGTCGCGGTCGCTCTGGCGGACGCATTCGGCTGCGGCGTGAACGACCTGCCGCTGTCCATGGTTCTCTCGTGGTACGAACAGAAAGCCGTATGCATCCTGCTCACGCTGCTGCACCTCGGCATCAAAAATATCCTGCTGGGACCGACGCTGCCTGCATTTATCTCGCCGGGAGTGCTGGACATCCTCGTCGAAAATTACAATATCGCGCCCACAACGACACCAGAAGAAGATCTGAAGAAGATCCTCGGGTAATAGTCAATAGTCAGACAAATTTTCTCCCTGCAAAAGCGGGGAGATTTTTTTGATAAAGTCTGGGTGACATCCAATCCTGCGGATATACAATATTCGTATGGATAAGGAGGTTTTCAGGATGGACAAATTCGAATCGATCGTAAACGCACAGCGAAATTTCTTCAATTCAGGGGTTACCCAGGATGTCGGCTTCCGCAGGGCGATGCTCAAAAAGCTGGATCAGGCGCTGTCGGACAATATGGACGCGATTTTCGACGCGCTCAAAACCGACCTCGGGAAGCCCGCGCTTGAATCCTACAAGGCGGAGGTCATGCTGCTGAAGTCGGAACTGCTTCACACGCGCTGCAGTCTCGGCAGATGGGCTAAAAGGCGGCGGGTCTGCACGCCTGTTTACCTGTTTCCTGCGAAGAGCATGATCGTCCCGAAGCCCTACGGAACGATTCTGATCATGAGTCCGTGGAATTATCCGCTGCTTCTGACCATCGATCCGCTTATCGCGGCGATCGCGGCGGGGAACACCGCGGTGATCAAGCCGTCGGCCTACGCTCCCGCGACCTCGGAGGTCATCGCGAGGATCATCTCGGAAATCTATCCTCCTGAATATGTGACGGTGGTTCAGGGCGGAAGAGTCGAAAACCAGGCGCTGCTGGATCAGAAGTTCGACTATATCTTCTTTACGGGCAGCGTCGCTGTCGGAAAGACGGTCATGGAAAAGGCGTCGGCTCATCTGACTCCGGTCTCCCTCGAGCTTGGGGGCAAGAGTCCGGTTATCGTCGACGAAACGGCGGACCTGAAGACAGCAGCCAGGCGCATCGCCTTCGGCAAGCTCATCAATTCCGGTCAGACCTGCGTCGCCCCCGACTACGCGTTCGTTCAGCGCAGCGTGCGTGACGAATTCGTCGCGGAGCTCGAAGACGTGATCCGCCGGTTCTACGGGGAACATCCGCTTACAAACGATTCGTGGCCCAAAATCGTCAATCGGAAACATTTTGACAGACTGCTGGGACTCATTCAGGGCGAAGACATCGTGTTCGGCGGGGATTCGGATCCTGAGACCAACAAGATCGAACCGACAATCCTCGTGAACGTCACGCCGGATGCGAAGATCATGCAGGAAGAAATCTTCGGACCGATCCTGCCGATCCTCGACTTCGGCACTCTCGACGAGCCCTTCGATTATGTCAGAGCACACGAACGTCCGCTGGCCGCCTATCTGTTCAGTCAGGACAAGACGGTACAGCAGGCCTTTCTCGACGATCTGACCTTCGGAGACGGCGCGATCAACGATACGATCATGCAGCTGGCCAATCCGAACCTGCCCTTCGGGGGCGTCGGCGCATCGGGCATGGGAAGCTATCACGGCAAGTTCGGCTTCGATACCTTCACGCACTACGAAGGCATTATCGACATGCCGCAGTTCGAGCTCGATATCCGTTATCCGGAAATGGGAAAGTTCGCGATCGAGCTGCTTAAAAAGATTCTCTGAGATATACCGATAACGATCCGTATCCCCGGGACCGGGTTGCCGCAGCAACTAACACGGGTGATAGAATGGTCTTAAAAGATACACAAAGAGAGAGACCATCATGAGAGACTATAACGAAACGATCAGCCTGCTGCCGCTTTTCGCCGGGATAGAACCTGCCGAACTTGACGGTATGCTCACCTGTCTGAACAGCTGTGTGAGACAGTACAAAAAAGATCAATACATCCTCCTTAACGACGAGCCGGTCGTAAATATCGGCATTGTAGTCCGGGGTTCTGTCGAAACAATCAGAGAAGATCTCTGGGGAACCAGAACCCCTGTGGCCGAGTTAAGGTCGGGCGAAATATTCGGAGAAAGATACGAAGTGACGCGTACACCGTCGTCGAACATTTATTTTAGAGCGATGACAGATTCGGTTATCCTGCTGATGCCCTTCGAACGTGCGGTTCATCTGTGCTCAATGGCCTGCGTGGCTCACTACAAGCTTGTCGAAAATCTGACGAGCATGATTTCTGAAAAGAACAGACGACTTCAGGAAAAGATCGAGGTCGTTTCTCAGAAGACGCTGCGCGGAAAAATTCTGACCTATCTGTCGCTGACTGCCCAGAAGAAGGGAAGCTCCGAAATCGAAATTCCGATGAACCGGACGGAGCTGGCGGAATACCTGTGCGCAGACCGGAGCGCATTGACCAGAGAGCTCTCCCATATGAGACGGGACAAGCTGCTGGAATACGACAAAAACACCTTTATACTGCTTGACGGACAGACTTTTGAAAGTCAGGGAAGAGCGGCTGTCTGAATGCTGCTGTAAATTACGGATATAATTTCCACTCCTGGGAAAATGAATATCAAAAAAAGCACGGAATGAATGCCACCTCATATCCGTGCTCTTTTTTTTGAGAATTTTTTCGGCTGAATTTAAATCCGTTTATCCCGCTGACAGAATATATTTGTGTTATCCTTTTATTTTACTTATAATTTATGTAGATGATTTTACAGAAGTTTTTCCGCAATAAATTTTTTTCATATGATGATTGAATAACATATAGGATCTGCCGTTAATTTCGCTGATAGTCCTTAAAACTTCAATGATTTTTTGAAACGAATGAAATGGGCGCGATCGTCAGAGAACGCTCTGTTGTTTACGTTAGAAAGGAGCTTTTTTTGACAATCGGCATTAACAGCTATCTTATTGTCTGTCCGTTGTTGTTTTTAGCAGGTCTCGTCGATGCGATCGGCGGGGGAGGGGGTCTGGTCTCGCTACCGGCTTATCTGCTGGCGGGACTTCCTGTTCATACGGCTGTCGCAACCAACAAGCTTTCCAGCAGCTGCGGAACGGCAGTTGCAGCGGGCCGGTTTATGCACGGAGGTCTCGTCAACTGGCGCTTCTGCATCCCCGCGGTGATCTGTGCGGTAGTCGGATCTTCTCTCGGCGCGTATTTCTCGATGTCTCTTTCCGAGCAGATCATGCTGGCGGTTCTCGCGGTGATGATCCCCGTATCGGCGCTTCTCGTACTGAATAAGAAGCTGTTCAACGATAACGGGAACGATCATATTGCCTCCGACAGGAAGACGATGCTCGTCGGATGCGCTGCGGCGCTGATCATCGGCTTTTACGACGGCTTTTACGGTCCCGGAACCGGCACCTTTCTGATTGTCGCGTTCACCGTCTTTGCGAAAATGAGCGTACAGACTGCCAATGCTCAGACGAAGATGATCAATCTGACCACCAATGTGACGAGTCTTGCGATCTTTCTGATGCACGGCCAGGTTCTGATTTCACTGGGGCTCGCCGCAGCCGTGTGCAATATGCTCGGGGGCTACATCGGAGCCGGGATGGTCATGAAAAACGGAAGCGCTATCGTCAAGCCGACGATACTGCTCGTTCTGGCTCTTCTTGTTGTTAAAACGGTCTGGAATTATTTATAGGAGTTTATCGTTTTTATGGAAAAGAAATCTAAAAATATATTTGCGCGGATTCCGCTCACTTATCAGATTCTCATCGCGCTGGGGCTCGGGATCGCCGTCGGGATCATGCTCCAGGGAAATCCCGATATCGCGGACAATTACATCAAGCCTTTCGGGACTATTTTTCTCAATCTGATTAAGATGGTGGTCGTGCCGGTGGTCCTGTTTTCGATAATTTCGGGGGTCATCTCCCTGAAGGATATCCGGAAGGTCGGGCAGATCGGCGGGAGAACGCTGCTGTTTTATCTGTGTACGACAGCCATCGCCGTCACACTGGGTCTGGTCATGGCCAACGTCCTTCAGGTCGGAAGCGGCTATACGCTGGATACGTCAAATCTTCAGGCCTATGAAGCCCAGACCATTCCGTCGTTTATTGATACCTTCGTCAATATCTTCCCGTCCAACGCGATTCAGCCTCTGGCCGATGCGACGATGCTGCAGGTAATCGTGATTGCGCTGTTCTTCGGATTCGGGATTATCATGGCCGGAGAAAAGGGACAGCCCGCCGCAGATTTCATCAACAGCATGACCGAAGTCTGCGTCAAGATTATGGGAATGATTATCAGACTCTCTCCCATCGGTGTCTTCGCGCTGATGGCGCCCGTCGTGGCTTCGAACGGTCCGTCGGTTCTGCTGCCGCTGTTAAAGCTGGTCGGAATCGTCTACCTGACGTGCATTATTCATATGATCGTCTGCTATTCAAGCAGCGTCAAGCTGTTTGCCAAGATGAGTCCAATCCGCTTCTTTAAGGGGATGACATCGGCGATGCTGTTCGCTTTTTCATCCGCCAGCAGTGTCGGAACTCTTCCGCTCAATCTCGAATGCACCGAAAAGCTCGGTGTCGAACCGGATGTGGCTTCCTTCGTGCTGCCCCTCGGCGCGACCATCAACATGGACGGCACCGCGATCTACCAGGGAGTCTGCGCCGTGTTTATCGCACAGCTCTACGGTATCGATCTGACGATATCGGCCCAGCTGATGATCATCATGACGGCGACTCTCGCGTCGGTGGGAACGGCCGGAGTACCCGGTTCCGGCGTAATTATGCTGGCGATGGTCCTGCAGTCGGTAGGTCTTCCCCTTGAAGGGATCGCCCTCGTTGCCGGAGTTGACAGAATTCTCGATATGGCCCGCACGACGACCAACATCACAGGCGACGCGGCCTGCACGATTGTCGTCAACGCATCGGTGAAAAAGTCCGGAAAGGATTTCGTTTCGCAAGTCGACATCGACGAAAAGCTGTAAATATAACAGCAGCATGAATTTGCTGAAACCAAAAAGGAGCGCCGTCAGGTGCTCCTTTTTTGCTCGATTTTGTGTGATATTTCTGTCGGCGGAACCGATGCTTTTGTTTTTCTATGCTTCCGCGGCTGCATTCAGCGGTCCCAGTACAAACCGGTCGATCACTTCCGCGACAGCTCCGTTGTTGCAGTCGGCTCTGGTTATAAAGTCGCAGTCCTTTTTCATATCTGTTACCGTATTGGCCACTCCGACTCCGAACCCCGCCATTCTGATCATTGACAGATCGTTGAGGTTGTCGCCGATGGCAATCGTCTCTTCGGGTTTCACATCGAGAAGCTCCGCGAGTCTGAGAAGTCCCGCTCCTTTGGAAACACCGTGATGATTGAATTCCATGTAGCGTCCGCTGGAATAGCTAATCGTGAGTCCGTCCTTCAGATCGTCCATCTCCGATTCGATCGAGAACAGATAATCGTAATCCAGGTTCATATAGATGATCTTCATGATTTCCTGACCCTTCAGAAAACCAAGTGTATTGTCGAGAATCGGAATCAGCGTGACTCTGCCCTTAAGATAGTCTATTTCAAACTGGGGGATATTGTATCCGTAGACCTTTTCCTTCGTATAAATGTGCATGCAGACGTCATAACGTTTTCCGCGCTGAAACAGCTCCTCAGCCAGATCGAAGGGGATACCTTCATGATACAGCAGTCTGTGATCCTGATTATCGGTGATCGCCCCTCCGTTATAGGAGATGACGTACTGGCCCGGCTCGTCGAGTCCCAGAGCCCGAATGACCGGATCCACGGTCCTGAAAGCCCTTCCCGTGGTCGGGACGAACCAGATATCATGATCCTTCAGCGCCTTAACAGCCCTGATATTTTCTTCGCAGATCGTTTTATCGTGTTTCAGCAGCGTCTCGTCAAGATCGCATGCGATTATCCGGTACATATTTTCTTCCCTCAATCCTTTATTCACAGTCATAATAGCTTTGTGTTTATTCTTTAAGCTGATACAGTTTTGATTATAGCAGAGAGAAGCGGGCGGGATTGAGCGACACAGCAACCGGGCATTCTGTAAACGAAAACGGGCAGAATCAGGCGTTCGGCGTGATTATCGGTAATTAAATTGGAAATAAAAAAAGCAGACAGAGACGTCGTTCTTCAGTTCTCCCTGACTGAAGCGCGGCGTCTTTTTATTTTTTGCCGTTTTCTGCATTGATACAAAAACATGAATTCATGGAGGTATTGAATGAACACCGGAAACACTGCTTTTATTCTGATCTGCTCGGCTCTCGTATTCCTGATGACGCCGGGTCTCGCTTTTTTCTACGGCGGACTTGCCAGGCGCAAGAATGTCGTCAATACGATGATGGCATGTACGATGGTTATGGGGATCTCCGTTCTGCTGTGGGTCGTCTGCGGCTATTCGCTGTCCTTCAGCGGAAACAACGGGGGCATTATCGGAAACTTCGACTGGTCGTTCTTTAAGAACGTCGGCATGGACGCGGGTCCATACAGCAGTACGATTCCGAATCTCGCGTTTGCGGGATTCCAGATGATGTTCGCGATGATCACGGCCGCTCTGATCACAGGCTCCGTCGTGGGCCGGATGAATACGAAAGCCCTGTTTCTGTTTATCGTATTATGGAGCTTCGCTGTATACTATCCGCTGGCCCATATGGTCTGGGGAGCGGGAGGTTTTCTGTCCTCGATCGGCTCTGTCGATTTTGCCGGAGGCAACGTCGTCCATATATCTTCCGGGATCAGCGGTCTTGTCCTCGCGCTGATGCTCGGACGGCGCAGAGGCTATGAACACGTCAAATACCGTGTCCATAATATTCCGTTCGTTCTGCTGGGAGCGGGACTGCTGTGGTTCGGCTGGTTCGGCTTTAACGCAGGCTCCGCTCTTGCTGCCGACGGTCTTGCGGCGCACGCGTTCATGACGACGGCGGTCTCTGCAGCAGCCGCGCTGCTGAGCTGGATGCTCATCGAATTCCTCGCGGACGGAAAGCCGACTCTTGTCGGCGCGTCTACAGGTCTTGTGGTCGGTCTCGTTGCGATTACCCCCGGCGCAGGCTTCGTCCCGATCTGGGCGGCGATCATCATCGGACTGCTGGTAAGCCCGATCTGTTATTACGGCACACGTTTTATCAAGCAGAAGCTCAATATCGACGATGCTCTGGACGCATTCGGCTGTCACGGGATCGGCGGGATCTGGGGCGGTATTGCGACGGGACTGTTCGCTCAGACATCGATCAATTCTGCGGCCCGCTGGAACGGTCTCGTCTTCGGGGACTGGCATCTGTTCGCCGCCCAGCTGGCCGGGATCGCGATAAGCATCGTCGTCGCCGCAGTCGGAACCTATGTGTGCGCGTCTATCGTCAAACTGATCGTACCGCTTCGTGTGACGATCAAAGACGAAATGATCGGTCTGGACCTGACGCAGCAGGGCGAGAACGCCTACCCGTCCTTTAACGGACTGGACTGAATCACGGGATCCGGCTGACAGGAATCGTAACGTTACAATAGTAAAAACAAATATTGATTTGAAAAAGAAATATGAGGAAAATATGCTGTTAAGAGTGGAAGCGATCGTTCGCGATGAAAAATACGAAGACGTCAAAGCCGCGCTGGACGCGATCGGCGTGAACGGATTTACGGTCTCGCAGGTCATGGGCTGCGGGATCCAGAAGGGTTATGCGGAGAAAGTCCGCGGATCGGAATTTGACGTGGTGATGCAGCCCAAGATCAAGTTCGATATTGTCGTATCGAGCCGGGAATGGGCGCAGAAGACGATGGAGACCATCCGGAGCGCCGCAAAAACGGACGAGGTGGGGGACGGAAAAATCTTCGTATCGGAAATCCTCGAGGTCATGAGGATCCGGACCGGAGAGACCGGATACGACGCGATAAATGAACCGGAAGAATAATACGATAAAAGGCGAGTGGAAAGCATAATGCTTCTCACTCGCCTTTTTCAATATTTCATTTCGATAACGCTTCTATTTTTCCAGATAATTCTCTTTAAGTTTTTCGATATCCTCATCAGTAAGCTCCAGCGCTTCGTGCAGATAATTCTCCACCGTGCCGTAATTTTTGTCGATGCTGTCAAAGGCCGCGTCGATGTATTCCGGATACGCGGAATTGAGCAGGATATACAGATCGTTCGAAGCGTCTTCAAGATGCGGAACGCCGGTGGAAAGTCCCGGCACACCGAGATTTTCGTTCGTCTTCAGATAGTCCTTGATAATCGATTCTCTGTCATAGCCGAGGGCGGACAGGATAAGCGCGGTTCCGATCCCGACGCGGTCCTTGCCGGCGGTGCAGTGATACAGCACCGCGCCGTCCGTATTGTTTTCGACGAGCTTGAGAAACTTCCGGTACTGGTTCTGCGTGAATTTGTCGAGAGGCATCGCAGCGTACAGCCGGGTGATCATCTTTTTCGGGTCCGAGAGAAAGTCTGTGATGCTCCCCATCGACGGGGCTGCTTCGTCGCAGTCGTCACTGCCGCTTTCATCACAGTCGTCTTCACGGGTGATCCCGAGAGCCCTTTCGTTTAAGATCGGAATCCAGTCGTTTTTGACTCCGGCAATCGCGGGATCGGGATTCGATTCCCGTTCCTCTTCATTACGAAAATCAACGACCTGCTTCAGACCATATTCCTTCGTCAGAGTCTTGATATCCCTGCGGCCGGCCCCGCCCAGCGTGCCGCTTCGGATAAGCCGGTGAGGCTTGATCCGCAGTCCCATCTGATTCGGAACGTCGGAAAGATCTCTCGTGTTGGGCAGCGTCTTTAGTTTGATCCGTCTGCTCGACGGTTCTTCGTCCTGCTTGAAAAGTTTCATGCTTCTGCCTCTGATCCGGGTTGTGATAGGATAAACCGGTCGATCACCTCCGCGACCGCTCCGTTGTCACAGTCCGCTTCGGTTACGAAGTCGCAGTCCTTCTTCATATCTTCAACCGTATTCGATACCCCGACGCCCAGCCCAGCCGTTTTGATCATGGACAGGTCGTTGAAGTTGTCGCCGATGGCGATGGTATCCGCGGGATCCACGCCCAGCAGCTCCGCTAGCTTCAGGAGCCCTTCGCCCTTCGATACGCCCTTGTGATTGAATTCGATATAGCGTCCGCTGGAGTAGCTGATGTCCAGCCGGTCCTGAAGATCGCTCATGTCCGGTTCGATCGTGAACAGGTAATCGTAATCCGGATTCATATAGAGAACCTTGACGATCTCCTGGCCCTTGAGAAAGTCGAGATCCGTATTGTCGATTTCGACGATTTCCTGACGGCCTCTGAGGTTGCTGCGTTCCAGATCGGACAGGTTATAACCGTAGACCGTTTCCTTCGTGTAGACGTGGATCCCGACATCGTACTTCTGACCGCGCAGATAAAGCTCTTCGGCCATATCGAACGGAAGTCCTTCATAATGAATCAGCTTGTGCTCGCCGTTTTCTGTGATCGCGCCTCCGTTAAAGGAAATGACATACTGTCCCGATTCGTCGAGACCCAGCTCCTTAAGCGTTCCGTCAACAGTCACGTAACCCCGACCGGTTGCGGGAACAAACCATCCGCCCGCTTCCTTCAGTGCTTTGATCGCCTTGATATTTTCATCACCGATCTGTTTATCCATTCCCAGCAGCGTCTCATCCAGGTCGCATGCGACTATTCGATACATAATTTCTCCCATAATAATCTATATAAATTTCGTGTAAGTTTTAAAGCTGTCATAACTCCGATTATAGCAGAGAATGGCGAAATATTCTGAATCTGTCAGGCG
This sequence comes from uncultured Eubacteriaceae bacterium, assembly GCA_937872065.1. Lineage (GTDB taxonomy): Bacteria > Bacillota > Clostridia > Eubacteriales > Eubacteriaceae > UBA7485. The sequence goes on along the minus strand of CALMRA010000294.1, from coordinate 9,872 downwards.
TGCCGATGTCCGGCCATACTCATTATCAGAAGCTGGTAAACAGAAAAAAATGAGTATTTGATTGGGAAAGAAACTTGTCCATTTTTGACAGGCCCGGCTGAGAAACTTACGAGAAACGGCAAGATTACGGTCCGTTTCAAAAAAGTCCGGATTTCCGTCTGCGTTTACAATTAAGTTATCAAAAACAAAGCGAACATCACTTAAATACAAAGGAGTCGAAAAATGAAATTCGGTTTGAACACAGCAATCTGCGAAGGAATGACGTTTGAAGAAGTCGTTGATTTCGCTTCGGAAAACGGACTGGAATGCCTGGAAGTTGCATGCTGGCCGCAGGGCAAGGCAAGCAGACGCTACGCCGGCGTAAGCCACATCGATGCTGCAGGGATGGATGAAGAAAAGGCACAGGAAATCCACAAGCTGCTGGATGAAAAGAACGTAAGCATCTCGGCTCTGGCGTACTATCCGAACCCGCTGGATCCGGATCTGGAAGCCAGGACAGCCTGCGTCGACCATCTGCTCAAGGTCATCGATGCGGCTGCAATTCTCGGAGTCAATCTCGTCACAACGTTTATCGGCAGAGATCAGTCGAAGACCGTTACGGACAATCTCGAAATCGTCAAAGAAGTCTGGCCGCCTATCCTGCAGCATGCGGAAGAAAAAGGCGTGAAGATCGCAATCGAAAACTGTCCGATGCTGTTTGGCGAAGATCAGTGGCCGGGCGGACAGAACCTGATGACCTCACCGTCAAACTGGCGAAAGGTATTCGAAGCTCTCGACGATTCTCCGGTGCTCGGCATCAACTATGACCCGTCCCATTTCGTATGGCAGCAGATCGACTATGTAAAGCCGGTTTACGACTTTAAAGACAAGATTTTCCATGTACATTTCAAGGATATCAAGATCTTCAAAGACAAGCTCAATGATGTAGGCATCATGGGAGATCCGCTCGAATATATGAGTCCGAAGCTTCCGGGACTCGGAGACATCGACTGGGGCAGTTACGTTTCAGCTCTGACGGACATCGGTTACGACGGAGACGCGTGCATCGAAGTTGAAGACAAGGCTTTTGAAAAGTCGGCCGACGATGCGAAAAAAGCGATCATCCTGAGCGCGAAATATCTGCGAAATTTTGTCATCTGAATCAATCTGAGATTAATAAATACAGAAACGAAATTATATTCTAAGTAAAGGAAAGAATCATGAAAATCAAATTAGGCGTTATCGGCTACGGCGGAATGGGCAAATGGCATGTGGAAAACGCACCCCGCGCAGGCGTTGAAATCGCGGCAGTATGTGACAACGATCCCGTCAAGCAGCAGGAAGCGATTGATGCGGGACTGAAGCTGTATAAATCTGCAGACGAGCTTCTTGCAGATCCCGAAGTTAATACGGTTATTCTGACAGTCCCGAATTATCTGCATAAAGATATGTGCATCAAGGCGGCTGCGGCAGGGAAAAATGTCATCACCGAAAAGCCGGCTGCAATGACCGTTGCAGAACTGGACGAAATGGATAAAGCCTGCAAGGACGCCGGCGTATTCTTTACATCACATCAGAACAGACGCTGGGACAAGGATATGCTGATCGTCAAGAAAGCCTATGACGACAATATGCTCGGCAATATCTTTACAATCGAATCCAAACTTCATTCCGGAAACGGTTATATGCACGAATGGCATCTGTACAAGAAGTACGGCGGCGGAATGATCTACGACTGGGGCGTTCATCTCATCGATCAGATCCTGTTTATGATGCCCGATGCGAAGATCAAGTCGGTTTACGCGGATATCAAGAACGTTCTTCACGACGAAGTCGATGACTATTTCAAGATCATCCTGAAAATGGACAACGGCGTGACCGCTCATATCGAACTTTCCACCTATATCCTCAAGTACCAGCCGAGATGGCTCGCGGCAGGCGACAAGGGTACGATGGTCATCAATACCTTCGGATGCGACGGCAATATCTACCGTACCGGCAAGATGCTTGAAAAGCTGCCGAGTCAGATTGTCGAAACAGAGGCTGGCCCGACCAGACAGTTCGCGCCGGTTCCCCCGGGAGGAATCGTCACGGAAGAGCTGCCGGAAGTCAAGACCGACTGGGTCGACTTCTATCGGAATGTCGACGACGTTCTGAACGGCAGAGCGGAATCGAAAATCAAGATCCCCGAAGTCAGACGCGTTCTGTCCGTTATGGAAGCCGCATGGAAGAGCTCGGATACCGGCGAAGCCGTTCTGTTCGAATAAATTCAATAAACCCGGCGGCAGACTGCACTGTCTGCCGCCGATCAGGTGAAATATGAAAAAAGCAGTCTTCGGAGCCGATGTCGGAGGAACTACAGTCAAAATCGGGTTGTGCAATCTTGACGGTTCGATTATTGAGAGCTGGGAAATCCCGACACGCAGAGAAGAAAACGGAAAATATATTCTGGCTGATATCGCGGAAGCGGTCAAGAGCAAAATGACGGAGCATTCCCTGAGCAGGGACGACATCGCCGGTATCGGACTCGGTGTTCCGGGACCGGTGGATCCGGACGGAATCGTCCACGGCTGCGTCAACCTCGGGTGGAATACCTTCAATGTCGAACGGGATATGAGCGAAATCACCGGCCTTAAGGTGAAAGCAGGAAACGACGCAAATGTCGCTGCGCTGGGTGAAATGTGGCGAGGCGGCGGTAAAGGCTATGACAGCATCGTTATGGTCACGCTGGGCACCGGCGTGGGCAGCGGCATCATCATCGACGGAAAGATTCTCGCGGGGGCCGACGGCGCTTCGGGTGAAATCGGTCATCTGCCGATGAATGATGAGGAAACGGAACAGTGCGGCTGCGGAAAACGGGGCTGTCTCGAGCAGTACGGCTCGGCGACTGGCGTCGTCACGCTGATGAGACGCTATCTTGGCGCGCATCCGGAAGCTGACAGTCTTCTGAAGGATAAGAACGACTTTACGGCGAAGGATATTTTCGATGCCGCGCGTCTCGGAGATCAGTCCGCCCTGGCGGCAGTCGGCGAGGCCGCCGATTATCTGGGGAAGGGACTCGCCAGCGCAGCCTGTCTGATAGATCCTCAGGCATTTGTCATCGGCGGCGGTATGAGCAGAGCGGGTGACTTCCTGATCGATATGATCAGGGAGCGTTATCAGAAGCATGCGTTCCACGCGTCACGGGATATTCCGTTCAAGCTCGCGACTCTCGGCAATAATGCGGGCATCGTAGGCAGCGTAAAAATGATTGTCTGATAGACAGAATTTATGAAAATCGGTTACACTTGTGAAAGTGGCCGATTTTTTGTGTTTACACCAGGGAAAGGGAATATGTATGAATCAGTCTCAGAATATTCGAATCATGATCGAGGAGGGAGCGACTTATCCTGAGCATTTTCATCAGGAGGTCGAGCTCGTTTACGTACTGGACGGAAGTATCGATCTGATCCTGACAGGAGAAAAATATCGGCTCAGAAAAGACGATATCATTCTGATTAACAGCAAGAAAAAACATGCCTGGAATTCCGTAAACGAAAGTCTGCTTTGCCGCGTCTTTATGGATTATTCGATTTTCACCGATATGGTGGGCCGAAAAAATATCAACTTCTGGTGCAACAGTCAGATCAACAACGACAGAGATCACGAGCTGCTGCGGGAGCTTCTTCACAGGCTGGTGCGACTCTACAGTGCCCAGAACGGGAACGATTCCTTCGAGCTCAGAAGTCTTGAGTACGAGCTGCTGGACAGACTTCAGAACGATTTTCTGCTCAAGGGAGAAGCCTCATGGTCCGGCTCAGGCGACGAGCGGATCGATCAGGCTGTTCAGTACATTTCGGAAAATTACGACAGGGTGATCACGCTCGGAGAGGTCTCCTCGATGGTATTCATGTCCGAGTCTTCGTTTTCCCGGCTGTTTAAAAAAATTACAGGCAGCAACTTTATCGAATATATCAACTCGGTACGACTCCAGAAAGCGACGGAATCGCTTTTATATACCAACCAGTCGATTACGGATATTGCGGTAGAATGCGGATTTTCGAATCCGTCAGCCTTTAACAAGCTTTTCAAGAAGGTCTACGACTGCTCTCCGACTCAGTATAAAAATAAAATGCAGTCCGACGATCTGACGGGAACGAGAAGAAAGCGAAACGGTAAAGCGGAAAAAAAGCTGGAACAGCTGCTCAGGAAGGATTCGGATTCTGTTTCATACAGTAGTGACCGGAAAGAAAATATCATCGCTGTTCCTGAAATAGAAATCGGCATCAACAACAGAGAAGGACTGTTCGGGATCAATATGGGAATCGGAGCGGACCTGCTTCAGGCGAGGCTCCGCGAACATCTGAAAGTAGAGCATGATCAGATCGGATTCAGCTATGTCCGGCTGGATAATATTTTTCATGAATCGATGTATATTCAGCTGAAGCGAACGACCAGACACTATGTTTTTGACCAGGTAGACAATGTTCTGGATTACATTCTCGAATTAGGAATGATTCCGGTAATCGATCTGTCGAAAAAAGCAAAAAAAGCATATCAGGATGTCGGTCATAACATTTTTTCGCAGTGGGATGAAGACAATATCATGCTGCCCGAGCTCAGGGAATGGGAGTCTCTTCTCAAGGCATTCATCAAGCATATTCTGATTCGTTACGATGCCAAACGCGTTTTGAACTGGCGTTTCGAATATAGTGACCGTAGTTATCAGGAACAGATTTTTAAACAGGACGACAACGGGGAAGACCGGCGTTATCTGCAGCTTTGGAAAAGTTCCTATCACATCATCAAAAACGCCCTGCCGGACGCTGTGATCGGAGGTGACGGCTTTATCCTCGATTCAGATTACGATGTGTTTAACATGCATCTTCAGTTCTGGCAGGATAATGCGTGCATGCCTGATTACTTTTCGGTAAACGCTTATCCTTTTGCAGGGTATTCAGCGGAAAAGGATGTATATGCGACACGGGAGATCGATTTAAAGCCGATTCCACTCAAGCTTGATGCTTTCAGAAAAAATCTGCAGTTTCACGGAATCGATGACCGGCCGATTACTGTCAACGAATGGAATACGAGCATGTCGGAACGCAACTATTATAACGACAGCTGCGCAAAGGCAGCGCATGTGCTCCAGCAGCTGATTGCCTTTACGGGTTCCGGAATTACCGGCGTCTATAATCACGGAAGCGATTCTTTGAGTCAGTATTTCGATTCGACGTCACCGCTCATCGGTGCACTCGGACTCGTTACTCGTGACGGAATACCGAAGCCGGCGTTCTTTTCGTTTCTGTTTATAAACAAGCTCTATAGGACCGTTCTGGATAAAGGACCGAATTATATCGTCACAACGAACGATAAAGGAAGCTATTATATTGCAGTCTGCAATGCAAAGGCTTTTAACCACAGCTACTGCCTGAAGAAGGAAAGCGAGATCGAAATTGACGATCTCGTAAATATTTTTGAAGATAACGATGAGCTGACCATGACCTTCAAGCTCAATGCGGCGGACGGTGAGAACTATCGTATTAAAAGACATCTTCTTGGTGAAGAAAGCGGAAGTCTGCTGCGGGAATGGGAACATATGAACCGGATCGAAGATCTTGGAATCGGCGATATCAATTACCTGATAAACGTATGCCGGCCAAGGTACTACTGTACCTATCAGAAGGCAGACGAAAACGGCCTGGATATCAAGGTGAATCTGAAACCGCATGAAATCATGCTGCTCCATATTTACAAACATTATGAATAATCGATCGAAAGACTGCCGCTAAAACGGCGGTCTTTTTTATTGCAGCTTAATGAAATGCCTTCTTAAATGGCGCAGGAAACTGACTTTTCCATTTTTGCGTTTTAACCTTTTTCGGATTGCGGAAAACGAAAAGCAGGTGCGCAAAATCGAAAATGTGCCGATTTCGATACGCCCCTATAATAAAGACAGATCAAGAAAAGCGAAACGAACGGACACAGACAGTTCGAATAACGCAGAAACATTCAAAGGAGAAGATCATGGGAAAACTTAAAATCGGTATCATCGGCTGCGGCGGCATCGCGAATCAGAAGCATTTTCCGGCACTGCAGAACAATTCGGACCTAAATGAAATCGTTGCATTCTGCGACATTATTCAGGACAGAGCGATTAAAGCAGCGGAAGAATTCGGTGCGGACGGAGCGAAGGTTTATACAGACTACAAGGAACTGCTCGCAGATTCTGAAATCGAAGTCGTTCATATCTGCACCCCGAACGTTTCTCACAGCCAGATCGCAGTCGACGCTTTCGCAGCAGGCAAGAACGTGTACTGCGAAAAGCCGATGTCACATAACTCGGAAGAAGCGGAAAAGATGGTGGAAGCCTGGAAGAAGTCGGGCAAGCAGTTTACCGTCGGCTATCAGAATCGTTTCAGACCTGAAGTTCAGAATCTTCACGCAGCCTGCGCGGCCGGCGATCTCGGCGAAATCTACTACGGGAAAGCTCATGCAGTCCGCAGAAGAGGCGTTCCGACCTGGGGCGTATTTATGGACAAGGAAGCACAGGGCGGCGGACCGCTTATCGATATCGGAACACACGCGCTTGACATCACGCTATGGTGCATGAACAACTACGACATCGACAGTGTAACCGGTTCTGTCTTTTACAAGCTCGGCTCTCTGCCGCAGGCTACAGAAGGCAATCTGTTCGGACCCTGGGATCCGGAAACCTATGAAGTCGAAGACTCCGCGATGGGCTTTATCAAGATGAAGGACGGAGCGACCATTAACCTCGAAGCCAGCTGGGCGCTGAACATTCTCGATTCAAAAGAAGCTTCAACGACACTGTGCGGTACGGAAGCCGGCGCTGAAATTCATTCGGGCATGAGCTACGACAAAAACGAACTGATTTATAACAGAGCCCGCAACAATCAGCTGATGGAAGAAAAGCTTTCACCGGTCGGCGGTGTCGCGTACTTCGGCGGCGGCGGCGGAGAAGAAGGGACCATCGACTGCAAGCAGTGGCTGGAAGCGGTACAGAACGGAACGGAACCGCTCGTCAAGCCGGAAGAAGCTCTTGCAGTAACGAAGATCCTCGATGCGATTTATAAATCTGCTGCAGCTAACAAAACAATTGAATTTTAGGAGTGAATTATGAGCTTTGCAATGCGAATGAAACTCGCGGATGAGATCCTCAGAAAAGAATCTGTTAAAGATCTCTATATCAACGGCGAAAAAAACGGATTTGAATTTGATGTTCAGCTGGCTTATTACAGAGGACATTATCTTTCAACAATCGACGAAATCGGAGTCCTTCTGGACGGAGAACAGATCCCGCAGGAAGCGGTAACCTTCGAAATAAACGGCAAGGAAATGCCGCTGTATAAACTGCCGTATGCAGTAACGGAATTCTGGAGTCAGGTAGAACCTGCAAAGATCCGCGTGCTGAAAAAAGGCGGAGTCGAAGCCGGGGATCATGAAATCGAACTGAAACTGATGATCAGAGTCCCGTATATGGAAATCGGTCCGGATCATAATTTTATGCCGCTGGACTGCGGAGATAAAGCGACCGTTACATTCACAGAATAGGAAAGAATATGAGCAATATAAAACTTGGAGCCACGCTCTTCTGCTACGGCACAGAATATGCCAGAGGACAGTACGATTTCGAAGAATGCGTGAAGCAGGCAGCTGAAGCCGGCGCAGAAGGCTACGAAATCGTAGCAACCCAGATGATCCCGTCTTATCCGAACGTCAGCGAAGAATTTCTCGGACAGGTCGAAGATCTCCGTAATAAATACGGAATCGGTCCTGTGGGCTACGGCGCGAACAACGATAAGGGCATGATGGTTGACCGCAACCTGACGGATGATGAAATGCTCGCGGATACGATAATCGATCTGAAGAGTGCGAACAAGCTGGGCTGCAAGGTCATGCGTTCACAGTATATGCTCTCACCGGAAGCCTTCGAACGTCTTGCACCGTACGCGGAGCTGTTCGATGTGAAGGTCGGGATCGAAATCCATAATCCTGAAACACCATGTTCACCGACGATGCGCAAATATCTGGATGTAATCAAAAAGACCGGTTCGAAGCACCTGGGATTCGTACCTGATTTCGGCTGCTTCTCTGTTGCTCCGAACAAGCCGCAGTGGATCAAAGCACTCAAGGCCGGAGTCAAGGAAGAACATCTTCAGATGGCAGCCTCGATGCGTTATGCGGGCGTCGATATCGAAGAAGCAAGACAGAAGCTCATGGAAGCCGGAGCAGATCCCGCGATCAATGAAGCACTTCAGGGAATGTACGGATTCGTTCAGTTCAAGCCGAAGGAAGCACTGCCCGGACTTCTCGAAGAATTCACGGAAATCCTTCCGTACTGCTTTGAAATGCACGGAAAATTCCATTACCTCAGCGAAGACTGTGTTGAACCGAGTATCCCCTATGAAGAACTGCTTCCGTTTATCAAGAAGTCGGATTTTGACGGATATCTGATCTGTGAATATGAAGACGAACTCTACTGCGGCGGCACTGAATTTACAAAGCGCCAGCTTCAGATGGAAAAAAGAATTTTAAACAGCTGAAAAAAAGCAGATAATTATTAAAGTCCTGCCCGACGCCTGCCAGCATCAGGCAGGACAGGTAAAGAATAAAGCACAAAATTATTCTACATCCTGATTTTAATAATTGTCAACAATTCACTAATAATGAGGATCGAGATGGAATCTAACAACAGCAACGTTTCAGAAGCCGTAATCCCCGCGGATTACCAGGTTTTAAATAAAAAGCTTTCTAAAAAGACGCTTATCGCCTACGGGTGCGGCGACTTCGCCAGCAACCTGTGCTGGACATTTATCGGCAGCTACCTCAGTGTGTTCTATACAGACGTCGTCGGTCTGACTCCTGTAATCGCTTCAACAATTCTGCTGGTCGCGAAAATCTGGGACGCGTTTAACGACCCGATGTTCGGAGCCGTTGCAGAACGCACCAACACGAAGAAAGGCCGCTTCAGACCTTATATTTATTACGGAACACCGTTCCTGGCGCTTTTCTCTGTCCTGACGTTCACGACCTTCGGCAACGGAACGACGTCCATTATCTGGGCGACCTTCACGTATATCGGATGCGGGATGCTGTACACGGTTGTAAACCTTTCATACGGTTCTCTGTCGACAGTTATGACGACAGACCCCGAAGATATCGCCCAGCTCAACAGCTGGAGAATGATCGGCACGAATCTGAGTTCTGTTATCATCAATGCGGTAGCCGCTCCGATGCTGATGTTCTTCTCGGGCAGCTCGACATCCTATTCCGCATCTGCCTATACATATGTCGCGATTATCTTCGCGATCTGCGCGATTCCGATGTTCTACTTTGTCTATGCAAACTGCAAGGAAGTTATCAAGCCTGCCGCCACTGCTACGAAGGTTCCGCTTAAGCAGAGTCTCAAATCAGTTCTGTCAAACGGCCCGCTTATGCTCATCTTTGCAATCCAGCTGATGGCGATGACCGCATTCTTCGGCCGCATGGGCGTTATCATCTACTACCTGATGTACAACGTACAGCGCATGGATCTGGTCTCGGCATTCATGTCGCTCCCGTCTCTGTGTACTGTAATCGGAATTTTCGCGACGAAGAATTTCACCATCAAAGTCGGCAAGAAAAAGATGGCGGCGATCGGTTATATCGGCTCCGGCACCTGCCTGATTCTGATGTACCTGATCGGTCAGTCGATGGGCTATGCCAATATCGCTCTGCTGCTCGTCCTTAACTGCCTGTACGGTTTCTTCTGTTTCTCTTTCCCGCTTCCGATGGCAATGATTCCGGACGCGATCAACTATGAAGAAAACAAAACGGGGATCCGTTCTGACGGGATCTCGTATGCTACCGTTTCTCTTTCGACTAAATTAGGATCCGCTTTCGGCGTTTCC
>CALMRA010000293.1 GCA_937872065.1 uncultured Eubacteriaceae bacterium | reverse complement strand
GCGGCCGCGGCGACGTCCCGCACCCCACCCGCGCTGCCGGCGGCTCAGAGCGCGATGAGCGACGCGACCCAGGTCGGAAGCGACGTACAGGGAATGATCGATTCCTCGAAAACCGTCGTCGATCAGCTGTCGGTCAGTCTCGATTCGATCAATCAGCTTGCGCTGCAGAGTCTGAACGACGCGAATTCCGCGATGGAAACGGCGTTTGCGCTGCTTCAGAAGGACTCCGGCAGCGCTTCCGACAAGATACTCGAGGCGAAAGCCAAGGTGGACAGCGCGCTGTCGCTTGCGGCACAGGCGCGGGATGCGCTTCAGCAGATTCAGGACAAGCTGCCAAGTCCGCTAACAGGAATCCAGACGATGATCGACAAGCTCAACGAGCTCATCTCGAAGGAGCAGGGAATCTCCGACGCCCTCGGGACTGCGGCGTCGACAATCCGGACGACGGGACAGATACCCGAAACGGTAAGGAAGGATCTTGAAGCGAAATTCACCGACGCGCTGGCCGCAGCCTCCGATGTCGTCACGGTGTTCGATTCTCAGACGAAGCCGGCCCTCGATACGCTGATCACAGATATGTACGGCAGCATCGGCAGTCTGTCCTCTCTGCTGACTACGGCGGGGAGCACGGCGCCCGCCCTCGATTCGGCGCTGGGTTCGATGAGCGATTCGATGGGCTATGCGGTGAGCGCACTGGATTCGACAGACACGCTCATCGGGGACGCGGTCACGAAGATCGACGGATTTATTTCCGAGATCGAATCCGCAACCTCCGACCAGAGACTGTCGAAGCTTGTCGATCTGCTGACGAGAGATCCGAATCTGGTGGCCGCGTTCATGAGCAGTCCGGTTGATGTCACGACGACGAGTCTGTATCCCATCGAGAACTACGGGTCGGCGATGACGCCCTTCTATACGATCCTGTGTCTGTGGGTCGGGGCGCTGATCAACTGCGCGATCCTGAAGGTCCATATCAAGGACAATGACGGAATCGGGGATCTGACGCCGAATCAGGGATATTTCGGACGCTATCTGCTGTTCATGTTTACGGGGATCATGCAGGCGCTTATCGTGACTCTCGGAGACCTGTACATGCTGCGTATCCAGTGTCTGCATCCGGTGCTGTTTATCCTCGCGGGAGTCGTCGCGAGCATCGTCTTTACGAATCTGGTTTACACGCTGGTCGTATCCTTCGGAAACGTCGGCAAGGCCGTCGCAGTGATCCTGCTGGTCATTCAGGTGGCGGGCGCAGGCGGAACGTTCCCGATCGAAACGCTGCCGCAGTTTTACCAGAGCCTGTACCCGTGGTTCCCGTTCACCTACGGGATCAACGCGATGCGCGAATGTGTCGCCGGGATCTACCAGAATCATTATCTGGTGGATATTCTCAAGCTGCTGTGCTTCATTCCGTTCTCGCTGCTGCTGGGACTTGTGCTCAGAAAGCCCATCATCAGGATGAATGCGTATCTCGAAAGCAAGCTCGAAGAAACGGATATAATCGGATAAAGCATATAAGGACTCTGCAAAGGGTCCTTTTTTAGCTTTTCAATACAAAAGTCCTGTCCGCCGGTGAAAACGGTTGACGGAAAATTTGCAAAATGGTTAGATAAAACGATAAGACTAAATTCAAGGAGGCGGCATGCTTTTTTACTGCAGTGATTCGACAGATCCGACATACAATCTTGCGCTGGAGGAATACGTATTTCGGATGAACGATACGAACGACGAGGTGTTTCTGCTGTGGCAGAACGACAATACGATTGTCGTCGGACGAAACCAGAATGCGGATGCCGAGATCAATCGCGACTTTGTCACGAAAAACGGCGTTGCCGTTGTCAGAAGGATCACGGGCGGGGGCGCCGTCTATCACGATCTCGGAAACCTGAATTACAGCTTCATTACCGATACGGGTACCGGAGAGCTCGACTTCAGCTCGTTCACGAAGCCCGTGATCGACGCGCTTGAAAAGCTCGGCCTTCACGCCCGGCTTTCTGGCAGAAACGATCTGACCATCGACGGACGCAAATTTTCGGGAAACGCCCAGGCGGTATCGGGCGGACGGATCCTCCACCACGGGACGCTGCTCTACGATTCGAATATGGGTTTCATTCAGGGAGCCCTGAATGTCCGTAAGGACAAGCTCGAGAATAAAGGCGTGGATTCGGTGAAGAGCCGGGTGGTCAATATCGCGGACTGTCTCAGGGAAAACGGATCTGAGGTTCCCGATATGGAAGGCTTCAAGTCGCTGCTTTGCAGGAGCATCACGGAAACCGACGCGCCGGAAACCCTCGTGTTTTCGTCCGGGCAGATCGAGGAGATCGAACGGCTCAGGGACGAAAAATACCGGACGCGCGAGTGGACCTGGGGGAGAAATCCGGGATACAGGCAGGATAAATATCGCAAGTATCCCTTCGGAGGCGTCCAGATTCTGATGGAAACGAAGGGCGGAAACATCAGCGAGATCAGAATCCTCGGGGACTTTTTCGGAACCTGCGATATCGAAGAGCTCGAGAGCAGGCTTACGGGACTTCCGACGGAGGAGGATGCGATTCTCGACGCGCTGCGCGAGTTCGATCCGGGCCGCTGCATCGCGGGAATGACAGCCGAAGAGCTGGCGGAACAGCTGCTGGCCTGAACGACCCGCCGGCCGGGCAGTCCATGCCGGATAGGCCGGTCGTTATACCGGGATACGAGTTTTAATAAAGGAGAAACGATGCTGCTTCAGAAGGAACGGGAGGATGTGGTCCGGTACTGCCGGATGCTTGTGGAACGAGGACTGACGAAAGGGACCGGAGGAAATATCAGCGTGTTCGGTCCGGACAGCGGGTATTTCGCCGTCAGTCCCAGCGGGATAGATTATTTCGAGATGCAGCCTGAAGATGTGGTGATCATGGATCTTGACGGAAATATCGTCGACGGGGAGCGGAAGCCTTCGAGCGAGCACGAGCTGCACCGCGTCTTTTATGCGGGAAGAGATGATATACACGCGGTGGTCCATACCCATTCGACGTACTGCACGGTGCTTGGAACGCTGAGGGAAGGACTTCCGGCTTCGAGCTATCTCGTTGCGTTCGCCGGTCCCGACGTCAGGTGCGCCGAGTATGCTTCCTACGGAACACCGGAGCTCGCAATGAATGCATATCAGTCGATGAAGGACCGTCAGGCGGTGATTCTCGCGAATCACGGACTCGTCGCCGGAGCGGGAGATCTGAAGAACGCGTTTAATATCGCCGAGCAGATCGAAGAATGCGCGCAGGTGTATGTCAAAGCCAGGAGCATCGGGCAGCCGGTGATCCTGAGCGAAGAGGAAATGGAACGGATGGTCGCAAGTTTCCGCGACAGCTACGGTCAGAAAAAGAGCAGGGAAGAGATTCTGTCGGAAGAGACAGAACGCAGATAATACGGCATGATCAGAATATCGGGCTGACCGGCTGCTCCGCTGACCGGCAAAGCAGGCGGGAGAAAAGCCGGCCAGTAAAAAACTCTCCGGAATTTTCCGGAGAGTTTTTTGTTGAATAAATGATCTAAAAAGGTTCATGTTCCGCAGTCTGCAGCTCTGTGTCAAAGTTTTCCGGATTTTCGTCCCGCTTGGTAATTTCACGTCTTGCGTTCACAAGGCTTACCGTACACAGCAGGATCAGCAGAGCCGGAAGCGGCGCGAATTTCGGAAAATGGATCAGTGTCCAGATCGTCATGGCAGCCGACAGGACCAGCAGCAGCGTCATCATGACCGATGAGAAGACGAGGCTTGCCCGGCTTCTGATAATCAGATCCGCGGCTTTCGTCGATTTCAGAAGCTCGCCGTCGATCACTTCGATTCCGTTGGCTTCCGCAAGATTCGAAGCGGAGCGAGTCAGCTCTGAATTTGTGAAGATCATCCCTTTATCGCATTCGTAATACGCGATGCCGGCGGAGATTTCCTGAACTGCAGAGATCCCGACATTTCCCGAATAGCGTTTGCACTGAACGCCGTACAGTACGCCGTCCCGCCTCGCGAGAACGTCGACACCGTAATCGGAAGAAGCGGGCGTGACCTTGATGTCGCGGTACGAATTGTACTTAAGCCATTTGGCGGCGAAATTCTCGAAATCGATACCGTCCATTTTATCGATATTGTCGACGGGGAAGCACATCCTGAACGGCAGGCTAAGAAGCCTGGACAGCAGATACAGTCCGGAAAACAGGCCGCAGACGCTCCATTTGATCAGAAACCACAGCGCCGTACACAGATGAACGGACAACGTCCAGATCACGTGGAGCAGCCAGCGGAAGAGACCGAAGAGGCCTGTTCCGATTCCTTTGATTAATTTAATAAAAATATCCATTATTTCGCCCTTTGTATGACAAATTATAAATAA
>CALMRA010000292.1 GCA_937872065.1 uncultured Eubacteriaceae bacterium | reverse complement strand
TCTCCGTTTTTCGAGTTCTGAACAAATCGTTCGGAACAATCCCGCAGTCAGTTTTCTGGTATATGATGTTTCTGTTAATATCCGTTTTAGACGCATTTCATCAGAGAACGGAACTCAGAAGTAATGAAAAACAGACAAAAGGTGAACAGATGATTTACAAGAATATTTACGAAGGGGAATTTGTGAGCCGGCCCAACCGGTTTATCGCCCGTGTACTGGTCGACGGTGTCGATACCGCCGTACATGTGAAGAATACAGGCCGGATGAGAGAGCTGCTGATTCCCGGAGCCCGGGTGATCCTGAATAAATCGGATAATCCGGCGAGGAAGACCGCTTACGATCTGACCGGTGTTTACAAAGACGGAAAGCTGTTTAATATCGACAGCCAGGCGCCGAATAAGGTGGTGAAGGAATGGCTCGGACAGCAGGATTTCGATCTGGTCCGGCCGGAGTACACCTACGGAGATTCCCGTGTGGATTTTTACATGGAGAAGGGATCGGATAAGTATCTGATGGAGGTCAAGGGCTGCACGCTGGAGATAGACGGCATCGGCTATTTTCCAGATGCGCCGACACAGCGCGGCGTGAAGCATATCCGGGAGCTGATCCGGGCGAAGAAAGAAGGATATCACGCGGCTCTGGCGTTCGTTATTCAGATGGAAGGCGTTACGGAAGTCAGGCCGAATAACCTTACGATGCCGGAGTTCGGAGAGGCTGTGGAAGAGGCGAAACAGGCGGGGGTGGATATTCTGTATCTGCAGACAAAAGTGGAGCCTTGCCGGCTCCAGATCTCTGCGGAAGGGAAGCTTAGCGCGTATAAATAAATTTTCTTTGATCACACGAAAAATACAAGTAGACCAAAAAGAAAAAACTGAACGAATGTTTATATTTGAGTACATTTTATTCTGACCCTTTATAATCAATATTCCGGTCATAGACCGAGTCTGACTAGAAAGGAGCAGAATTATGAAAAAAAGTATTATCGCATGTCTGGCAGTTCTTATGATGACGGCTGTATTTGCCGTATCGGCTTTTGCTTCCGCTCCGAAAGCGGACTCGGCTGCACTGACGACTGCGGATATCAAAACGACGGCGACCCAGACGACAGACGACAAGACCAGCACGGACACGACGAAAGACGCGGACGCTGATTCTACCGAATCGGGTAAAACCAGAGAACGCAAGGAGCCGGGAACGGAAAACGCAGCAGGAAGCACGACTGAAAAAGATACGAAGTCGGGCGCTTCATCGAGCGATTCTTCAACGACAGATTCATCGAAGAACGGTTCGTCAGGCAAGACGAATACCTCGAAGGGCGGATGTCCCTTCGGAAAAGGTCTCTTTTCCGCACTCAGAGCACTGCCGCTGCTCTAGCAAAACTTAACAGATAACTGAATGAATACTAAACCTGAAGCTCCGCGAAAGCGGAGTTTTTTTATTGCGGCAGCCTGCAATATATGAACAAAGTAAAACGGCTGTCTGCGAATGCAGGCAGCCGTTTTTTTTACCAGGGGGATTTTGCAGCCGCTATTCTGCGGCGGGAGGTCCGCCGTCCGAGTAGCCGGGAGTCGTCGGGTCCGCGATGATCCCCAGCAGCGTCAGGATCGAGAAGACGCTGCCGGTAAGCGCATTGTAAAACGCGCTGTCAAAGCCTGCTCCCGATGAGAGAGAAGCC
This sequence comes from uncultured Eubacteriaceae bacterium, assembly GCA_937872065.1. Taxonomy (GTDB): domain Bacteria; phylum Bacillota; class Clostridia; order Eubacteriales; family Eubacteriaceae; genus UBA7485. The sequence continues at coordinate 2,909 of CALMRA010000292.1, read as the reverse complement.
TGCTGGAGCAGGAGCCCCAGCAGGGAAGCGACAGCCGTCCAGAACGGAAGCGAACGGAGCCGCTGCTTCAGATTGATTTTCATGATATTCTCCTCTGCGTCCTGAGACGCGAATAAAAGGAGAACTCGACGTCAGGCGATCGTATCTCTGAGCCAGGTCTGAAGGTGAACGAAGCGTTCGTCGTAGTAACGGATAGTGCCGAGACCTTCTTCACGGGCGATCTGCGCGATACGATCCACCAGCTCTGCCGTCATGCCCGGCGTATACACATCCGCCGCTTCTCCGGTCAGGTGAAGGGAGTCAGGTACACCGCCGCAGGCAGCGTTCTCTGCGGAGCATCTGGCTCCGCTGGAAACGATCAGGGGGAGTCCGAGACGGTCCCGGACTCTGTCTGTTTTCTGCTTAAGCTCCAAGACACAGTCGAGACCGCATCCGCAGGCACATTTGAATTCGTCGGGACCGAACCAGCGCAGCGCTGCTGCTTCGGAGGAGCTTCCTCCGAAGAGCGCCGCGGAGGTCAGCGACCCGATAATTCCGTCGGCATCCAGCTTCCGCATTCTCTGGAAAGCCTTGACGTTCTCCCAGGTCTGAGGACCTGCGATTCCGTCTTCCTCTGTCTGAAAACCGGCTTCCGTAAGCTGCCGCTGCACCGCCGAAATCTGACCGGCCGCACAGGCCTCTGTCAGCGGTCCCCATATTCCGTCCTGCTCAAGACCACAGGCACCCTGGGCGGTCCTGATACATCGGGTCGTTTCAGGACCGGGGATTCCGTCGATCTGCGGCGCTCCGTAATTGCAGATATTCAGAAAATACTGAATGTTCGATACTTCGTACAGCATTAATCAGCCAGACTGACGTCGGTTTTCGTCGTGACCGTACGAACAGCCGATGCGATTCCGGTAAATACAGCCCCGCCGCGTGTGAACACAGCAGCTTCAAGGATCTGGGTCATTGCGGCCTTGATTTCCGCATCCGTAGCACTTTCTTTATAGTCAGCCAGGTTAAGCGTGCGTTCCTTGCTGTCAGAGCAGTTAAATTTCATTCCGAGGACTCGAGTCGTATTCATTGTTTTCTCCTGTTTTACAGATCAGAGCGCAGGTCAGACGGTTTCGAAAATTTCAGTCACGAAGGACTTCAGGCAGCGCTGCATCTCGTAATCGGAAATTCCCGCGAGCGCCTTCGCGGTCTTCAGGATGTTTTCATTGGAAGCCGCGGGGTCCATATCGCCGAAGCTGCGGACCGACAGGATCGTCTCTCCGTTTTCATCCGTACCGACTGCAAATTCCGTTTTGAGCTGTGCCGAAGCATTTCGTTCTGTTACCATTCTGGTCTCCTTTTAGCTGGGTGTTTTCTTTTCGTTCAGGCCTGAACACTATATAAGAGGCGGCCGGAGACCCGGATTTTAAATCTCCTGCAAAATAAATGGAATAAAAAAACGACGTTCCTCCGGGCTGGAAGAACGTCGTCAGGTTTCAGATCAGCTGGTCACAGGACCGCGATCAGAACAGCGAAAAGAATCAGGAATCATCCCAGGCCTGCTGTATTTCCTGGGAAATTGTCTGAGCTCGGCTGCTGGGGGTATAAGATTTTTCATATACAAACTGATACCAGGCTTCGATATTATCCGTCAGTGTCATCGGGAAGACGTAGGATACGCCGTCAAGCAGCCCGTCGGTTACATAGGCGTCCGAAGGCAGTCTGAACTGTTCGATATCCGAGCTTCCCATCATGATAATATTGACAATATATTTCATGATTTCAGTATTGGACAGAGACGTTTCAATGTAAGGCATCGTCTGGTTAACCAGATTGATAAGCGCGATCGGATTAAGCGCCTTGGCCTTCGAGACGACCTGCTGAAGAACGTTTCGCTGACGCTGGGTACGGTCGTAGTCGCCGTTGCCCGTGTAACGGATTCGCGAATAGGCGAGAGCCTGGGAGCCGGTAAGCGTCTGCGTTCCGATTGACGTCAGATCCGGATCGCTCGTCCCGACCTTGTCGTTGACGTCCCACAGATACTGATTGATCCAGTACAGCTCGTCTTCGTCTGTGACGGTGATTTCAACACCGCCCACCGCATTGACCATTTCGACGAGCGCGGTAAAGTCGATCGTCACATAGTCGGTGATGGGCATGTCAAAGTTTTCGTTGATAACCTTCAACGCAAGATCCGCACCACCGATCGCGTAGGCGGCGTTAAGCTTATCAAAATCATCTTCACTTTCGTTATAGACGTAGGTGTCGCGCATCAGCGATGTGATCTTGAGTTTGTTGTGCTCAAAGTCGGCGGAAGCGACCATGATCGAGTCAGATCGGTCGCCTTCGACGTCGGATCGTCCGTCTACACCGAAAATCGCGATATTGACGATGCGTTCCGAAGAGGCCATAGCGGCCGCATTCGAAGAGATATTATAGAGACTGACATTTTTAGACAGGTCTGTATTCAGCGGAGCATAGCGAAGATACGCATAAGCGGCGCCGGTGACCAGGAGAAGAACGACGAGGACTCTGGCCAGCCGTTTAGTCCAGCGTCTCGGCTTTTTCTGCTTTTTGGCCGGCTCCTGATAGACCTGTTCTCGCTTTCCTGAGGCCTTTGCGCCGGAAGTATTTCTCGGAGCGCCGGTACGGGACGAAGCCGCTCCGCCCTGAACCGTTCTCTGCTGTCTCTGAGTATTTCTGTTCTGACCCGCCGGCTGTGCCTGGCGGATCCGGCGCTGCTGTTCGTCAGCTGTATTTCTGTTCTGCTGCTGCCGCGTACGGCCTGCATTCTGACTCTGCTGTGTATTCTTCGAAGAAGGCTGCTGTGAAGCCGTCTGCCGGGGTCTCTGCTGAGAAGAACGCTGAGTTCCGTTCTGCTGTCTTGCGGAGCTCTGCTGTCTCTGCGACGAACCGGAAGTCGTCCGCTGAGT
>CALMRA010000291.1 GCA_937872065.1 uncultured Eubacteriaceae bacterium | reverse complement strand
GAAGGAGCTGAAGGAGGATCTGATCCGGCGCAGGATTCCTCAGGTTTATTATTTCAACGCCGGGACTTCGATTGAACGGGAGGATTTCGAAGCGCTGCGGTTCGCGGCAAAAGATCTGTTTGTCTTCGTCGATGACAACTTTCCGCAGATGACCGGTACGACGGTGCTTAAGAGCGGCATGTACGCGTGTATTTATCTCGACAGCTTCGATGAGGAGATCCCGTACGCGAGACAGCTCCTGGAATACTGCCGCAGAAACGGCTGGCGTATCGACGGCGATTATATCTGTCAGGTGATGACGGAGTTCAATATTTTCGACGATTCGAGACGTTCGATGTTTCTGAGACTGCAGGTTCCGGTTTCTTTTGCAAACGATATTGACTCTCATCCTGCTTGAGACTTTATAATGAAGTCAGAAAGATAATCTGAAAGAATACAGGAGGTTTGTCATGGACAAAGTCAAAGTGGTTCAGTATGGATGCGGGAAAATGAGCAAGTATATTCTGCGTTATCTGTACGAAAACGGCGCGCAGATCGTCGGCGCGATCGACAGCAATCCGGAAATCGTCGGGATGGATATCGGTGATTATGCGGGCTTCGATCACAAGACCGGCGTTCTCATCAGCGACAACGCGGACGAAGTGCTTGACAATACCGATCCCGATATCGCCGTCGTCACGCTGTTCAGTCTCGTAGACGACTGCTATCCGCACTATGAAAAATGCCTGAGCCGCGGGATCAACGTCGTCTCGACATGTGAAGAAGCGACCGACTGCTGGACGACGAATCCGGTCAAGGCCAACAAGCTTGACGTCATCGCGAAGGAAAACGGAGCCACATTCCTCGGAAGCGGTATGGAAGACATCTTCTGGGTCAATGCGGTGGCCCTAATCGCGGGAGGCTGTCACAGGATCGACAAAATCGTCGGAGCGACGAGCTACAATGTTGAAGAATACGGTCTGGCATTGGCGAAAGCTCACGGTGTCGGACTGACGGCGAACGAATTCGAAGATCAGATCGCCCATCCGGAAGACATGCTTCCGTCGTACGTCTGGAACTCGAACGAAGCGCTGGCCCAGAAGATGGGCTGGAGCATCAAGTCCCAGACACAGAAATGCGTTCCATATTTCAGTGAAACGGACATCTATTCCGAAACGATGGGCAAGACTATTCCCGCAGGAATCTGCATCGGCATGGCTGCGGTCGTGACGACTGAAACCTTCCAGGGACCTGTGATCGAAACATCTTGTATCGGAAAGGTGTACGGACCGGACGACGGAGACCTGTGCGACTGGAAGATCTACGGGGAACCGGATACCTTCTTCTCGGTTGACAAGCCTGCGACCGTCGAACATACCTGCTCGACCATCGTAAACCGAATTCCGGACGTTATCAACGCGCCGGCCGGCATGGTTACGGTGGATCAGCTGCCCCAGATCCGGTTTATGACCTATCCGATCGAAAACTACGTGGACGAATTCGATTTCTAAATTTGACTGGTGGATTCTGCCTCGTAAAGAATGATAAAAAAACTATAAGATATAAATAAATTCAGGCCCTGCCGACTGAGACCGGCAGGGCTTTTTCATTTTTTGTAATCCGGGAGCTAAACATGTTACATTTGTATTATCGGAGAAGCCGCCGCTGCGGGACTGCGAATAGGCTGAGAATCATCAGTAAAGGACAAAACACATGAATATACGACGTGAAGAAGAGAAGGACTACAGAGAGGTCGAGGAGCTGACGCGCGAGGCCTTCTGGAATAAGTACCGGCCGGGCTGTACCGAACATTTTATTCTCCACAGATATCGGGATGATCCGGATTTCGTTCCGGAGCTTGATTATGTGATCGAAGAGAACGGCAGAATCGCGGCTCATATGATGTACGCCCGCGCGGTAATCGTCGGAGATGACGGAACCGGACTGCCGGTACTCGTATTCGGACCGGTGAGCGTGCTGCCGGAGCTGCAGGGAACAGGATACGGCTCGAAGCTGATCGAGTTTACGCTCGCTCAGGCGGCGAAGCTCGGATACGGCGCGGTCGCGATTACCGGAGACGAAAACTACCACGGGCGCTTCGGATTTGAAAGCGGCAGCAGCAGAGGGGTCTATTATGCGGAAATGTCGAGAGAGGAGGAATCGCCTTTCTTTATGATCAGAGAGCTGATACCGGGGTATCTCGACGGTTTTACGGGAACCTACACGGATCCGGCAGGCTATATCAGTGAAGAAGCCGATGTTGACGAATTCGATAAAGGCTTTTCTCCGAAGGAGAAGAAGAAGCTTCCGGGACAGCTGTTCTGAAGACCGACGCTGCCTGTATCCTGAAGGCAGGTGTTTATTCTGCTGCCGCGGACGTATAATATTCTTGAAAACGATTCTATTGATTAAGGCTTACAGGTAAAAGGAGCAGATCATGGATACGGACATGGGAACGAATAAACGCGACGATGCGGAGCTGTCGGGCATGGTGCTGGCGGTTTCGGTTGCGACGAATACCGGCTGGGTGAGGTCGGAGAATCAGGATAATTTTTACGCGGACCACAAGCTGCGTCATTACGACGGGAAAAGCGAAACGGTCGAATTTCACGAAAAGCTCGGCGGAACCGAAATCTTTTCGGTCTGCGACGGTCTCGGCGGCGAAAAGGGCGGACGGATCTGTTCGGAGATCGCGGTCGAAACGCTGGCGAGAGAACGGGATGCGATTATCGATGCGACTCCGGCGGAGCTAGACGGCGTGATGAACCGCTACGCGACGGAGGCGAACAATGCG
>CALMRA010000290.1 GCA_937872065.1 uncultured Eubacteriaceae bacterium | reverse complement strand
GTTCGTATCCATTTTGTAATATTTACATTCTATTTTGTAAAAGTGTGTAAACTTGCAAATAATTGAAACTCAATATATAATAAATTGTTTATGATTTGAGCATAACGGAAAATATAGACTGAGAAACGAGAAATGATATGAAAGACAACGAACACGGACGGACAGGGCGAAAACGGACTCTTCTGCTGATCCTTCTCTGCCTGCTGTGCGCAGGCGCCGGATATCTGATCGGAGCGACCGGCCTGATCGGGCTTCCCGGATTTGCGGTGCTTCATAATTCGGACACCACGTTCCTGAGCGAGCTGATAAAAATGAACGAGCTCGAGAAGACGATCAAGAGCGATTATATAGGAGATACGGATTCGAAGCAGCTTGGCGAAGAGGCGATCAAGGCCATGTTTGCCGCGCTCGGAGACAAGTATTCCGTTTATTACGATGCTGACGAATACTCTGCCGTAGAGGGCACGATCAAGGGTACCTTCAACGGCATCGGCGTCTATCTGGATATGACCGATGCTCAGAAGGCGCTGATCACCCGTCTTGTGGAAGACGGCCCTGCCCAGCAGGCAGGTCTCGAAGCAGGAGATGTGATCACGGCGGTCGACGACGTGAATGTCGTCGGTCTGGATTACGATACGCTGCTGTCTAAAATTACCGGAGAAAAGGGATCAACCGTGAAGATCACGGTAGACCGGGACGGCGAAACGAAGGATTTTACGGTTACGCGCAGTGAGATCAACTCTCAGACAGTTTACAGTGCAAATTATGACGGAATCGGCTATATTTTCCTGTCGGAATTCGGCAAGGGAAGCGCGGACGAGGTGAAGGAAGCCGCACAGAAGCTGATCGACGACGGCGCAACGGGACTGGTTCTGGATCTGAGATTCAACGGCGGCGGCATGCTCAACACGGCTGCCGATCTTGCGGACTATCTGCTCGGCGAAGCAACGACGGGATCCATCAAGGACAGAAACGGAACGACCGAGACCTTTACATCCGATGCGGACAAGATTTCCATACCCTATGTGATTCTAGTCAACGACAACTCGGCATCCGCTTCGGAATTTCTCGCGGGAGCCGTACAGCAGAACGGCGGAACGATCATCGGAAAAACGACATACGGAAAAGGCGTCGCTCAGATATTGTCAGGACTGTCGGACGGATCCGGGTATAAGCTTACTGTCGAAGAATACTTTGTCGGAGACGGTGTTGCAGTCAACGGAAAAGGAATCACGCCGGATATCGTCGTCGACAGCGATACCTCGATTGTCGACGGTACGGCGCAGACGCCCGAAGAAGACGCCGCGCTGCAGGCGGCGATTGCCGAATTGAAAAAGTAATTACAGAAAAACGATACGGTTTAACGAAACGGATAATGAAATAACGAATTGAATTGAGACAGAACGGAGTCAACATGAAAGAAACAACGATGCTGCATCCCTTCGAAGTCGTCTCGGATTACGAACCGCGGGGCGACCAGCAGAAAGCGGTGGACGGCCTCGCAGAGGGAATTGAAGAAGGGGATAAATTTCAGACGCTGCTCGGCGTCACAGGCTCCGGCAAGACCTATACGATGGCCAAGCTCATCGAAAAAGTCCAGAAGCCTACCCTGGTGCTTGCCCACAACAAGACGCTTGCGGCTCAGCTGGCGAACGAGTTCAGAAGCTTTTTCCCGAACAATGCGGTGGAATACTTTGTCTCCTACTACGACTACTATCAGCCGGAAGCGTACGTGCCCCATTCGGACCTGTATATAGAAAAAGACTCGTCGATCAACGACGAAATCGACAAGCTGCGCCATTCCGCGACGGCGGCGCTGTTCGAACGCAGAGATGTCATCGTCGTCGCGTCCGTCTCGTGCATCTACGGGCTCGGTTCTCCGATCGACTATGAAAATCTCGTTCTGAGTCTGCGTCCCGGAATGGAGAAGGACCGCGACGATATCATCAGAAAGCTGGTCGACATCCAGTACATCCGCAACGATATCGCCTTCGAGCGAAACAACTTCCGAGTCCGCGGCGACATTCTTGAGATCTACCCGGCGGCATCGACCGACAAGGCGGTACGCATCGAGTTTTTCGGCGACGAGATCGAACGGATCACGGAAATCAATACGGTGACCGGCGAAATCACAGGGGAGCTGTCCCATGTGAGCATTTTCCCGGCCAGCCACTACACGACGACACCTGAGAAGCTGGAACAGGCCGTCGTCGGGATCCAGAAGGAGCTGGGACAGGTCTACGAGAAGTTCATGGCGAACAATCAGCTCGTCGAAGCCCAGCGGATCGTCCAGCGGACAAACTACGATATCGAGATGCTGCGGGAGATGGGGTACTGCAACGGAATCGAAAACTATACGCGCTATATCAACCAGAGTGCGCCGGGTTCGCCTCCGTATACGCTGATCGACTACTTTCCGAAGGATTTCCTGATGATCGCCGACGAATCCCACGTATCGATCCCCCAGATCGGCGGTATGGGCGGCGGCGACCGTTCGAGAAAAAAGAATCTCGTCGATTACGGCTTCCGTCTGCCGTCTGCCTACGACAACAGACCGCTGTCATTCGAGGAGTTTGAAGGCAAGATCAACCAGATCGTCTTTACCTCGGCGACGCCGGGTCCCTTCGAGAAGGAGCACAGCCAGAATACGGTCGAACAGATCATCAGGCCTACGGGGCTCATCGATCCGGAGATCTCGGTCCGTCCGATCAAGGGGCAGATCGACGATCTCGAAGGGGAGATCCGCGATACGATCGCCGGCGGCAACCGCGTGCTGGTCACGACGCTGACGAAGAAGATGGCGGAGGATCTGACCCGCTATCTGAAGGAACACGGACTTCGCGTCAACTACCTGCATTCGGATATCGACACCATCGAGCGTATGAAGATCCTGCGGGACCTGCGGCTCGGTAATTTCGATATTCTGGTGGGCATCAACCTGCTCAGAGAAGGTCTCGACCTGCCTGAGGTCGGCCTCGTCGCGATCCTCGACGCGGACAAGGAAGGCTATCTGAGAAGCGAAACCTCGCTGATTCAGACCGTCGGCCGCGCCGCGAGAAACGTCGACGGCAAGGTCATCATGTACGCCGACAAGATCACGAAGTCGATGAACGCGGCGATTTCAGAAACGAACCGCAGACGCGAAATCCAGCAGCAGTACAACGAAGAACACAATATTATCCCGATGTCTGTCAAAAAAGATATCCGGGGTATCATACAGGCGACGACGGCCGCGGAAGAAGAAGCGGAATACATCGCTGAAACGGCTGAACCTGAAAACATTGAAGAACAGATCGAGGCGCTGACTCAGCAGATGAACGAAGCCGCCGAACAGATGGCGTTTGAAGAAGCGGCCCGTCTGCGCGATCAGATCAAGGTTCTCGAGACGATGCGTCAGGAAGATACGAAAAAAGATGTGATGAACATCAAGAAGGATAAGGAAATCGCCGGAACGCGGCGCGCGGAAACGAAAGAGAACGCGCTGTTCGACGAAGACGACACGAAACGCGTGCGTCCGAAGAAGAAAAAACGCGGAGAAGGCACAAAGAAGCACGGTGTCCGCCCGAATAAGCGGCGGAGCTGACAGCAGCGCATAACATGAAATAAACAGTATCAGAAAGAAGGTACGATGGATACAATCCAGGTTAAGGGGGCGCAGGAGCACAATTTAAAAAACGTCGATCTGACAATCCCGAGAGACAAGATGGTCGTCTTCTCCGGAGTGTCGGGGAGCGGCAAGACGACTCTCGCGTTCGATACGATTTACGCGGAAGGACAGAGACGCTACATGGAGTCACTGTCGAGCTATGCCAGACAGTTTCTCGGAAATACCCAGAAGCCGAAGGTCGAGAGCATCGAAGGACTTTCTCCTGCGATCTCAATCGAACAGAAGACGACAAACAAGAATCCCCGTTCGACAGTGGGTACGGTTACGGAGATCTACGACTATTTCCGTCTGCTGTACGCGAGAATCGGGATCCCGCACTGCCCGAACTGCGGACGGGAGATCACGAGCCAGAGCATTGACCAGATTATCGACAAGATCCTCGCGCATCCGGAAGGGACAAAGTTCCAGATCCTCGCGCCGATTGTCCGCTCGGAAAAAGGGGAATTCAAGCGGCTGTTCGAACGGCTGCGAAAGGACGGCTACGCCCGTGTCATCGTCGACGGACAGCTGTACGATCTGTCGGAGAACATCAGGCTTAAAAAGACGTTCAAGCATACGATATCGGTGGTCATCGACCGTCTGAAAATTAAGGACGGCATCCGCAAGCGTCTGACGGACTCCGTCGAAGCCGCGCTTCGTCTTGCGGACGGACTTGTGGAATGCGATATCATCGGCGGGGAAACGGAGCTGTTCTCCGAAAATCTCTCGTGTCCGGACTGCAATATCAACATGCCGGTGCTGGAGCCGCGCTCGTTCTCGTTCAACAATCCCTTCGGGATGTGTCCGGACTGCAACGGTCTCGGTTTTCACAAAAGCGTGGACCCGCGTCTCGTCTATCCGGATCCGGAGATGTCCATCGACGAGGGCGGGATTAAATTCGCCAGCAACCGCTACGATTACGGCTATTTTGACGATGCGGTTCACGATATCGCTCATCATTACAATTTCTCGGTGTACGAGCCGCTGAAAAACGCGCCCGAGGGACTCGTCGACGATATCCTGTTCGGGACGGATTATGACGCCGGCCGGGACGGGATCTGGGAGGGCTCGGTAAACAGGATGAACCGCCGCTATCACTCGACGGATTACCCGAATATCCGCGACCGGATCGAAAAGTACATGAAGGATTCCGTCTGTCCGACCTGCGGCGGAAAGCGTCTGAACCCGAATGCGCTGGCCGTCACGGTGGGCGGACGCAATATTATCGAGCTTACGGACATGTCAGTCACAGCCCTCGGCGATTTCTTCGACGAACTGCGGCTGACTCCGACTCAGGCTCATATCGCGGACATGCTGCTTCAGGAGATCAAGGTCCGGCTCAAGTTCCTGTCGGATGTCGGTCTCGACTATCTGACGCTTTCGAGAAGCGCGGCGACGCTCTCAGGCGGAGAATCCCAGCGCATCAAGCTGTCCTCGCAGCTGTCGTCAAAGCTGATGGGGGTCCTGTACGTTCTCGACGAACCGTCTATCGGTCTGCATCAGAGGGACAACGCGAAGCTTCTGAACACCCTCAGAGACCTGACACAGCTGGGCAATACGCTGATCATCGTCGAGCACGACGAAGAGACGCTCGAAGCGGCCGACTATCTCGTCGATGTCGGTCCCGGAGCCGGTGAACACGGCGGCGAGATCGTCGCGGCGGGCTCCCTTGAAGAGATCAAAGCCTGTCCGGAGTCGCTGACGGGACAGTACCTCGCGGGGAAGAAATTCATTCCGGTACCAGAGGAGCGGCGGAGCGGAAACGGCGACAAGATCGTCATTAAGGGCGCGAAGACCAACAATCTGAAGAATATCACGGCGGAATTTCCTCTTGGAGAATTTATCTCGGTAATCGGCGTATCCGGCTCGGGAAAATCCTCCCTCGTCAACGAGATTCTGTTCAAGGGTCTCGCACAGAAGCTGTATCACGGCACCAGCTACGAACCGGGCGAGCACAAGGCGATGGAAGGCATCGAGCATATCGACAAGGTAATCGCAATCGATCAGAGCCCCATCGGACGGACACCGCGCTCGAATCCCGCGACCTATACCAAGGTCTTCGATATTATCCGCGACCTGTTCGCGGCGACTCCCGAAGCCAAGGCCAGGGGCTATAACAAGGGCCGCTTCTCGTTCAACGTCAAGGGCGGCCGCTGCGAGGCCTGCAAGGGAGACGGGATCAAAACCATCGAGATGAACTTCCTGCCGGATGTCGAAGTCCCCTGCGAGGTCTGCGGCGGCGCACGGTATAACCGCGAGACACTCGAAGTCAAGTATAAAGGGAAAAGCATCTCGGAGGTCCTGGATATGACCATCGAGGAGGCGCACGAATTCTTTAAGAATCTGCCGCGTATCGAAAAGATCCTGCAGACGCTTCTGGATGTCGGCCTCGGCTACGTCAGGCTCGGACAGCCGTCGACGCAGCTCTCCGGCGGGGAAGCGCAGCGCGTCAAGCTCGCCTCGGAGCTGTGCAAGATCAACACGGGCCGGACTATGTATATCCTCGACGAACCGACGACAGGACTGCATATGGACGATGTGAACCGTCTGATCCAGGTTCTGCAGCGTCTCGTCGATCAGGGCAGCACCGTCGTCGTCATCGAACACAATATCGACCTGATAAAGTCCGCGGACTGGCTTATCGAAATGGGCCCGGAAGGCGGAGACGCAGGCGGACAGGTAATCGGGACGGGGACGCCTGAGCAAATCGCTGAGACGAAGAATTCTCCGACGGGACCCTATCTGAAGAAGGCTCTGGCAGAAAAACGGGGATAAAC
>CALMRA010000289.1 GCA_937872065.1 uncultured Eubacteriaceae bacterium | reverse complement strand
GGCGATTTGCATATAAAGGAATCTATATAGAAGGAAATGTGATCAACGACGAATGTCTGTACGGAATCAAAATCTGTGTGGATACATCGGCATCCATGGCGGATTCCGATATTGCGATGTCGCTGAAGCATATTCGGATGCTGCTGGATCAGTATGATATGAAAGCTGAACTCATTTACTGGGACGAGGAAGTCGAAGGCGTGATGCCGCTGGAAAATATCCGTGACTTTACCCGGGCAGGAAAGTTCGTCAAGGGCAGAGGCGGCACCAGTCCGCAGTGCCTCTTCGACAGCTTTGCGGGAAGATAAAAACCGCTTCTTATTCTGATATTTACGGACGGTCATATCAACCCGATTGATGAAAAATATGCCAGACAGTACGATATGGAAACGGTTTGGATCCTGAGCGGCGATCATTCGGTTCAGGCAGCTAAATTTCATCCGGGTTTCGGGGAGGTGGTCAGAGGTGACAATGCAGTTTGAGACTCTGAATATGATCAGGACGGATATCGAGAGTGTTATCGGTCAGATCGAGATTCAGCTTAACGATGACGACTACACGCCGGTCATTCTTCTGGGAAAGAGCGGCGTCGGGAAAACCGAAGCTGTCTGCAAGCTTGCCAAAAATCTGAATATCGGATATGTGGAGCTGCGACTCTCCCATTATCAGGAATCGGATCTGATCGGACTTCCGTACATCGACAAGGACGGGATGACGGCGCATGCGCCGACACGACTTCTGCCGCCGACAGAGGATCGGGGACAGGGAATACTGCTGCTGGACGAAGTCACATCTTCTCCGAGATCCATGCGAAGCGCGGTGTACCAGCTGCTGGACGAAAGCAGGAGACTCGGTGAATACAAACTGCCGGAACGATGGCTTGTGGTTGCCGCAGGCAACGGTCCGGATGACGGCGGGGATTTTCGCGGTATGGAGCCGGCATTCCTGAGCAGAGGATTCTGCTGGCGGGTCGAGGAGAATTTTACAGTATGGAAAAACTGGGCGGAGAAGAATGACATTCACCCGATTATCATTTCCTATCTTGCGTTCAAACCGGACAGTCTCCATGTCATGGATGTGGATAAGCCCTACGATATGATCGCCTGTCCGAGAAACTGGGTGAAGCTGTCGACTCAGCTCAAAAATATGGAACGACGGACGCCGGACCGAGTCGTACATAACAGCGACGAGCTGGAGTTTGCAGCAGCCGGCTGTGTAGGACTCTCGTGTGCTCCAGATTTCTGTACATTCTATATGCATAATGACGAAATTATCGATGCGGCCCAGATTGCCGGCGGCAGCATACCGGCAGCTCAAATGGGAGAGCTTAGCGAAGAAGGGCTCTACATTACGATGCAGTCCTACGTACGGTATCTGGCAGATCAGATGAAGCAGTCCATATCGGACAGATACGGCAGGCTTGACCGTCC
>CALMRA010000288.1 GCA_937872065.1 uncultured Eubacteriaceae bacterium | reverse complement strand
GAGCTGAGTTCCTCGCCGGAGAAATATTTATCCATCAGATCTTCGCTGGTCTGAGCGACACTTTCCATGATCATTTCACGGTAGGGCGCAAGATCTTCCTTCATTTCATCGGGAACAGTCGTATCGAAACAGCGGTTGTCTCTTCGTTCGCTGCCTGTCATATCGACAATATTAACGACCCCGCGCATCTGTTCGCCTTCGCCCATCGGAAGTTCGAACGGGATAACCTTGTTGCCCAGCAGGTCCTTGAGGCTGTCGAGAACCTTGCCGAAGTCCGCGTTGTCGCGGTCTCCCTTATTGACGACAATAAAAGCAGGGATATCCGCTTTTTCAAGCAGTTCCAGCGCTTTTTCGGTGCCGACCTGAACCCCCGAAAGGGCGTCGACGACAATCACGGCGGCATCCGCCACCCGGAGAGCGGCATAGGCGTCTCCGATAAAGTCAAAATAGCCGGGGACATCGATAATATTAATTTTATGTCCGCCGTATTCAACGGGAATGACCGAGGAGGAGATTGAGAACATCCGTCTCTTTTCTTCCGCGTCGAAATCGGACAGCGTATTTCCTTCGTCGATGCGTCCCATCCTGTCAATCGCTCCGGCATTAAACGCCAGCGCTTCAGTCAGCGTAGTCTTTCCGCATCCGCCGTGTCCGAGCAGAAGAATGTTTCTGATGTTTTTTGTTGGATATGTTTTCATTTCGCTCTCCTTCTTTGGGTCCGTAGCATTCTTTTTTCATAATTGTACAGGTTTTCATCTGCATTGTCCATTCTATAACACAACCGTTTGCATTTCCATATCCTTTTTATCGAAAGCCGGTCCCGGAGCGCCTTTTGTCCACTAAAAAAGGACTCCGTCCGGAGTCCTTTTTATTTGTCGGAACGCAGTTTCTCCATGACCTTCTTTTCGAGTCTTGAAACCGTCATCTGAGATTTCCCGATAATCGCGGCTACCTCTTTCTGCGTCTTTCCTTTATAGTAACGTTCTTCGATAATCATCCGTTCCACCGGATTGAGCGTCGCGAGCCGCTGACGAAGATCTTCGACGTTCGCGATATTATCGATCTGTTCGTCTTCTTCGCCGATCAGATCCATCAGCGTCGTTTCCTGCCCGTCCGAATTGTTGTCGAATTCCATCGACAGCGATTTCGGATAAAACACGTTGTTGCCTTCGAGCGCTTCGATCACCTGTTCTTCCGTGACCTCCAGGTACTGGGCGATCTCCTTGATGGTAGGCGTGCGCATCAGCTTGTGCTCGAGGGTTGTGCGCGCCCTGTTGATCTCCCTGTTCAGCTCCTGAATCCGTCTCGGAACCCGGATGATAAACTGCTTGTCTCTGTAATACTTTTTGATCTCGCCGATAATCGTCGGAGAGGCGAAGGTGTCGAATTCATAGCCGCGTTCCGGATCATACCGGTCTACCGCATACATGAGTCCCAGACAGGCTACCTGGTAAATATCCTCGACATCTCCGCTCCGGTAGGCGTATTTTTTTACGAGAAGCTTCGGAATATACATATAATTTTCGATAAGCTGCTTTCGAATCTCCCGGTCTCCCGTCTTCTTCAGCTCCCGAAACATCTCCTTGGCCTCTTCCTTGGAGAACTGGTTATTGTATTCCATGCTGCGGCCTCAGAAGTTTCGTCATGGTCAGTACAGTCCCTGCTCCCTCGCTGCAGTCAATATTCATCTCGTCCATCAGAGTACGGATTATGTACAGGCCGAAGCCCCCGACCTGGGTACCGTTGAGAGCGGGCTCCTGCAGGGCTTCAAAATCACACCCCTGTCCTTTATCCGCTACATCGACGATAAGACGATCGGAATACAGTGTGAAAGTGACTGTATAGGTCATATATTCATCGCATCCGTACTGCATCGCATTCGTGCACGCTTCAGAGAGCGCGACCTTCAGATCTTCGATATCATCGATCGGAAATCCGATGATGTTTCCGACGGATGCAGCCGACAGACGGGCCAGAGAAATAAACTCCGGCATCCCCGGTAGCTCAAGCATGACCTGTTCACCGTTTAGAAGCTGCCTGGAAAGATCCTGTTCCTGTGTGCTCATGTCACGCCTCCGCGATCTGGAATATCTGATCTACGCCCGTAAGCTGAAACAGCTTCGCGATGCTGCGCTTCGGATGAATCAGGATAAACTGCTGCCCCGGCTTCATTACGTTCTTTTTCATATCGATAAGAATGCCGATACCCGTACTGTCAATATAATCCATATCTGAAAGATCCAGATAAATCTCTTCAGTTCCCGAATCAACAGCTTTCTGAAGCGCTTCCCTAAACGGTGCGGCCACTGCTACGTCGACTTCTCCAGTAATCTTGCAGCCTTTACGTCCGTCATTTAATAAATCTATTGTTAACATACGCTTTTCTCCTAAGCTTTTAAAGATTTGTTCTGCTCTTTTTGCAAATGTTTTAAATCACGAAAGCAAGTTATCCGGTTATTGTTTATACCCTTTTTCAAAAAACAAAAACCGGGGAGCCCGGTTTTTGTTTAAATCATTTCTTTTTCAGGATCCCGAGTATCTTAGAGATCTTGCTCATTACCGCAATTGCAGGATTCAGGACATCTTCTTCCATGTGACGCATCGTCTGTTCGAGATTATCCGTCATCACGTTCGCTTTCGCGGTTATATCGTTCGTATTGTTCGTAATTCCGTCGATATTTTCAACGATCGCGTCGATCTGCTTCCTGTTTTCCTTCATCATGTTTTCCGCAGTTTCAACCGTTGCGGAAACAGATTTCAAAAGCCTGACGAGAGCCACCGTTCCGAAGATTACCGCGATTGCGATGATCATCAGAGCGAGTTCCCACCAGCTCATCGAAAAAGTAATCATTATTTAGCGTCAGCTCCCGCTCCTGCAGCGGATTCTTCCGCTCCGACAGCCGCGTTCTGAGCCTGTGCTTCTTCTTCGTCCTGAAGCTTTTCGAGTTCTTCGTTAAGATCCGCGATATCCTGGTTTACTTCATCCTGGATTTCCTGGATCTTGTTTTCAATCTGCATTTTGTACTGATTGATCTTTTCGTTGATGCCGTCAGCGAATTCGTCGAACTGTTTCTTCATCGAATCGCCGTATTCGGCAGCCTGATCATAGACAGATCCGAAAGCGTCTTCCGTATCCTTCTTGATCCTGTTTCTCGTATCCTTGCCGGATTCCGGTGCCGTCAGCATTCCTGCCGCCGTCCCGATAAGCGCGCCGATAAAAAGACCGCAGATAAAATTACCTTTTTCGCAGCTCATAATTTCCTCCGTTATTACGGGATTTACCCGCATATTTTCAGGTTATGCCTGTTAAACAGCATATACCCTCTTAAGCGGCAGCAGCGACATTATTCGTCGTCAAAGCCGTTTTCAATCAGATCCACCAGCTCGTCAACCGCTTCCTGAGCATCCGGGCCTTCCGCTTCGATCGTGATCTTCGAACCCTGAGCGATCCCGCCGGATAAGATTCCCATAATGCTTTTCGCGTTGATATGCCTGTTATCCTTGATAACATGAATATCCGCTTTATGGTGCGCGGCCTTCTGGACGAACTGCGAAGCCGGTCTTGCATGCAGGCCGGTTTCATTCGTGACAGTTACCTCCCGCGAGGCTTTTTCACTTGTACTCATCTTCACCCCCGTCGGCGATCACATGACGGTGATGCCGAGTTTATCTAATTCGCCCTTAATATAATCGAGCACTTCTTTTCCTGTTGACAGCGTCAGCGCCTTGTTGGCGATATCCTGAGCCTGCTGATACGAAACGCTGCGTATGATCTTCTTGACCTGCGGAATGCTTGATGCGCTCATCGAGAATTCGTCCAGTCCGAGGCCCATCAGCAGCAGTGTCGCATAGGGATCGCCGGCGAATTCGCCGCACATACCCGTGAATTTTCCGACTTCTGAGTGTGAAGCCTGGATTACGTTCTTGACGAGACGGATAATCGCAGGATGGAAGGGATCGTACAGATACGAAACGTTCTGATTCATCCTGTCTACCGCCAGTGTGTACTGGCACAGGTCGTTCGTACCGATCGAGAAGAACGATACTTCCGGAACGATGATATCGGCAGTCACTGCCGCGGCAGGTATTTCTACCATGATCCCGACAGAGATGTCCTTATTGTAGGCGATCTTTTCGTCGTCGAGTTCCTTCATGCATTCAGCAAGAAGCTTCTTGCCCTGGATAACTTCCGATACGACGGAGATCATCGGGAACATGATTTTCGCATTTCCGAAGGCGCTTGCGCGAAGAATCGCGCGCAGCTGCGTCTTGAACAGTTCTTCATTCTGGAAGCACAGACGGATCGCGCGCAGTCCGAGGAACGGATTCATTTCTTCTTCAAGCGGCAGATACGGCAGCTTCTTGTCGCCGCCGATGTCGAGCGTGCGGATAATGACCGGTCTGTCGCCGAAAGCCTGAATAACCTTCTTATATGCTGTGAACTGAACTTCTTCGTCAGGCATCGTGTCGGAGTCCATGTACAGGAATTCCGTACGATAGAGGCCTACGCCTTCTCCGCCGTTCTTCAGTACGCCTTCGATATCGTTCGGAGAACCTATATTGCCGACGAGTTCGACTCTGTGGCCGTCTGTCGTGATCGCTTCCGCGTCCTTCAGTTCCGCCAGTTCTTTCTGATATGCGATAAATTTCGCCTGAAGAGCCTTGTATTTTTCGAGTTCTTCGGCTGTCGGCAGTACGATTACTTCGCCAGTCGATCCGTCTACAATGACCAGATCGCCTGTTTTTGCTGCCGTCGTGATATCGCCGAGTCCGAGGACCGCCGGGATTTCCAGGCTGCGCGCCATAATGGCCGTATGGCTCGTACGGCTGCCGATATCCGTCGCAAAGCCTTTGACATGGACTTTATCCATCTGTGCCGTATCTGACGGTGCAAGGTCTTCCGCGATCAGGATCGTATCTTCAGGCATGCTGGACAGGTCGATGTTTTCGATGCCGAGCAGATTGTTGATGACACGGGTTCCGACGTCTCTGATATCCGCCGCCCTGCCGCGGAAATACGGATCGTCCATCGCGTCGAACATCGCGTAAAACATGTCGACGACGCCCTTTGCAGCCTGAACCGCGTTGGTTCCGCTGCTGCTGATTTCATTTTTGATTGCATCCGCAAATTCCGGGTCTTCGAGGATCATCGCGTGCGCTTCAAAGACTTCCGCTTCTTCCGCGCCCAGAGCTTCCGCCGCCTTATCTTTGATCTGAAGAAGCTGCGTCTTGCTTTCGTCAAGCGCCCGCTGCAGACGTTCGATTTCCGCGTCGCGGTCTTCGACCGTATACTGCGGAATTTCAGCTTCTACTTTTTCATAAACAAACGCTTTTGCGATCGCGATTCCCGGTGATGCTCCGATTCCTTTTTTTAACATGTTCCTCACCCTTGTTTTGTTATATTTTAAGGCGGTTCAGATCTTGTACCGTCCTTCAAAAGCTTTGATCAGTGTTATTTCATCAATATATTCTACATCCGCGCCGACCGGAATCCCCTTCGCGAGCCGGGTGACGACTGCGCCCAGCGGAGT
This sequence comes from uncultured Eubacteriaceae bacterium, assembly GCA_937872065.1. Lineage (GTDB taxonomy): Bacteria > Bacillota > Clostridia > Eubacteriales > Eubacteriaceae > UBA7485. The sequence continues at coordinate 63,368 of CALMRA010000288.1, read as the reverse complement.
CAGAAGATTCTTCAGATACATCGCGGTTGCCTCGCCTTCGGGCGACGGGTTGGTAGCCATAATCACTTCTTTGACATTCCCGCCCGAGACGCGCTTCACGAGCTCCGCCGCGCGGATATCGCCCGGTCCGATCCCTTCAAGAGGAGAGATCGCGCCGTGCAGTACGTGGTAAAGCCCCTTATATTCGAGCGTCCGTTCGATCGCATAAATATCGCGCGTGTTTTCCACGACGCAGATCTGAGAACGATCTCGTTTCGGGTCCGAGCAGATTGAGCAGAGCTCCTGATCGGTCACCGAAAAACATTCCGGACAGAGCCCGATATTCTGCTGCGCGCCGTTCAGCGCGCTGATCAGTCCGTCGATATCTTCCTTCGGAACGTCAATCAGATGAAAAGCGAGCCTCGATGCGGATTTTTCACCGACACCGGGCAGCTTCGCCAGCTCCTCGATTAACGTTGAAAGAGCCTTGGGATATGCGTTCAACTAGCTCAGTCCGGGAATATTCATTCCGCCCAGACCGCCCATGCCGCCTGTCAGCTTTTCCATCTGGCTTGCGCTCTCGTCGTCAGCCTTGGCGAGCGCTTCGTTGACTGCGGTCATCACCAGATCCTCGAGCATTTCAATATCGTCTTCATCGACAACATCCGGATCGATATTTACGGCAGTGATGCGCTTGGCGCCGCTTGCCGTTACCGTGACTGCTCCGCCGCCGGAGCTGCCTTCATAGCTCTTGTCTTCCAGTTCTTCCTGATTCTTAAGCATCTCCTCCTGCATCTTCTGGATCTGCTTCATCATATCGTTTTTGTTCCCAGCCGGCTTTCCGCCTTTTCTACTGGGAATCGGCATTTTTCGTTTCGCCATCCGTACCTCTCACTGCTGTCTTTAATTCGTTCATTCCTGATGAACACAGAATGAATTCGATAGTTGTATCGATTTCATTTCATTATACCATTAATCTTTTACAGAAAAACTAAATCGCGCCAGTGTTTCAGACCCGTCACTTTTTTATATACGGGTAGTCGCCGGGCACGATTTCACGGAAGAGCCGCTCCATATCCGGCGGCGCTCCGGAGGGCGCCGGGGCCTGTTCGGGCGTGTCCGCGCTGCCGACGGAGGGCTCCTGCTTCTGAACAGGCGCTGCCTGCGCGGGAGACGCGGACGTGTTTATCTGAGGCTGACCGGTCCGTTCTGTTTTCTGTTCTTTATTTTGTACTTCAACATGTACTTTGCTTTGAGACTGCCGCATCTTCTGCTCAAAAGCGGCTCTTCCGACAGCCTTAAGGCCTTCCTTACGTCCGGTAATCTCAACCAGCGTCTTTTCAATCTCTCTGACTGCGTAGCTGACCCGCCGGCTTTCAAGATCCCACTCCGTCTCAGAGAGCAGCAGATAAAAGGCTCCGCCCGAACGCACAAGCTCCGCGCTTTTGAGGACTTCCTCCGACATCTTGCCGTGAAGTCTGTTAAGCGCGGTGTTCCTGATCTCGGCGGACTTGACCTTCTGCCCTGAGGATGCCTGACGCGGTGCCGCGCTCTGCTTCTGCGTACGGGACGGCCGTTCTGCCGGAGCCGCAGCAGCCGGCGATTCGGCTTCTGCTCTCACCCGCTGTGCTGTTTCCGGATACCCTGCCGGAGCCTGTTCCGCTTCGGACCTGACCGCCGGTTCCGCAGCCGGCCGTACCGTCTCTGCCGTCCGGTCTGCCGCTGCGGATTGTCTATCCGGTGCGGTCTGTCTAACTGGTGCGGCCTGTCTATCCGGTGCTGCATATCCTGTCGCTGCGGTCTGTCCCGCAGGCGCTGCAGCTCTGCGGGGTTCTTCCGGGCCCGCGCACAGCCTGAGCAGCGCTGTATCCGTGATCACATCGCTGAGACTGTTGAATCGCAGCTTCGCATGGGCGTCTATAAGTACGTTAACCGCCCTGTACAATTCTGACAGCTCAAATTCTTCCGCCTGAGCCGTGTTTTCCGCGTCGCCGCCCCCGCCGGCCCGAATCAGAATCAGATCTCTGTAGTGTCTGATCAGATCCTCAAGAAGCAGATTTTCGGATACGCCCGCTTCTCTGAGTCTGCCCAGCGCCTCTATAAGCGCTCCGGGATCCCGCCTGCTGTGTGCATCGGCGATCTGCCGCAGAGAGTCTTCCCGGGCGGTTCCAAGCAGCTCCCTGACCTCGGTCCCCGTGATCATCGTTCCGGGCAGCTCCAGGTCCGACGCCTGATCGAGAAGGCTCAGTCCGTCGCGCATCGAATGATGCGCCCGCTGAGCCATGACTCTGTAAGCCTCGTCGTCGAAGACGAGTCCTTCCAGACCGCTGATCTCCCTCATGCGCCGTTCGATTACCGGCTCTCCGATCGGATGGATCTCAAAGCACTGACAGCGTGACTGGATCGTCGCCGGAAGCTTTGCCGGCTCCGTTGTCGCCAGCAGAAAGATCGCATGTTCAGGCGGCTCCTCCAGCGTTTTGAGGAGGGCGTTAAATGCTTCTTTCGTGAGCATATGCACTTCGTCGATGATGTAGACTTTGAAACTGCCTGTGGTGGGCGGATATTTTACCTTTTCTCTGAGATCGCGGATCTCGTCGACACCGCGGTTGGAAGCAGCATCGATTTCAACGATATCCATCGCGCCGGCTCTTCCGAGCTCTACGCATGTCGGACACACGCCGCAGGGGCTTCCGTCCTGCGGATTCTCACAGCTGACAGCTCTCGCGAATATTTTGGCCAGGGTCGTCTTTCCTGTTCCGCGAATGCCGGAGAAAAGATAAGCATGCCCGATTCTTCCCGTAACGATCTGATTTCTGAGAATTCTGACGGTCGTATCCTGACCGGAAACATCTTCAAACCGTGACGGTCTGTATTTTCTGTAAAGCGCTAGATAGCTCATGCTTCCTCCTGTGCTCTTAGTATAACAAAGAGAAGCATAAAAAAAACAGCCTCCCGGTTATCCGGGAAGCTGCAGTCTTCAATAAAAATCAGAGCAGGTAATCCGGCAGGTCGTCCTTGACATGTCTTTTAGGCTTCGTTTCCGTCACTTCGACTGCCGCGTCGGTTTCCGCTTCTTCTGCGCCGGCATCCTGCCATTCCGTCACGTCTCCGGTCGCTTCGATATCGATATCCGCTTCGACATTGTCCACCCGCACGGCTTCTTCAGCTTCCCTGCGGGTTTCCGGAATATCCGAATGCAGTCTGTCGGTTTCAGGTATGGATTTCGCCTGTTCGACTGCCCTGCGTTTGAGCGTTTCTTCATCCATCGTCACTTCGACCGCTTCGTCCGTGACCGATTCCGCAGAATTCTGGCGCTGCCACTGTGTCGTGTCACCAGTGGATTCAAGAATATCGGAAGCCGCGGCCTGAGCTGAGCCAAGTCCTTCTTCCGCTTCTTTGAGCGTCTGTTTCGAATCCGGCGACTGAATGGTCGGTCTGTCAGTATCCGCCGCTTCCGGATGCGCGACCATATCGTCTTCTACGGCAGCATCGGTTTCAGATTCAGCCGAATTCTGCCGCTGCCACTGTGTCGTATCTCCCGTAGATTCCAGCGTATCCGCAGCTTCGACAGAATCCGTATACAGACCTTCCTGCGCTTCCTGACCGGTTTCTGGAATATCGGCAGCCAGACGATCGTTGAGTTCGCTGCTGCTCTTGATTTCCTTGTTATGCTGGTCCAGTTTGTTTTTAAGATTTTTCTTCGCAGCCATTAGAATTCTCCCTTTTCTTCAATTTCTTTAAACAGGTTTCGGTAGTCCTCTGCTCCCGTTGAAGATGGTTTATATTCGAATATGGATTCTCTGAAAACCGGTGACTCAACGAGCGCAACATTTTTTCTAACCGCCGTCTTCATAAACTTATCCGGAAAGTTTTCCGTCAGGCTTTCGTACTGCAGCTTGTTGATGTTGTTCCGCTTATCGTGAATCGATGCGAATATACAGTCAATCTGTTTATTCAATCCATATTGCTGATTAATATAGGAGAGGGTTTCCTCTAGTAAATGTACACCGTCTACGGCATAATATTCAGTCTGAACAGGTATAAAAATCAGTTCAGATGCCAGGATCGCGTTTATCGTCATCGTGCTGAACGACGGCGAGCAGTCTATCAGGCAGTAGGAATAACGGTCCTGCAGCGGTATCAGCGCCTCTTCAAGTATCCACGCCTTATTTCTGGCGCTGTCAAGCTTCGGCTCGATCGCTGCCATCATCAGACTCGACGGGATCAGATCGACATTATCCCGCACCGGCAGGATCACCTCCTGCGCGGCGCGTCTGCCCGTCATGACATCGTAAATACTGTGTCTTTTCGTATCGTAGTCGAGAATCGAATTTGTCAGATTGCTCTGCATGTCCGCGTCGATCAGAAGCACCCGTCCGCCTGTTTTCGCCTCCCGCTGCGCAAGAAGCCATCCCAGATTGATCAGAGACGTGGTCTTTCCGCATCCGCCTTTTAAATTGAAAAAGCTAATGGTTTTCATCGAGTTTCCTTTCTGCGTCAGCAGTTTCACCGATGTCCGTCATCATTCGTGAAGCGGCTGATAAGCAGAACGGCTCAGGTGGAAGCCTGAGCCGAAATGTTCATGCGAGTATATTTTTCAGATCCTTATGCGGACGCGCGATAACAGTGTGGCTCGTAATGCTGCTGGTTTCCTTGAGCACATCGATCGCCGCCTGAATCGCCCGTTTGACCGACGATACTTCCCCGGTCACGATAAAATACGCTTTCCCGCCGAGACCGCGTGCGATCCTGATCTCGATCAGTTCGATGTTCGAAGCCTTCGCCGCCGCATCCGCCGCAAGAATCGAAGAGATCCCGTCGATCGTTTCGACCATTCCGAGAGATTCGATCTCCGGCATCGGCATCGTTCCTGTCAGCGCCGGCATGACTTTTTCATTGATATTGGAGATCATGTACGCATCGATCACGTATGAATCTCCGATCCGTTCTCCGGTTTTGATCGAAGACTGTACGGCTCCGACATCGCCGGAAATAATCGTCATAAATTTGCCGGGGCAGATCGGAGTCGATGTGACGAGCTCAACGTTTCCGGATTTTAGCATTTCGTCAGTCGCTTCGATACCTACCGGAATTGTTTTGAATTCGATAAATCCTAATGCTTTTTTCACAATAAAATCTCCTGCCCTATGCTGCGCTGATCGTTATCTTGTTACCGCTGATGTCCGTGACCGTTCCGTCAATACTGGCGAATATTTTCGCTCCGAGCTTTCCTTCCGGAATGTCTCCGATAAGCTGACCGCGCGTGACAGTATCGCCGACACTTACGACAGGCGTCGACGGAGCACCGATATGCTGAGACAGCGGGATCGAAACGGTGGTGTAATCAAGACGGTCCGGAATCATCGGAGCCGGCACGTCGTAGCGGGCGAGCCCGAGACGTGAGATCAGTCTGTGCACATCAAAACGGTGGGTATCCGCGAAACGAATCGCATGTACGTCGCTGCTGTGGTGAGGATTTCTGACTCCGGCAGCTCCGAACTGGCGCTTCAACTCCTGATTGAACTTCCAGGGCTGCAGATCCATGACGCAGGCATACTGGCAAAGTCCGCAGTCGCAGCACAAAAACGCCGTCGTCGCGAGGGCCTGTCTGTCAAGCGTATTCCCGTAAGCCGCTATTCTCATCAGCTTGTGCGGTTCGAGATTATGACCGAGCCTGTGGCGCGGACAGACCTCCGAGCACAGCGAGCACTGCATGCACGCGGACGCCGCATCACGAATCGACCGGGAGACCGGTCTCGTCTTTGATTCGATCACACGGGCATCCTTCGGCAGTACGATCAGCCCCTTTGTCGTCTTTGTAATCTGAGAATCCGGACTGACGATCTTTCCCATCATCGGGCCGCCGTTTATCACGGCGTAATCGTCGATGGTCGGTCCGCCGGCAAGCTCGAGGGCTTCGCGAACCGTGATGCCAATCGGAACAAGCACCGTGACCGGATTTCTGACTGCTCCCGTCACCGTAATATACGAATCGATAACCGGCTTATCATACTCTGCCATGTTGTACAGGTTAAGCAGTGTTTCGACGTTGATGACGAGCGCGCCCACATTAAGCGGGATCCCGCCTTCCGGAACGCTCTTTCCTGTCACTTCGTAAACCAGTGTCTGTTCGTCTCCGGCCGGATAGAAATTTTCCAGAATAAAAAGACGCAGCTTCGGATATTTCGGAAGGAGCGTATTAAGCTTATTGATCGCCGGAACGTACTTCTTCTTCAGTCCGACCACGCCTTCCTTCGCACCCGTCTGTTCGACGACTGCCGCCAGCGTTTCAAGCATTTCTTCCGCTTTGTCAACCATCAGCTGCTGGTCCACACGAAGCAGAGGTTCGCATTCCGCGCCGTTTACGATAACGGTATCGCATGTCGCATCAAGCTTGACCGCCGTGGGGAAGCCGGCGCCTCCGGCGCCGACAATTCCACCGCTGCGGGCCAGTTCTACGAGATTCTGTCCCATGACTCTCTCCTAACCGGCGTTTCAGCGAACGTTGAACGCGCCTACGAGGACGCATCTTCTCTTGCGTGCGAACGCCTTCGCCGAGGTGAGACCTTCCCCTGTGGGGCCGGCGATCGTAAACGTCGTGTATCCTTCTCCGCCCACGCCGATGCCGGCATAGGACGGACCGTTCTTAACAAAAATAGTCGTCTGAATGCGTTTTGCCATTTCGTTGAGCTTTTCAACGTTGCGCGAATGCATCATCGCGGTATGGCGGTTGCCGTGTTCGAGCTCAACGGAAACATCGATTCCTTCGTCGACGTCGCTGACCCGGACAATCGGAAGGATCGGCATCATCAGCTCTTCGACTGCGAGGGTATGATCCTTAGACGTTTCCATGATCAGAACGCGTGTGTCCTTCGGAACTTCGATTCCGGCTTTTTCAGCGATATAGGTCGCGGGCTTTCCGACGAAATCGCGGTTCAGACTTCCCGGATAGACCATTTCAGCAATCTTGTCGATCGCTTTTCTGTCGGTGATCTGGAACGCGCCGTTTTTCTTCATATTGAAGATCAGGTAATCCGCAATCTGGTCTACCGCGACGACTTCCTTTTCCGCGATGCACGGCAGGTTGTTGTCAAAGCTGCAGCCGTCGATGATATCCTTCGCCGCTTTTTCAATATTGGCGGTTTCATCTACGAGTACAGGCGGATTGCCTGCCCCCGCTCCGATGGCTTTCTTGCCGCTTGACAGAACCGCGTGAACAACGCCGGGACCGCCTGTAGCGACGAGCATCCGGATCGCCGGATTCTTCATCAGCTTCTGGCTGGCTTCAAGCGACGGCTTCGATGTCGTGTTGACCAGATGTTCCGGTCCGCCGGCTGCCGCGATGGCCTTATTAATAAGTCTTACCGTTATCAGCGAGGATTCGATCGAGCGCGGATGCGGCGAGAATACAACCGTATTGCCTGCCGCGAGCATGCCGATGGAATTGCAGATAATCGTTTCGTTCGGATTTGTCGTCGGTGTGATCGCTCCGATTACGCCGAATGGTGAGAGTTCCACCAGCGTCAGTCCGTCGTCGCCTGTGAAGGCTTCCGTAACGAGATCTTCGACGCCGGGAGTTTTATCTACGACGAGCTTCTGCTTGATCAGCTTGCAGTCATAGTCTCCCATACCGGTTTCTTCAACGACCTTGCTGCAGATCGTTTCGATGTTTTCTTTTTTGCCGAGCTCCTTGCGGATCGCGTCGATAATCTTTGTGCGCGTCGCCATCGGCAGCTTCATGTACTCTTTCTGGGCTTTGGCGGCAGCTGCAATCGCGTCATCGATATCTTCGAAGATACCGTCTTTTCCGTCTGTCAGCGGACGGCCGGTTTCTTCTGCAAAATCGATGGTGTCCATGACTTTTTTGATAATCGCCTCAAGACCCTGAGTATCGATAGTCATATTTTTCTCCTATATCCTGTCCAGTACCGTAAGACCGGCAGAAGCAATCTGCATATCTTCTTCTGCCGTCCCCCCCGATACACCAATCGCGCCGATGATCTCTCCGTTTATGACGATCGGATAGCCGCCGCCGAAAATTACGTACTCTCCGTCGCTCGTAAAGGGCAGACCGAACAGTGCGCCGTCTTCTTTGGAAAGCTCCGCAAGCTTGTCGGTGGGCGTCTTAAGCGCTGCCGCCGTATAAGCTTTTTTACGGGCGATATCGATGCTCGCAAGAAGTGAATCCTCCTCACGTTCGAGATAGACGAGATTTCCATGCTTATCCACTGCGGAGAACACGATCGGAATGCCGAGTTCTGCCGCGCGCAGTCTGGAAGCGTGCGCCATCCGTTTCGCAAGGGTCAGGATATTGATCCGGGGTTTGTCTATAATGTCTTCCGTCGGTGTCTGTATCCCCTGTTTTTTCAGTACTTCTTCGACTTTTCTGGTGACTTGTCTTACGGTGTCGTTATATTCTTCCATTCTGGCGAGAACGAACAGCAGATCCGAAAGTCTGTTGGCATATTTGATCAGTTCCGGTCTGACCGTTTCCTGATCCGAATAATCGATGATCCTTCGTTCCGCCCGTCTGACCACAGTCCGTGCCTGATGCAGAGCTGCGGATGACGGATTTGCTCCGGGTACGACGAAATCTTTCTGCTTTCCGACTACAGCCAGATATTTGTCGAGCTGATGTTCCAGTTCGTCGACATCCTTCTGACTGATTTTGTCAGCGAGCATTTCCTTGCCCTTTGCATCGCTTGCCAGTTCCGCCGCGAGGACGAATATCCGTTTCTGAATCCCGTTCAGGATATCCCGGATCGCTTCGTCTTCGATAATGGATTTTGCCCAGCCGATAGAGGCGTTCGCTTCATCCATTGTGCCGTAGGCTTCGACCCGGATATCGTTTTTCGGTGTTCTTGCTCCTCCGAAAAGGCCTGTCGTGCCTTTATCTCCGGTTCTCGTATAGACATTCGGCATAGCTTACCTACACAATCTGTATTTCATCGACAATGCCGACAATTGTCATATCGAGCGGAGCAAGCTTGTCGCCGTATACATAACGGGCTGTTGAGCCCGTCGTGACGATAACTGTTTCTCCGATGCCCGCGCCTACGCTGTCTACCGCGATCGCAGTAGACTGACTCGAGTATTTTTCAAACTCGCCGTTTTCGTTAATCTTTTTTATGATCAGAAGCTTGCAGCCTACGAGATTCGGATCCTTCTGCGTAGAGACGACATTTCCGACAACTTTTGCTAAATGCATATCCGCCTCCTAGATCCTTCTGAGCGCAATGCCCAGTTCCCGCATCGTATCCGCCGCGCTCTGAGTTACCAGGGCGTCGGAAGGTACTTCGATCACCCGGCTTATCCGGTTCGCCCGAATATCCCGGTTGCTGATCACATGTTTATCCAGTCTGACCGTCGCCCCCTGATCCGCTGCGATTTCAGCTTTGACGGGTTCCGGTTTCGGTTCCGGAGCAGCCTGAACGACCGGTGCGGATTCTGTCTGCACCGGAGCCGCGCACTGCTGCGCCTGATCCTGAGCATCCTCGTCTCTGCACGTATCGTAGAGCCTGTCCGCCGTACACAATCTGATCCCGAAGCTCTGCATCTTCGCCAGGTTGTCCCTGAGCATCTGCCTGTAACCCGGAGGCGAGACGCCCATGCCGAGCTTCGCACGTTCCGGATCATCCGGGCACGCGCCGTTGACAGAGCAGATCGTTTCCGTTCCCGCCATCAGCCCGTGATTCACGAGAGTGAGCAGATCGTTGTCGCAGATCCCGTTTGCAATCTTCGCAGCCGTGTTCACAGTCGTCGACGCGATGATAATCTTGTCTACGCCTGCGTACAGATCCTTCTGATTGTAGCGAATCCCGGCGTGGAAAATCTGATCCGCACCGAGCTTTTCCTGGATCATATCCGGTGTAAAGATCGACATCGCGGCGTCCGACAGAAAGACCTTGAACTGCCAGCCTTCGTCGGCAAGCTGCGTGAGCGCCTTCAGTTCCTGAGAGAAGCCGATCGCCGCTCCCGAGAACACCACGAGTGCCGTCTTCGGCTTGTTCGCGAGCCGTCGGATCACCTCGTCGGCGATCTGCCGGATAAAGGCGTCCATCAGCTGTTTATTATCTAAAATTGCCTGTATATCCAATCGGCACTCCTATCTGCAGTTGAATGCGATGCCGAGCGGCGTTACCAGAAGCGGTTCCACCGGCTTGATCGTCTTGATCCCCGTTTCGCGTTCGAAAACCTGTTCGAATCTGTCGAATTCACAGGCGCCGCCTACGACGTATATCGTATCCACATCGTAGCCCTGTATAAAACGGTGAACGATCGAAGCCATCTTTTCGACGACCGGCTTGATAATCGGGAAAACGACCCGCTGATCGTCGTGAATTTTAATCTCTTCCGCTTCGTCGAAGCTGATCTTTTTGTTTCCGGCGATCACCAGACTCATATGAGTCCCCCCTGTCGGTTCGTCCGCCGTAAAGACAACTTCTCCATCCTTCAGGATCGAAATGCCCGTCGTACCGCCGCCGACATCGACAACCGCGCCGTTCCTGATTCCGAGAACAGTCGCTGCCGCCGTCGGTTCGTCCACGACGTTGGTAACGTTAAAATCTGCCGAGTCGACGACGTTCGCGATGATCTTCGCGTTGCCTTCGAGAATTCCCGGCGGAATCGCTGTCGCGGCATTGGCGAAATCAAGGCTTTCACCGAGGATGTCTTCGAGCTCCGCCTTGAGCTGTCTGACAATGCTGACAGCGCCCATATAGTCCACAACGATTCCGTCGCGGACGACAGATGCGCGTCGCGTAACGCCGGCGACAGGTCTGTTCTCCTGATCGACGGCTGCCAGAACGATATTTGCTGTCCCGAGGTCGACGCCTATTTTGAGCGGACCGGTATGAGGCCGGGCTTTTCCGCTTTTAATCAGTTCGTCAAACTCCAGGATAACGTCGTTGCCGCTTTTCCAGTCCATTACAATTCAACCTGCTTAATGAGTTTTAATATATCTCCGTTTTTCAGTCCGGCTGCGTTGGCTTCGTCCGTATCGATATGCATTTCATACGAATAATTGGGTGAAACTCTGACGAGCACGTTCCTGAACAGCGTCGGGCGGATACCGCTCGTTTCGACAAAGACGCTGTCTCCGTCGTTCAGTTCGAGCTGTTCCGCAATATCGGGCGGCATATGAATATGCCTGAGCGCGACGATCACGCCGTGGGTAAGCTCGATGGATCCTTCGGGTCCGACGAGCGTAATCCCGGGCGTATCCGCCAGACAGCCCGATTCTCTGACAGGCGCCTTGATCCCGAGGGTCCTGGCATCCGTCATGGAAATTTCAATCTGTGTCTCCGCTCTGGCAGGTCCGAGCACGCGAACATGTTTCATCACGGCTTTCGGTCCTTCCAGATCGATACATTCTTCACATGCAAACTGACCGGGCTGACCCAGATCCTTGATCGGAGTAAGCGTATGGCCTTCCCCGAACAGGATCTCTACGTCCTCCTGTGTCAGATGGATGTGCTTATTCGAGACCCCGAGCGGGATCCTTGTCGGTGCGTCGCGTTCTGCAAGGAGCTTTTTGACTGTGTTCATCACAATCTGCTCAATTACCGCACGTTCATTCTCTGTCATCTGCAGAACTCCTTTCCTCAAACAGTCCGTTATGCTTCAGGTTTCTCTTCGGCAGTTCCCGGGGCTGTCTCGTCGGTTTCAGAGATCTGCTCTTGATCCTGCTTTCTGCATCCGAAGGTTGCGCTGTTACTGACAAGAGGCATTATTCCCTCAGAAGGTCTTGCAATGACCACTGCTGAAAAAACGCCTCTGCCTCTGGAGCCTGCAGCCTGCGCTGCCGCTACCGCGGCTTTGACAGCTTCGACGCCTCCAGTCACCTTAATTGTATGCATCCCGTCTCCTCTGCAGGGCTCGAAGCCCAGCAGCTTGACGTTAGCGGCTTTCATGGCAGCATCGGCTGCTTCATATGCAGTGGCAAGACCTATTGCTTCAATAAGTCCCAGTGCATCTTTCAATGCGTTTCTCCTGAATTCAGTCAATGCTCTTGAAGGGCATGTGCTTGACCAGCCTGGCTGCGTTGGATCCGATGGCGCGAAGCCTGTCCGAATCCGCTGTAAGACCGATCTGGAAAAGCGGTGCGTCTTCCTGAAGCTTGATAAAGTGAAGTGCGATCGTATCGGCGATGCCGATTCCGACTCCGAGATGTGAAGCTTCTGCCGCTTTATACGCGAGTACCACCGCGTTTTCTACGTTTTCTCGTTCTTCGGTCGTCGCGGGAACGCCTTCTTCTTCGATTCCTCTGAGGATCTCGCTTACGGCGCGCATATCCGTTCCGGTTTCCCAGTATATCTTGATCTCAGGCCTGGGCGATTCGAAGCTGACGTTCATTTTTCGTCACCTTCCGCACAGTAGGCCAGAACAAGACCTGTGGCAACGGCGTTTCTCGGTCCTTCGACTCCGCGTATGTTGGCTCGTCCTGCGACGATGCTGAATTTTGAAAGCGCGTCGGTTACGAGCTGCGGGATTTCAAAATCCAGCGCGGAACCGCCGACAAGCGTTACAAATTCCATATCGCGTATATTTCCGGTCGGAGAAACCTTTTCCAGCGAACGAATCGCGTTCATCACAAATACTTTTTCTTTTGCTTCACGGCGGACTGTTCTGATTTTTTCGAGCGAATTCTGTCCGGGAATCGGAACCATGCCGTTCGGCGTCAGAATAACGACCTTTGCGAAAACGTCCGGACTCAGCGGCGAATCGAAAAACTGGACCGTTCCGTCTTCATGACGGATGTGGAACAGACTTTCAACCTTTGCAAGCGGATACTTCTTGATGTCCTCCGGAATCCCGCTGTCCTCGAATCCGAGTTCGGATCCGATAAGCATCGTGACCATGTTTCCGGCTCCGGCCAGATGAATCGAATGAATCTGACCGGCCTTGTTGATAATCGCCGCGTCGGTTGAGCCTGCGCCCATATCGATAATCGCCAGCGGTTTCGCGCTTCCGGGTGTCGTAAGGGCGCCCCGAATCGCCATATCCGCTTCAACGCCGCCGACTTCCACCTTCACGCCGAGCTCTTTTTCGAGCTCGCGGGCGATCATGTTCATCTGCAGCTTGTCAGCCTTAACCATCGCGGCGATTCCGACAGCGTTTTCCATCGAAAATTCTTCCGCCATGCCTCCGGTGACTGTCTGCGGTACGAAGGTATCGACCGCCAGCAGATCCTGGATCTGAATATGGCTCGGATTCTGGTTTGTCAGATTCGCCATGACCTGACGGACACGTTCGAGCATTCCGCCGGCATTGGTTCCCGGTTCTCCTGAAATGTCTTCGATCGGAGCGACACTGCGGATCGCATCCATAATGGTCTGCGCTCCGTCGTCGACATTGACTTCCGCTTTCTTGTTTTCGCCCTGAATAATAATCTTCCCGGCGGGAATCTTGCGTTCTTTAACGTCTCCCGCGGGAGTCTTGATTATGACCGCGGACCTGTTTCCAATCAGCGCTCTTGATATCGGTACGACCTGCTTCGTTTCGTCGGAACTCAAATCGAATACCGTCGCGATTCCGTATGGATTCGACAGCTGCTCGACGACCCGTCCCTGAGACGCGACCTCTACGGCAGCCTTCATTCCTCTCGGAACCTTTTCAATCAGCTTGACTTCGTCGACGATCGGGATGACCTTCTTGATCCGGTTGTTGATCAGCACGCCGTCGTCTCTCTGGACGATGGCTCCGTTGACATGAATCCCCCGGCTCATCGCTTCGTTTATCATCTGTGAAGAGCTTTCGAAATCGACCTCTCTGGGTATGATTACGATAACGGCATCTCCGGGCTTCGACTGACCGATATTGCGGATATCGATCGTAATCCCGGTGCCGGTGCCCAGTCCGCCCGGTGTGGACGGATTGTGCCCGATCATCGTGGATTCGGTGATGATGGTTTCTGTGATCGTCTCCATCGCCACGTCCCCGATGACCGGCGCAGCTTCGTTAATCCGGATCAGGTCGACATCCTTTTCTGTCATGCCGGCCTTTTCAAGAGCTTGTTTGAGGGAGGCAAATACGCCGTGTATATTCTGGCGGGTCCCCTTCATCCCTGTCGTAGCGACGATGCCGCTGGCGAGGAAATCTGTGGTCCCGTTTTCGCATCGAGCAAGCGCCGTTTCAGTGCTCGCATTGCCGATGTCTATACCTGCTACAATCATTTTTTCCTCCCGAATCATTATATTCAGCCGTTCTGATTAATCAGATTAAATCAGACTACTTGAATTCCTTCGTTCTCTTTCTCTTATAGCCGATTGCGGCAGCTTCCCTGACAAGGCCTGCCGAGATCGGCGCATTGTACTGTGTTTCGAGTTCAACGGCGATCGCTTCGTATTCTTCCTTTGTGGATTTATACGGACGCAGCGCGTTGTAGATTTCGAGAAGACGGGCATCCGGGACTGCGATCAGTTCCGCAGCTCTTCTCAGATTGCCTGCGAAGGCTCCGCGCTGTACGGATTCCGCGACTTCCGCCTGAAGTTCGAGCGTTTCCGGACGGATACGCAGGTCTTCCGGTTTCAGTTCGCCATTAATAACTTTTTCATATGATAAATCAGTGAAATTTTTGCCTGTAGCGGTTTTGATCAGATCCGGGCGTTTGTCTGCAATCGGATAGTCGGCAGCCGTGACCTTGTCTCCCGTTGACGGAGCGCAGGTCTGTGCAGGCTGTTCGCTGCCCATTGCGGCCATTACCTGTTTGACGATCTGTTCAAGCATCTGTTCCTGAGTCATGTTCATCGTCTCCTATTTGAAAATTACTTCCATTTCGACCGGCTTCTTGCCAGGTACGACGTGTTCTGTTTCCTTGATATGAAGCAGAGCAGCCTTCGCCTGATATGCCGGACGCGCCATCTGGTCGTTTTTGACCGGAACAGGGCTCGGTGATTCGCCCTTGGCGTATTTAGCGGCATTTTTGCCGATCGCACGGTAGGTGTCGAGGTCGATGAGCGGTGCCTGTGAGAACAGTTCGAGGTTTGACAGCTGCGGCAGATCCTTCTGATGGATCAGCGCGGTGCCCTTGGACTGGATCCCGATCGCGACGCCCGAACCGGAAAGTTCGGCTGCATCGTGTCCGCAGACGGCGACGTCGGAGCTTCTGTATACCTTGATGACTCTGGCTTTGAGTCCTTCTTCTTCGATACCGGCGATGAGTTCCTTGAGAACCTTTGAGTGCGGAATACCGATAATCGTTTCAGTCTGGAATTCGGCGAAAGCCGGCGCGAGTCCGATCAGTACTTCATCTGAAGCGGTTCCCTGCTTCACTTCGCCTTCCGGCTTAAGTTCTACAGATTCGGCCGCTGCCGCTGCCGATTCAGCCGGCGCTGCTGCCGGAGCATCGGCAGCGGGCTGGGAGGTCCCCATTTCTCTTAAAACTTCTTCAATAATGCTCTGGAGCATCTGTTCATTGATAGCCATCTTGACTCCCCCTTATACGCTTTCCGGGTCGATTGCCCACGGAATATCCTGCATTTCCTGCCATCTTTCATCGCTGATCTGGTAACCGGTCTGCGGGCCGTGATACGTATTCGGATAGTTGACCGCAGAGATAACTTCCCAGTCGGAAGAAAGCATGGAAGCTGTGTGGAGGTAGTCGCCTGCCGCTTTGGTAATAAGGATGTTGTACAGTGAATGCGCAACGTCCGGGATTCCGCCGCGGTCGAGAGCCTTGACAAAGTCGACAGCCGTAGCGCCTCTCGCGAGCAGTTCATCGGCGGCTTTCAGGTCGGCGACGACATCGCGGTCCGGCATATCTTTAGAGCCGTTAGCGTACGTAGCCGCTTCGACTTCTTCATCTTTGATTTCAGGAAGACCGAGTTCTCTGAAGATGGTCTGCATCGTACGGGCTGCTTTCGCACGCGCCGCAACGACAGTTTCTTCATCGGCAGGCTGCAGGCCGCCGTCGATCTTAAGGTCACGCTGGATAACGTTCCAGTCGTCGTAGTCTTCTGCATCCCAGTTGGAGCCCGCGAACATGTTGTCGTAGTTCGGAGTGGATGAGTAACCGGAGCAGATATAGTCTGTGCCCGGAACCATCTGCATCATCGAACGGGCGACTCTTCTGAGGTCGGAGTGAGTGAACGTCTGGTCATTCGAAGATGCGCATTCGAGGTCGAGGCAGGCTGCGATGAGGTTTTCTGCGAGGACCGCACGGATACCGCCGGGTACGCCGGCCGGTACGCCGATGCAGGAGACGGAACCGTTCTGTGTTCCCTGAACGCCGGCACCCTTCGTGATGTACAGGCATCTCGCTTCGAGATACAGCATCGACTTGCCTTCCGCATAGCCCATCTGGACTTCGGAACCGGTACCGGATGTGAAACGCATCTTCAGGCCGCGGGAAGCGTAGCAGCTTGCGAGGAACGCCTTCGAATACGGAGTATCATCGCCGTCCATGAAGACAGGTTCTGTGCCGTATACAGAAATGGTTTCCGCATAAGCCGTATAGCCTCTCATACCGAGGTCAAGTTCTGTCGCTTCTTCGACTGCGCACTGAGTCAGGATACCCGGACGGCCTACGTTCGCGCCAACCATGATAGCCAGAGCGTTGAACGGTGCGTAACGGGCGACACCGACTGTCGTTTCCATTTCGTCGAATCCGCGGATCGCAGCTTCCGCCGCATCTGCGGCGATCTGTACCATGTTGTCCTTGACGTTGGTAACGTGGCACTGGTTTGACGGCATCAGACGCGAACGCATCTTTGTCTGGGCCATCATCATTTCAAGTACTGTCATCAGGCCCATGACTTCGGTGATCTTAGCCGGTGTGATGGACGTTGTAATATCGACGACTTCTGAACGCGGAACGTTGAAGTCTACGAGCATATTTGCGATATCGAGCGAGGACATCGCCATCGCTTCTTCAGCTCTTTCGAGACGGATGCCGTGATCCGCGATGAACTGGTCGAGCATATCGAAGTCTTCGCGCTTCTTGCCGTCGAGTTCTACGATAACGCCGTTTTCAATTGTCAGACTCGGAGTCGGATCTCCGGGATTGTTCATCGCAATCAGACCGACTTCAGGCCATTCTTTAACGAAACCGTCTTTTTTTATCGGACGGGCGTCCAGTGCTTCAAATCTTTTGGATCTCATATTTTCTCCTCTTGTTTACACGAACAGTCTGATTACTCTATTGCTTAGATATAAGGAGTCGTGGTAGACGGGCAGGGTCCGCCAAGAGCTTCGAGCGCCTGTTTGCCGACTTCTCTGGCAGCGTAAACAGCCTGGCGTACGGCACCTGCGTCGCCGGAGACAGAGATAATTGCTTCGTTTGAATACTTTGTGCCGCCGTTGTCCGGTGACATGTAGCCGATGAGATCCACGTTTGCAGCTTTAAGAGCCGTATCTGACATCAGAACGCCGATACCGGCCGGAGCGCCTACGACGATTGCGAAAGCACGGCCGATCGGAGCGCCGAATACTGTGTTGCATGCGAAAGAAGCTCTTGCTGTGTACTGGAATTCAAGATGGCCTGCATCGTTGCCGTAAACATCGCCGAACGTTCTGTTCAGGTCGTTCAGAGCGACTTCGACAGCGCGCTTCGCATCGGAAACGTCTTCCGCGCCGAAAATGATCAGAGAACCGTGGCCGGCTCCGCCTTTTGTATCACGTGCGAATTCTACAGAAACGACTTCCGTGTTGGTGGCTTTAACCGCTTCATCAGCTGCGAAGACCTGCGGGCCTGCGCCTGTACGTGCGGACAGGATGCCGATCGAACGGTATTTCGGGTCGATCTTCATGGCTTCGTGAAGCTGGCTGTCTACATTTGCGATAACAAAACCGATCGAGTCGCCGACTGCCGTACCGATGTATTCGGTCAGTCCGCAGACGCCTGTCGCCGGAGCTACAGTCCCTGTTGATTCGGCTTCATCCATTTTTGCCATAACTTCTTCCATCAGTTTCTGCATTAAATCGTCTTTCATCTTACACCTCCGTTTATTTAAGCTTTAGAAGCTCGGTAACATACTTTCAACGTCCTGATGCGGTCTGGGAATAACGTGAACTGAAACAACCTGGCCGACTTTGTCGGCTGCCGCCGCGCCTGCGTCAACTGCCGCTTTTACGGCACCGACATCGCCGCGGACGAAAACCGTGACAAGCCCCGAACCTATTTTTTCGTAGCCTGTCAGTACGACATTGGCTGATTTAACCATAGCATCTGCGGCTTCAATCGAGCCGACAAGACCTTTGGTTTCAATCATGCCTAATGCTTCATTCGTCATGAGCTAAATCCTCCTCTGAAAACTATGATTCGTTTCTAAAAATAATTGTAATCCGTCACAGGGGAGAATTAATTGCCCGACGCTTATAAATATCGCAGTAAAAATTCGTCTTTTTAACAGCGTTCGATTAATGAATATCAACGTTTGGCAAGATTTTATCCCCTCCTTTCTGCTTCAGTTTTAAAGCTTCAAAAATTGCGCAGATGCGGCGGTAAAGCGTGCTTAATAACGCAGAAAAGCCCGCCGTTCGATAACGAACGGCGGGCCCGGTCTTCGGATAACCGGTGTTTCATTTACGGGAAACACTCAGAATTCCGAAGCTGTTTTATACTGTTTTCTGTATTCGGTCGGCGTGAGTCCCGTGGACTTCTTGAACACCTTCGAAAAATAGTTCGGCTCGTGATAGGACAGCTCCAGGGCGATATTGATAATCGGTACGTCGGTATTCAGGAGCATATCCTTCGCGATATCGATCTTGCGTTCCGTCAGATAGGTGACGAAATTGACGCCCGTTTCCTTCTTGAAAATCTTGGAAAGGTAGTAGCTGGACATATTTGCATATTCGCCCACCTGGGTAAGCGAGATGTCCTTATGGCAGTTTCTGTCTATGTAGTTCAGGATATCTTCCATCGTGTTCCGATGGCCGTCTTCACTGTTCATCAGAACGTCAAAGATCCGGTCGATGATCCGCATAATCTCGATTTTCAGTTCGTAGCGGTTCTTAAACACGCTCGAATTGCACCGGAACATCTTTTTCGCATCGGGCATCGGTTCCGGACACATATCCGCCGCGGTCTTTGTCAGCTCTCCGAGGAAACGCTGTATCTCGTCCTGAATCGCGACCAGATCGTAGCCGCAGCCCGTATAGATCACGTCGATATATTCCGTAAGCGTCCGTCTCGTCGCCGAGTAGCGTTTATGCAGGACATTGTACAGAACCTCCTGCATTTTTTCATCGAACTGCTCCAGCGTATTATCCTTAAGCTGGTCGATAACTCCGGCTATCGATTCCATCAGCTGCTGAGGCCGGATCGGCTTGAGCAGGAAATCGTCCACATGCGCCTTGATCGCCTGATGAGCAAAATCAAATTCGTTGAATGCGGTGATGATGATGACACGGATATCCGGATCCTCTTTTTTGACGATTTTTAAAACGTCTATCCCGTTGATTTCGGGAATATTGATATCGAGCAGGATAATATCAGGACGCAGTCTGTGTATCTTTTCCACAGCTTCCGTTCCCGAAGCTGCAGTACCCGCGATCTCAAGATTCTTGCCTTCCTGCCGGATGATCATCTGGATCGCTTCCGATTCCAGATGTTCATCTTCAACCACGAAAATCTTATACATGCTTCCGCCTTTACTCGCTTGTTCCAGTTTCGGGGATCCTGATCACGATCTCCGTTCCGACGCCTTCCGTACTGTTGATCTGTACTCCGTATTCCTGTCCGAAATAGTACTTCAGACGTTTGTTGACATTGTTGATTCCGATCCCCGTGTTTTTTCTGCCTTCCGGACGGTAGGTTCCGTCAAGCAGGGATCTGACGAGTGTTTCCGGCATGCCCGGACCGTCGTCCCGTATCGTCACGACCGCGTGATCGTTTTCCCGTTTGGCTGAGAGTTCGATCGTTCCGCCGGCCGAACGCGGTTCGACGACATAATTTATCGCATTTTCAATAAAAGGCTGCACCGTCATGACGGGGCAGATAAAATCCGCCACATCCGGATCCATATCGATCGAGTAGCGAAGCCGGTTCCCGAGACGCATTTTCTGAATTGAAAGATAATTGCTGACGTAATTAATCAGACTCGACAGCGTTTCGGCAACGGCGTTATCCCGTCTCAGATTGTACCGCATAAGGTCCGAGAACTGGTAGATCATCTCCTGGGTTCTGTCCGCTCCTTCCAGCAGCGCAAGCCGCCCGATGGTATTGAGCACGTTAAACAGAAAATGCGGATTGATCTGTGCCTGAAGGGCTTTCAGATCCGCTTCCTTCAGAGCCGATTCGACCTCTGTCCGCAGCCGGGTCTCTTCGGAAAGCCGCAGATCCTTTTCGTGCAGATCCTGCTGCATGATATTGACATGGGCCATTTCCGTCAGATAATTCGCCAGTGTGTACAGAAGTGTCGCCGCTTCCTTCACCCGGTTAAAGGTGGATACGTGCGTTTCGTCATACAGCTCTCGCAGATGCCGGTTTCTGAGCAGAAGGTCTCTGTCGCTCAGGTTTATCTCCGGATCGTTCTGAAGGATCTCCATGATCTCGGGTTCCACCCTGACCTGGCCGGCAAGAATAGCCCCGACATACTGGTCCGCAACGAAGATCGGCACAGCCAGATCCACGAGACCGGCATGACACAGATAGACCTGGGGACTCATCGTTTCAGAGGCCTGGAAGCCTCCCTGCGCATCCGAATGAAAGCAGTCCTTGCAGGCTTTCGTTTTTCTGACAGTCAGGCAGTATTCTGTAAAATTGCTGTATTCCAGAAGCGGGCTTCCGTCACGGTCTACGATGATCGCGGCGATTCCCGTCGATTCGGCAAAAGAGTCCTGGATCTTCTGAAGTACCTTCAGGTCCAGGACATCCTTGAGTTCAATACGTTTCTCCATCCCTGCTCCCCTGAATTGTCCGTTCAATTCACATTATTATAACAATGACCTGTTGAAAAGTACATAATTTTACCCTTTTGAGCCGACGTCCGTGTATTTTTACACAAATTTCTGAAATTAGGGTAAAAAAAAGCCGGATCACTCCGGCTTATGCGCTGCAGTTCAGTCCCTGAAAACTGCGCGGATTTCTTTAATTGTTTTTCCTGCCTCCAGATACATCGCCTCGTGTTCGGTTCGGATATTGTCCTCCGGAAGGCTCCCGTACAGATCTTCCGTCTGCGCGGTGATCCTGAATCCGGACTCCTGAATATACGACAGCGCCGCCTCGTACAGCTCGTCATCATCCGTCTTGAACCGCAGCTCCGCTCCGGGTGTCACAAAGGTCTGATAATCCTCAAGCCGCCTCGAATGGACCAGCCGTTTCTTATGATGGCGGCGCCTGGGCCAGGGATTGCAGAAATTGATATAGATACGGTCGATACGGTCTTCAGGAGCGAGCATATCTCTGATCCGCTCGATATCCCAGGCTGTGATCCTGACGTTGCCGACACCTGCCGCGTCGATCCGGCGTCTGGCTCTTGCGAGAACGACGTCCGTCATATCGATCCCGAGAAAATTGACCTCCGGACTGCGAAGGGCGGCCTCAGAGATAAAGCCTCCCTTTCCGCAGCCCAGCTCCAGATACAGCGGCGCATCGGGATTATCGAAAAACGAGCGCCAGGCGCCTCTGTGCTCCGGAGGTTCGGTCACGAACAGCGGACTCGCCTCGAGCTCCTCACGCATCCAGGAAGCCCGCCTCAGATGCATTCGGCGCCCTCTTCCACGCTTCTGCGTATCTTCGCAGCCCTGGCCATATAATCGCGGGACGACGCATCGCTGGGCATCCGCCAGTCGCCTCTCGGCGAGAGCGTGACGGACCCCACCTTGGGGCCGTCCGGCAGACAGGAGCGCTTGAACTGCTGCGAGAAAAAACGTCTGTAAAACGTTTCGAGCCAGCGGGCGATCGTCTTATCGTCATAGGTTCCTTCGAACGCCCGGACTGCCAGCGCAAAGATCTTTTCCGGAGAAAATCCGCTCCTGAGGAAATGAAACAGATAGAAATCGTGAAGATCATACGGTCCGACAAGATCCTCCGTCTTCTGCGCGATTTCTCCGTTTTCAGGCGGCAGCAGTTCCGGCGATACCGGCGTATCGAGAATATCGTGAAGCAGCTCCGCCAGCTCCTCGTCTCCGCGGTCCGCATACCAGTCGACGAGATAACGCACCAGCGTCTTCGGTACGCCCGAGTTGACGCCGTACATCGACATATGGTCGCCGTTGTAGGTCGCCCAGCCCAGCGCGAGCTCGGACAGGTCGCCTGTTCCGACGACAATTCCGCCCGTTTCGTTCGCCAGATCCATCAGAACCTGAGTCCGTTCCCTGGCCTGAGCGTTCTCATAGACTTCGTTGCGGATCTCGATATCATGGCCTATATCCTTCAGATGCGAAGAAGCCGCGGGACCGATCGGAATCTCATGGAACGTCGCGCCCAGCTTATGAATCAGGCTTACCGCATTCGTATAGGTCCGGTCGGTCGTGCCGAAGCCCGGCATCGTCACCGCATAGATCTTTTCCGGCTCCATACCGAGCATCTGCGCAGCCTGTGCGCAGACCAGCAGCGCCAGTGTCGAATCAAGCCCGCCGGAGACACCGATCACCATCGGAGCATTTCCGATATGACGCAGCCTCGAGGCGAGACCTGTCGCCTGGATGCTGGTGATCTCCAGACAGCGTTCGCTGCGTTCTGCGGAATCCGCCGGAACGAAGGGCGCCGGATCGATGCTGCGTTCGATGGTATCGGAAACCGTAATCGAACACGGGATAAAGCGGAAGGCCCGAGCCGCCTCGTAATCCCGATATGAAGACTGCATCTGTCTGTCGTGAAGGAGCAGCTGGGGATCGATCTGCGCTTTCGTAATCCCCGGTTCCATCGAGAACCGCTGCGAGCGTGCGAGTATCCTGCCGTTCTCCGCAATGATCGCGTCTCCTCCGAATACCAGATCTGTCGTCGATTCTCCGAAGCCGCTGGAGGCATACAGATAGGCGCAGTCGAGCCGCGCGCTCTGCTGTGTGATCAGATCTCTGCGGTAGGACGCCTTTCCGATAGTCTCGTTGCTTGCCGAAGGATTCAGGATAATCACCGCGCCTGCGGCCGCCATATCCTGGCTCGGCGGCGCCGGAGCCCACAGATCCTCGCAGATTTCCGAACCGACGATGATAGACGGATCGGCGCCGTCCCTGAACAGCAGATCGGTTCCGAAGGGAACGGAAACACCCGCGACGGTGATGTCAGGTCCCGTTCCGCCTTCGGTAAACCATCGTTTTTCATAATATTCCCGATTGTCCGGGAGATAGCGTTTCGGCACGACACCGATAATGCTGCCGTCCTGGATAATCACAGCGCAGTTGTACAGACGGCCGCGGTCTTCAAGGGGAGCTCCGATGCAGACCAGCATATCCGTGCCGGCTGTCGCCCCGGCAATACGTGACAGCGCCGCGTGGGTATCCTCCTGCAGTTCGCGCTGGAAGAACAGATCGCCGCAGGTATAGCCGGTGACCGCCAGTTCCGGAAACAGCAGGATCCCGATTTTTTCATGCGAAGCCCGCCCGATCAGCTCGATAATCGAGTCAGTATTGGCAGTCGTGTCCGCGGGCTTGACTTCAGGCAGCGCACATCCGCAGCTCACGTACTTAACGTTTTTTGTAAATTCAGACATAAACACCCGTTTCGTAATCACTTGTTATACGGAAAAACTGCGTTTTATCCGCTTTGAACAGAATCCACACCGCTGTGAATAACTGGGGCTTTTTTCATCCACAGGTGAAATGCCTGTTTTACGCGCTTTGCGCGTTTCATGCACAGTTATCCACACTATCCACAGCTGAAATGAAGCTTATCCACAGATTTCGCCGTCATTTCTTCCTTTAATACCAGTTATCCACATACCAAAAACACTTGTCTGCCGCAATCTTTTTTTGAATTTTATTAAAAATAAACACAGATTTTGAAAAAGCCGGCACTTCTGCCGGCTTTCTGCTTAAGAACAGACCCCTGTAATCGTTCAGAGACTGTTTTTCTTCGCTTTATTTTCTTTGTTCTGCAGCGCGGCGCCGACAAGTCCCTTGAACAGCGGATGAGGTCTGTTCGGACGCGACTTGAATTCGGGATGCGCCTGGGTCGCGACAAAATACGGGTGATCCGGAAGCTCGATCATTTCGACAAGAACGCCGTCCGGTGATTTTCCGGAGAAGCGCATTCCCGCCTCTTCAAGCTGCGGAACAAATTCGTCGTTCACTTCGTAGCGGTGGCGATGGCGTTCCGAGACTTCGGTACGTCCGTAAACTTCGGCAACCTTCGAACCCTTTTCGAGAACAGCCGGATAGGAGCCGAGCCGCATCGTACCGCCCATATTCTGGATCTTCTTCTGTTCTTCCATCAGGGAAATAACCGGATACGGCGTTTCGGGGTTGAGCTCCGCAGAGTCCGCGCCTTCCATGCCCGCAACATCACGCGCATATTCGACGACAGCCAGCTGGAGTCCGAGACACAGTCCGAGGAACGGAATATTGTGTTTTCTCGCGTATCGGATCGTTTCGATCTTTCCGTCGATGCCCCGGTTGCCGAAGCCGCCCGGTACGAGCACGCCGTCCACATCCCTCAGGATACGTTCGACATTCTCGCTGTTGACATCTTCCGAATGGATCCATCTGATCGCGACTTCCTTGTCGAAGGCGATCGCGGCGTGGCGCAGCGCCTCCGCAACCGACAGATAGGCGTCGTGCAGCTCGACATACTTGCCGACGAGAGCGATCGTAACCTTCCCGTCGGGATTCTTCGCTCTCGTAACGAGATCGCGCCATTCCTTCAGGTCCGGCTTGTTGTTTACGAGATGAAGGTTTTCGCAGACGAGATCCGCAAGGCCTTCTTTTTCCAGCATCAGCGGAACCTCGTACAGCTCTTCCGCATCATAATTCGCAACGACAGCTTTTTTCGGGACATTGCAGAACAGCGAGATCTTGTCCTTGAGACCTTCTTCGACTTCGCATTCCGAACGCAGTACGATAATATCCGGCTGGATCCCGATGGACAGCAGCTCCTTGACAGAGTGCTGCGTGGGCTTTGTCTTCAGCTCGCCGGCCATATGCAGATACGGCAGCAGCGTAACGTGGATGTACAGTACGTTTTCTTCACCGAGATCGCTCTGGAACTGACGAATCGCTTCGAGATACGGCTGCGATTCGATATCGCCGACCGTTCCGCCGATTTCCGTAATGACGATATCCGGATTGACTTCGGATTCCGATACACGCAGGATGCTTTCCTTAATCTCATTCGTGATATGGGGAATGACCTGCACGGTTCCGCCAAGATAGTCGCCGCGGCGTTCCTTGGAGATTACGTTCCAGTAGACCTTGCCTGTCGTGACATTGCTGTATTTTCCGAGATTTTCGTCTGTAAAACGTTCATAATGGCCGAGGTCGAGATCCGTTTCCGCCCCGTCTTCGGTGACGAAAACTTCGCCGTGCTGATACGGACTCATTGTCCCCGGGTCATAGTTCAGATACGGGTCGAATTTCTGTATCGAGACCTTGTAGCCTCGTTCCTTAAGCAGACGTCCGAGCGAAGCGCTCGTGATCCCCTTTCCGAGGGATGAGACGACACCGCCGGTGACGAAAATGTATTTAGTCGACATAGAACCTCCAAGTCATGTATTCGTGATGATGTGCAGTTTTAATCAAAGAAAATATTATAACACGAAACGGCCGCTATATCCAGCGTCAGACGCCGCACCAGCCGTCGTTGAGGATCTCGTTTTCGACTCGTTCATCTCCGAGAAAACGATAGACCCGCGGAACCCGCTTGTTGACCATGCAGACCACTTCGTAATTGATGGTACCGAGACGGGCCGCCACCTCGTCCGCCGAAATATTTTCGCCGAACAGTTCGACATCGTCCCCTTCCTGTGCTTCGGGAATATCCGTGATATCGACCATACACTGGTCCATGCAGATATTTCCGACAACAGGCGCCCGTTTCCCGCGAATCAGGACTTCCGTTCCCTTTCCGGAAAGAATCCTGGACCAGCCGTCCGCATAGCCTACGGGCAGCGTCGCGATACGGCGGTCGCCTTCGGCTTTCCATGCGCGGCCGTATCCGACAGATTCCCCGTCGTGAAGCGTCTTGATATAGGCGATCTTCGTCATGAAGCGCATGACCGGCTTTAACGGCAGATTCTGCTTTTTCACTTCGTCCGACGGATACAGACCGTACAGAATAATCCCCGGTCTGATTCCGTCAAAAATAGTCCGGTCAAAGTCGATAAGCGCCGCGGAATTTTCGACATGCTTGAACGGGATCTCAATCCCGCGGTCGTTGAGCTGCTTGACGACGCCCGCGTAGCGGGCAAGCTGTTCGTGAGTAAAGGTCTTATCCTCACAGTCCGCCGTCGCGAAATGGGTGAACATCCCGGCGACGCGAATGCCGTCCATCTTCGTCAGCGCCTCGACAGAATCCGCGGCGGTCCGCCAGTCAAAGCCGATCCGGCCCATGCCGGTTTCGATCTTCGCATGCACGTCCGCGCGCATGTCCTGCGCGACGCAGTAATCGGAGAGGGTCTGAGCGAAGCTTTCCGTGAAAACGGCGGGAATAATATCCCATTCGATAAGCTCCGGTATCCGGTCTTCGGGCGTCGGTCCGAGAATCAGGATCGGCACACGGTCGATCCCCTTCTGGCGAAGCTCGATCCCTTCATCGATCATCGCGACTGCGAGACAGTCGACGCCTTCCTCCTGAAGAAGCTCGATCGCGTCAAATCCGTGTCCGTAGGCGTCAGCCTTGACCACGCCGACAATCTTCGTGCCCTCCCCGGCCCGGCTGACGATCTGGTGATAGTTTTCAAGAAAACAGTCGAGATCGATTATCGCGCGGGTCGGTCTGTAAGGCGGATTGTCGGGCTGAAGATCCGGATGAAAATCCGCTTCATAACGGTCCGGTCCGCCGCCGAAATCAAATTCTTCTCTCTCTTTTGAATCGTTCATTATAATTCCTGGAGCAGTTCCATCAGAAAGTCGGTCGACGGCTTTACAGATTCGTCGATCGACTCGTAATACGTATCGTTCGCGGAATCATCCGCATTGTCGGAGATCGAACGGATAATCAGATACGGAATGTCGTTGAGCCAGCAGGTCTGGGCGACGGCGGCTCCTTCCATTTCGCAGCAGGCGCCCTTAAAGGTTTCGACAAGCTCCGCCTTGAGCTGAGTGTCTCCGAGACCGAGGTCCGCCGTCATGATGCGTCCGACGAGGATCTTCGTTCCGAGACGTTCGGCGGCAGCCTGAGCCTTTCTGAGCATGTGGCGGTCCGCCGGGAAATACGTCATATCCATATTCGGAATTTCGCCCTTCGGATGACCGAAGGCGGACGCGTCCATATCGTACTGAACCGCGTCGTCCGAAACGACGATATCCCCGATGTGAAGTCCGGGCGCAAGACCTCCCGCGACGCCCACATTGATAACCTTATCGACACGGTACTTATCCGCGAGGATCTGGGTGCAGACGGCCGCGTTTACCTTGCCGACGCCGCTCTGGACAACGACGACATCTTTGCGGTACAGCTTGCCCCGGTAAAACTGCATCTTTGCATAAGAGGCTACCGAGGTCTCTTCCATTTTTTCTTTCAGGCTGCGCGCTTCGATGTCAAGCGCCGCTATAATTCCAATCATTCGTAAGCTCCTGCCGGCCTTAAACTATGGTCGGGCTTGAAAACTGTGCCATATCTCCGGTCATTACACAGACAGCCGCATGTGCGGCGATCCCTTCGCCGCTTCCGGTAAAACCGAGTCCTTCCTCAGTCGTCGCCTTGACGCTTACCTGGCTGACAGACAGCATCAGCGCATCCGCGATATTCGTGCGCATCCTGTAGATGTGCGGCGCCAGCTTCGGACTCTGACAGACAACCTGAGAATCGATGTTCATGATCCTGTAGCCTTCCATACGGACAAGACCTCCGGCGCGTCTGAGCAGCTCGATGCTCGAGATCCCTTTGTACGAATCGTCGTCATCCGGAAAATGCTGTCCCAGATCGCCGAGGGCAAGCGAACCGAATATCGCGTCGATCACGGCGTGAACGAGAACATCCGCGTCGGAGTGACCTTCGAGACCCTTTTCGTACGGAATGTCGACTCCGCCTAAAATCAGCCTGCGTCCCGGCACCAGCCGGTGAACATCATATCCCGTTCCGATACGAACGGGAGGTTTCGAATTGTTATACATATCAGTGCCCCGTCCTTTCTGTTTCGAGCAGATCGCAGACGACCCGGGATGCCGCGATAAGTCCCGCGGTACCGGGAACCGGTGCGAAGCTGCCCGGCGGTGTACAGCGGACTGCCGGAACCTCGTCCGACCAGACCGCGTTGACCTTCGATATCCGTCTGTCCTTCAGTTCTCTGCGCATGACTTTCGCCAGCGGACAGACGCTTGTTTTTGAAATATCGGTAATTCTCAGACGTTCGGGATGGAGCTTGTTGCCGGTCCCCATCACGGAGATCACCGGAACACCCGCTTCCTTCGCCCGTCTGATAATCTCGATCTTCGCGGTGACCATATCCACCGCGTCGATCACATAATCGTATTCTGAAAAATCGACGAAGCCGCCGTTTTCCGGCGTGAAGCATTCACGAAACACGCGGATCTCGGCTTCGGGATTGATATCGAGCAGCCTGCTCCTGGCCGCTTCCGTTTTCGGAAGACCGACGGTCGAACCGAGAGCGATCAGCTGTCTGTTGATGTTGCTTTCGTCCACCTCGTCCTTGTCGACGACAGTCAGACTCCCGATCCCCGAACGGACCAGAGCTTCGGCCGCATACGATCCGACGCCCCCGACTCCGAAGAGCAGAACGCGGGATGCGCCAAGTCTGTCCGCCGCCTCGTCGCCGATCATGCGCCGTGTCCGGCAGCTTCGTTTCTCATCCATTTCAAATACGCTTTTCAGATTTAATTGTCAGCTACATCCGTTCCGGCGCGTTGATTCCGAGAATCTCGGAAGCATTGCGAAGCACCTGACGGACAGCCGATATCAGCGCAAAGCGCGCTTTCTTGAGCTCGATCTCGTCGGTATTGACCCGGACCGCGTTATAAAACGTATGGAACGCGGACGCGAGATCCACCGCGTAGCGGGTGATCCTGCTGGGATCCATCTTTTCTTCGCCCGCCTGGATCTCTTCATAGAAACGCGACAGTACTTCCATCAGCGCGATCTCTTCCGGTTCGCCCAGCAGCGACAGGTCTGCGTCCGACCAGTCGAAGCCTTCCGCCTGACGCAGGATGCTGCAGATTCTCGCATGCGCGTACTGTACGTAGAAAACCGGGTTTTCGTTCGATTCTCTGATCGCGAGATCCAGATCGAATTCGAAGTGGGAATCTGGCGAGCGGAGATTGAAGAAGAAGCGCGCCGCGTCCTTTCCGATCATCTGGATCAGGTCGGTGAGTGTGATCATCTTCCCGGTCCGTTTGCTCATCTTGACGATTTCGCCGTCCTGAACGAGCTTGACCAGCTGCATGATCACGACGTCGAGCTTTCCGCCCGCTCCCGCGGCATCGAGCGCAGCCTGGAGTCTGGCGATATGACCGTGATGATCCGCTCCCCAGACGTTGACGCCCCTGTCGAACCCGCGGGTCTCGAACTTGTTCAGGTGGTAGGCGATATCGCCCATATAATACGTCGGGATCCCGTTCTGACGGATCAGAACGTCATCCTTTTCGCAGCCGTAATCGGTGGTTCTGAACCAGACTGCGCCGTC
The DNA here is from genome assembly GCA_937872065.1 of uncultured Eubacteriaceae bacterium. Classification (GTDB taxonomy): domain Bacteria; phylum Bacillota; class Clostridia; order Eubacteriales; family Eubacteriaceae; genus UBA7485. Next base: position 33,711 of record CALMRA010000288.1, on the reverse strand, counting down.
TTCTTCGTAAACCGAGCCCGATTTTTTAAGCATGTCCAGCGCCTTGTCTATTGCGCCCGTTTCATACAGGCTCTGCTCCGAGAACCAGACGTCGTATTGGATCCCGTAGTCCGCCAGATCGCTGTGCATGCGTTCAAGATTCTTCTTAAGCGCGTAATCGATAAAAATCTTTCTGCGCTGCTCCGGCGGCTGAGCTTTCAGCTCTTCCTCGCTTCCCGGATGCTCCGCAAGGTATTCCTTCACATGTTCTGTGATATCTTCACCCTGGTAGCCGTCCTCCGGGAACGGAAAATCTTCGCCGGTGAGCTGCCTGAAACGCGCGTCGAGGGAATCACCGAATTTTTCGATCTGATTGCCCGCGTCGTTGACGTAAAATTCGCGTGTGACGTCGTAGCCGGTCCATTCCGCAAGCTCCGCCAGGACATCCCCGATCGCGCCTCCGCGTGCGTTGCCCATGTGCATCGGCCCGGTCGGGTTTGCCGAAATAAACTCGAGATTATACGTTTTTCCCGCGTGCCGCGCAGTTTTGCCGTAATCGCCGCCCATTTCGTTAACCTGAGCCACGATCTGGGTGAGCCAGGACGGATCAAGCCTGAAATTGATAAAGCCGGGGCCTGCAATCTCCACGGTTTCAACGACGCCCGGAATCGGTTCAAAACGACCGGCAAGGGCTTCGGCGATCTGACGGGGAGCCTTTCTCGCAATCTTCGGAAGCTGCATGGCCAGATTGGTCGAGTAGTCTCCGAACTCACGTTCCCTCGGGACCTCGAGCTCGATTTCCGGCAGCTCCTGTCCGTTCAGAGAAAAATCCCCCGCTTCACAGGCCTTTTCGGCAGCCTGCCGGAGCCCTTCTCTGAGCTTTTGTTCTATATTCTCGCGTGCGTACATTTTCACTCCTGATTTAATACTGGTCTTTCGAATTGAAAATAAATCCGATTAATCTATTTATTATACTTTTTTTATAGGCCTTTTTCAAAAAAGGCCCCTGCAGCGCAGGAGCCTTGGATTAATTCTTAAGATCTTTGACCTGAATGTCTATTGTGTTGTCCGTTTCGCCGATTCCCTTCATCTCGATGTTGTAGTCTACCTTGACTCTGGAAGGGCGTCTGGATTCGTCATAATCGATGTCGATGCCGCGTGTCGTAATCCCCATCGAAATATCGCCTTCAGGCGTCGAATACATCGTCACGCTCCGTTTTCCCGATTCGAATTCCATCAGAGAATTGACCGAGCCGAGCCTGATAATCGAAACCTTCTGTCCGTTCACCTGAACAGTGGTCCTGGTACCCTCCATGCCTGAAATCTCGGACTCATCGTAGGCAAGCGAACAGCTGTCCGCTTTTCCCGAGCGTATGCCTTCCGTCAGCAGTTCCATGACGTCAGATTCTTCTCCGTCGTGAGCGACTGTCCCCTTTATCGAGAGCCAGACCTTTTCCGGTATTACTTGTTCTGTCATTGTCCAATTCCTCCGCTGCGGAACTCTACTCACGGGTATACCCAAAATCTCCGCCTGTTTTCGATTATTTCGTAGTCGGATTCTTTTTCGTCGCCGCCGTATGAACAAGTCGTTCGACAAGCTCCTTATACGGAACGCCCGCAGTTTCCCACATTTTAGAATACATGCTGATGTCTGTAAAGCCCGGCAGCGTATTGATTTCGTTGATAAAGATTTCTTCCGTGTCCTTGTCGACAAAAAAGTCGATTCGCGCCAGTCCCGTACAGTCGAGAGCCTGGAACGCTTTCTTCGAATAGACCAGCAGCTGATCGAGAATATCCTGTTCCAGATGGGGCGGAATCACGATTACGGATTTGTCGCCGCTCTGATATTTCGCTTCGTAGTCGTAGAATTCCTTGGCCGGAATAATTTCACCCGGGACCGCCAGCTGAATATTGCCGTTTTCTTCCAGCACGGCTGTTTCGACTTCATGTGCGTTGACAAAGGCTTCGACGATGATCCTGCGGTCATACTCAAACGCCTTGTCGATAGCGGCATACAGCTCGTCCTCGTCGTGGGCTTTCGTGATGCCGACAGAGGATCCCATATTGGCGGGCTTGACAAAAACCGGAAGACCGAGCTTTGCGACGATTTCATCCTCAATACGATCCCGTTCGTGCTTCCAGTCGTAACGAGTGACAGGAAGCCATCGGCAGCTCGGAATATCTGCGGCTTCGAAGACGACCTTGCTGAAGATCTTGTCCATGCCGGCCGCGCTCGCAGTGACGCCGCATCCGACATACGGGACGCCTAGCATTTCGAAAACGCCCTGAATCGTTCCGTCTTCGCCCATCGGTCCGTGAAGAACCGGGAAAATCAGATCCAGATCTTTAAGCTCTGTGAATACTTCGATGTTTTCCTTCAGATTCTCAGTGTCTGTCTTCCATTCTCCGGTCTCGATTTTATCGGGCCCGCCTGTGTAAATATTCCAGCTTCCGTCCTTTTTGATCCCGATCGGTACGATATCGTATTTATTCTGATCAAGTGCGCGGAAAACATTGGCGGCTGAGACGCACGATACTTCATGTTCTCCCGACTGCCCTCCGAAAACCAGACCTATTTTTTTCTTGCTCATTTTTACCTCTTTTATTCGTTATCCGAATCTCTGTTCTATTGTAACATACGGGATTTTTCTTCTGCAGAGCTTCATAAATTACGAAAGGGCAGAACGCGCCGGCGCCCTGCCCTTTCGATCATTCATATTCGTTTACGAAATCTTTTTCTGTGATGACGTTTATGCCGGCTTCGCGAAGCGCCCGGGCAGTCACGCCCTCTCCGGGTACGAGCCGCCCGGTAAAGCTGCCGTCATAGATCTCTCCGGAGCCGCAGGACGGACTTTTCGATTTGAGTACAGCCGTCACAATGCCGTGCTCTTTCGCAGCAGCAGCGGCGAGAACCGCTCCGGCCTCAAAGGCTTCGGTTACATCTCTGCCGTCACGTGTGAGGACTCTGCCGCCGGATATCTCGGCAGGCGTCCGGGGTGTTTCGAGTCCGCCTGCGCACTCGGGACAGAACGGAACCGCCAGTCCTTCTTCTACCAGACGGACGATTTCGGGAACCGGAGTCGACTTCCCGTCATAGCGGCACGGAATCCCTGCCAGACAGGCGGAAACGAGGATCTTCGGTTCGGAGGCTTCGTCCGCCGTGTCTGATTTAGAGAAGGTCAATTTTCTTCTTTGACTTTATCGACGACACTTACCAGCTCGTCCATTTTCTTTTCCGCATCGGCCTTTGTTGCACCGGTGGTAGAGAAGTAGATCTTCAGCTTCGGTTCTGTTCCTGACGGACGCAGCGCGAACCAGCTGTTTTTGTCGTAGATGAATTTGAGAACGTTCGAGCTTGGCAGATCGATCTTCGTTTCCTTGTCTGTCGCGACGTCGAGGCTTTCGCTGTCCTTATAGTCGTTGACTGTGATGAGCTTTTCATCGCCGAAGGATTTGATCTGATGATCTCTGAACACATCCATCAGCTTAGCCATCTTATCCTTGCCGTCTACGCCTTCAAACGCGTAAGACTGGATACCTTCCTGGAAGAAGCCGTATTCCTTGTACAGATCCTGCAGCGCATCATACAGGGTCTTTCCGAGATCCTTGTAGTAAGCTGCCATTTCGCAGACCAGAGCGGAAGCGACGACTGCATCCTTGTCTCTGGCATATTCGCCGGCCAGATAGCCGTAGCTTTCTTCATAGCCCATCACGAAGGTATGTTCGTGAGTCTTCTGCCAGTTCGTAATATGTTCGCCGATATATTTGAAGCCGGTCAGGACGTCAATCGGTTCCGCACCATGGGCACGGGCGATGACCGCGCCGAGTTCAGATGTAACGATAGTCTTGATGACCGCTTTGTTCGCCGGGAATTCAGGTCTCGTCTTGAGCATGTAGTCTACCAGCAGGGCGCCTGTCTGGTTGCCTGTGAACACGACGTATTCGCCGTCGGAGTTCTTGTTGACAACGCCTACGCGGTCGCCGTCGGGGTCGGTTCCGAGGATCAGGTCCGCGCCGACTTTTTCCGCCAGCGGAATCGCGAGGTTGAAGACTTCCTTATATTCCGGATTCGGGAATTCGACTGTCGGGAAGTTGCCGTCCGGCTTTTCCTGTTCCGGTACGACGTATACTTTATCAAAGCCCATGTCCGCCAGAACGCGTCTGACCGGAATGTTGCCCGTACCGTGTAGAGGTGTGTATACGATCACGAGATCGGACTTCTGATCCATATGAACGACATTTTCTACTTCTTTAATGTAGGCTTCATCGACGTCTTTGCCGATAATTTCGATCAGGCCCTTCGCAAGCGCTTCTTTGTAATCCATCTTCGGAATATCAAAGTAATTGTCGATATTGTCGATAACGTCGACTACGGCGTCTGCCGCTTCGTTTGCCAGCTGTGCGCCGTCATTTCCGTAAACCTTATATCCGTTGTATTCCGCCGGGTTATGTGAGGCGGTGATCATGATACCGCCGGCGCATCCGAGATAACGGACTGCAAATGAAAGCATCGGAGTCGGTCTGAGACTTTCATACAGGTAGCTGTGGATTCCCTGCGCAGCGAGAACGCAGGCTGCAGTTTTTGCAAATTCGTCGGACTTGATACGCGAGTCGTAGGAGATCGCGACACCCTTGTCCGCATTTGCTGTCGATTCGTCAAGCATCTGCTTTGCAAAACCGTAGGTCGCGCGGGCTACCATGACGTTGTTCATCCGATTGGTGCCGACGCCGAGCTTGCCGCGCATGCCGGCGGTTCCGAAACTCAGGAATTCGTAAAAACGGTCTTCGATATCTCCTTCATCTGTAAGACTGTCGAGTTCGACCTTCAGATCGTCATCCAGATTGTCCTGTCTTTTCCACTCTTCGTACGTTTCCTTATATCCCATGGCTTCCTCCGGTATTATTAGTTTCAGATCCGGCCTCCCGGACTGCTGTTGTAATCAATATCATTATAACCGAAAAAATATTCCTGGGATAACTTCCCGTTGGAATCTGATACTATTTTGTAATTCTATCCTGCAAGAAAATAAATTAACTGCATTTTTACAGATTACTGAAAAAGATTTCTTATCCCGTTCTTAATCTTCCTGCTGTGTTCTGTTTTTGAGGCTGTTACAATAGAGTAATGAAAAAAATACTTATGATCCGAAAACAGAAATCGAGGAATATATGAAACCAGTCTATTATGAAAACGGAAAGCTCGTGATGATCGACCAGACGCTCCTGCCGGGAGAAAAGATCCTTCGGGAGTATGACGATTACCGCGATATCATCGACGCGATTAAAACGATGATCGTCCGGGGCGCTCCGGCAATCGGTGTCTCAGCAGCCTACGCCGTCTGCTTCGCGGCGAAAGAGCTTGCCGGCCGGATCGAAGATCCAGGGCTCTTCCTCGACGCGCTGGATCAGGCGGCGGAAGAAATCAAAGCAGCCCGACCCACCGCGGTCAATCTGATGTGGGCGGCGGACCGGATGACGGCCGCAGCGCGCTCCCATAGCGATATGACCCCGGAAGAGATCACCGCGATGCTCAAGCTCGAAGCGGATGACGTCTGCGACGAGGATATCAAAATGTGCCGGGCCATCGGCAGAAACGGTGCGGAGCTCATCGAACCGGACAGCACGATCCTGACCCACTGCAACGCGGGCGCTCTCGCGACGGCGGACTACGGAACAGCGCTGGGCGTCGTCAGGGCTGCATACGAACAGGGCAAGGTGAAGCGCGTCTACGCAGACGAAACGCGTCCCCTGCTACAGGGCGCCCGTCTCACCGCCTATGAGCTCCATGAAGACGGGATTCCCGTTACGCTGATCACCGACAATATGGCCGGCTGGATGATGAAACAGAAAAGAATCGACTGCGTTGTCGTCGGCGCCGACCGAATCGCCGCCAACGGTGATACTGCGAACAAAATCGGAACCTACAGCGTCGCCGTACTCGCCCGCCACCACGGGCTCCCGATGTATATCGCCGCTCCGGGCTCCACCGTCGATCTGTCAACCGCAGCCGGTGACGATATCACGATCGAAGAACGGGACCACAGCGAGGTCTTCGGCTTCGGAGGTGTCAGAACGGCGCCCGAAGACATCGACGCGGAAAATCCGGCCTTCGATGTGACGCCCCACGAACTGATCACCGCGATCATTACCGAAAAAGGAGTCGTCTACCCGCCATTCGATCAGAACCTGAAAAAGCTGTTTACAACTGACATGTCAGTTGTAAACTAGCTGTATTAATGTAATACGGTAATAGTTTTCAATCGACGTTTAACGCGATATAATAAAAACAGACAGAACAGGAGGTGACGCGGTGCAGCTTACAATTTCGACAGACTATTCGATCCGGGTTCTGCTGATTCTTGCGGGGAACGGGCGGTTGACGAGCCTGTCCGAACTCAGCAAAGCCTCGGCAGTCACGGAAGCCTATTTACTCAAACTGATCAAAAAGCTTAAAAGCAGCGGTTTCATGAAATCCTACAACGGAGTGAACGGCGGCTACGAGCTGGCGATGGAGCCGAAGGACATCAGTCTGTTCGACATCATCGATACCGTAGAACAGACCACACGGGTAAACCGGTGTCTCGAAGAAGACCATTACTGCAGCAGACTGGCAACCGGCGGTTGCCCCGTCAGAAAGACCTACCAGAAATGGCAGCAGCTTCAGGATCATTTCCTGCAGTCTGTGACACTGGAGGATCTGATTAACGAAAATCAGAATCCGACCTTTCCCGATACATCCGAGGAATACGCTCAGATTATCTGAACAAAAAAAGACTGCTGAAGCAGTCTTTTTTTATTGCCGTCATTAAGCTTCGTTTTCTACCGTGCTTCTACGATACCGCTCCGCTGCACACTGACGATCTACTCCAGTGTCAGGATGGCTGAGATCCGGTCGATCTCTATTTGATAGAATCGGCGTCGAGACTCTTCAGATATTCTCTGAAGGCTTCGCTAAGCTCCGGTCTTCTCAGGCCGTATTCGACGGTGGCTTCGAGGAAGCCTTCCTTATTGCCGATATCGTAACGGCGTCCTTCAAAATCACAGGCATAGACATCGTCGTTACCGCACAGTTCCTTCAGGGCGTCGGTAAGCTGGATTTCGCCTCCCGCTCCCTTTCCGGTATGCTCGAGGATCCCGAAGATCTCCGGCGTAATGATATAGCGTCCGAGAACGGCCAGATTAGACGGAGCTTCGTCTACCGGCGGCTTTTCGACCATATCCGTAATTTTATAGATATTGCCTTCGACATCGGTCTTGCTGATGATCCCGTACTTGTCCGTTTCCTGACGCGGGACCTGCTGTACGCCGATCACCGACTTCCCGAAACGGTCGTAGACGTCGAGCATCTGGCGCAGCGCCGGCTTGTCCGCATTATAGACGACATCGTCGCCGAGAACGACGGCGAAGGGTTCGTCTCCGACAAATTCCTTCGCACACAGAACCGCGTGCCCGAGACCCTTGGCTTCTTTCTGGCGGATCGTGAAGATATTGGCCATATTCGAAATATCTTCAATAATGCGCAGCTCTTCTTCTTTTCCCGTCTGCTTCAGGTGGAATTCGAGCTCCGGAACGTTGTCGAAATGATTGACCATGACGACCTTGTTGCGCCCGTTGATGATCAGAATATCCTTGATACCCGAATCGACGATTTCTTCGATAATATACTGAATCGTCGGCTTGTCGACGATAGGCAGCATTTCTTTCGGAATCGATTTTGTAAACGGCAGGAAACGTGTTCCGAGTCCCGCAGCCGGAATTACCGCTTTGGTTACTTTTTTCATTCTAACTCCTGATAAACAGATCGGCTCCCTTTCGTCCGCATGCGGTATCGAAGGGATCGATCAGAATAGGTACTTTCTGCATTTTACCAGAAAGCCTGGAAAGATTGAGTCCCGCCTTCGTTTTTCCGGCAAGAATCAGAAATTTCGCGTCGTCACAGGCTTCAGGAAGACTCTGGCAGAAGGTGATCCTGTCAGATACGGCGCGCAGACGCCATTTCAGATCCGCGGTCCCTTCCGAAACGAATATGCGAAGCTTAAGCCCGCTGTGTACAAGCGATTCGAGCAGCTGTACCTGAGCGGCTCCGCGCATTTCGCCGGAACCCGGATACTGAGCGAGTCCGGTCACCGCGGCGGTCTCGTCAGAAAGCTTGATCTCAGCCTTCTCCGCGGCCCTTTCGACAGCCTCGACAATCCCGTCTATATAGCTTTCGTTCTGGAATCGCGCCTGTTCCAGCGCAGAATCAAGCATAGGCTGTTCGAGCAGATCAGCAAAGACCTCCAGATTTTCCCGCTCGTGAAGAAGCCCGGCTTCCGGCAGACGCAGGTTCTCGCAGATCCCTGAAAACAGCGGCGAGATCCCTTTTGTCTTCGCCTCGCCTGCGAACAGACTCAGTGTCAGGTCAAGCCCGCGCTTGAGCCAGACTGCTTCTTCGACCTGTTCGGGAGAGGCTGTCCGGATCTTTTTTCGGGAAGCGCCGAGGCGTCTCAGGACCTCGCGCATAATCCCCGCCGTATCCGGATTCTCCGTTCCGATCAGCGCCGGTGACGGAGCTCTGAACCAGGCTGCCGTCTGTCCGGGAGCCGCGGCGCAGGGCATCAGCGAGAGACCGAGCCGTGCAGGTTTATTTTCGACAGCTTCTTCCGTATTGTTCTGATCGTCAGCTCCGACGGACGTCTCTTCAGCCCTGCCGGAAAGAATCCGGTAGGAGCCCGGCGGCAGACAGGTCAGAACGGCGGCATTCGTATCCCGCCCGATCTTCCGTGCGGCCGTTTCGATATCGCGCAGTATAAATCTGAGGGCAGCTTCAGTCTCTTTTTCGGGAAGCAGCCGCTGTGCGAACAGGACGAGCTCCGTATCCAGCGCAGGCTCCATTCTCTGTACGAAGCGCATATTTCCGCTTCGCGCAGCTGACGCAGTCATCGCCTGCAGCCCCTGTTCGTATACCGGCAGGTTCCCGTCGAGAAACTCCGCCGCTTCCTCGTCATCCGGACAGTACAGCAGTGTCTCGAAGCCGGCATTAGCGAGCGCGGCGCCCGCCGCAAGCCCTGTAGTCGTCATTCCGATAATTCCGATTTTCATAGTCACTCCAGAAATACGGGTTCTTATTCGTCCTTCGGCAGGAAGCGATAGCCGGCCGCGTGCATCAGTCTGTCTCTGACGGCAAGCGTTCTGTCTCCTGCCGCGGGCATTCTGACAAAGATCCTGTCTGCGCCGAGATCGTCAAGCCTGCGCAGCTCGGAGAACAGATTATGCTCGTACTGCTCGGGATCGTCCCCGAGAGACAATACGATCATATCGTCACGCAGCTTTTCAGTCACGGGACCCGTCGTCAGAATCGCGATCGTTCCGTCCGCATCCTCACAGGCCTTCCTGATCGCACGTTCCGTTTCTTCATCGGTTCCGTCGGTCAGATATACCTCCGCCCTCGGTGAATAATGGGTATACTTCATGCCGGGCGACGCCGGATGCTCCGGTTCCGCTCCGCTTGTAATACCCTCTGATAGCCTGACCTCGCCGACGACTGCTTCCAGATCTTCCTTCGTGATGCGTCCGGGCCGCAGGATCACCGGCGGTACCTTCGTCGTATCGACGACCGTAGACTCGACGCCGATCTGAGAATCATCGGAGACCAGGATCATGTCGACCCGGCCGTCCAGGTCCCGGACAACGTGTTCGCCCGATGTCGGTGAGGGACTTCCGGACAGATTCGCGCTCGGCGCCGCGATGGGCGTATCTGCCTGAAGGATCAGCGCATGGGCCACAGGATGGGACGGGCAGCGTACCGCGACGGTTTCGAGACCGGCAGAAACGGTATCCGGAACGATCCCGCTCCTGCGGACCACCAGCGTAAGCGGTCCCGGCCAGAAGGCCTCCGCCATCGCGCGCGCGTTTTCGGTCAGTTCAGTTGTCAGAAGGGCGATCTGCTCCGGATATGCGATATGCAGGATAAGCGGATTGTCTCCGGGCCTGCCCTTCGCTTCGAATATTTTTCTGACAGCATCGGGATTAAGCCCGTCCGCACCGAGTCCGTATACGGTCTCGGTCGGAAACGCGCAGGTCCCGCCGTCCCGGATGACCTGCCCGGCCCGTTCGACCAGATCTGTCTGCAGATTCCGGGCATCGATCTCGAGGATCTCCGTTTTTTTATCCGCCGCACCCGCAGGCGGCATTTCCCGTCTATTCATCCTGTATCACTGAGTATTCGTTGAGCAGTCCCTGGCGTGTATCCCACAAAGGCTGGGAAAGGTCCACATGATAGACGTCAGGATTGACGATACGCTTGTATTCCGGCCAGACCGATTCCTTCTGTTCCTTCAGACGGTTCTGGATATCGCGGATCGACGGCTTTTCATAGACGAGCTTTCCGTCGATAAAGATCGGCTTTAACAGCTCTTCGATATGAAAGCCCGACAGACGTCTGCGCTTCCACGGATGCATCGGATGGAAAATGGTCAGCGGCTTTGTTTCATCGATCTCTTCATCGGCAAAGGTGATCAGATCGGCCAGCGCCTTTCCGTTTTCTCCGTAAATGCGGTTAATCTTCTTATACCCGGGATTCGTGATTTTCCAGGGGTCGTTGGACACCTTGAGCTTCGGCTTGTCGTCGATCTGCGCCAGCTTGTATACCCCGCCGAGAGCCGGACAGTCGTAGGCGGTGATCAGCTTCGTTCCGATTCCCCAGCTGTCGATCTTCGCGCCCTGAGCCTTCAGGTCCTTGATCAGATATTCATCGAGGTCCGAGGAGGCGCAGATCTTCGCGTCGGTAAAGCCCGCGTCGTCGAGCATGCGTCTGGCTTCACGCGTCAGATACGCAAGGTCCCCCGAATCGATGCGGACTCCGTAGCTTCCTGTGATCGTCCCTTCATCCTTGAGCTTCTTGAAGCATCGGATCGCGTTGGGCATGCCGGAATTGAGCGTATCGAAGGTGTCGACGAGCACGAGCGCATTCTGCGGATTGTACTTCGCGAAGGCTTCGAAGGCTTCTTCCTCAGAATCGTAGGACAGAACGAAGCTGTGAGCCATCGTTCCCATTGACGGACGGTCCAGCATTTCCTCCGTTTCAACGACGGATGTTCCTGTAAACCCGCCGATCACGGCGGCCCGAGCTCCGAAAAAGCCGGCTTCCGTGCCGTGGGCCCGTCTGAGTCCGAATTCCATGACGACATCGTCACCCGCTTCATCCATAATCCTCGACGCCTTCGTTGCGATAAGCGTCTGATGGTTGATAATCGACAGCATCGTCGTTTCCACGAGCTGCGCTTCGATGAGCGGAGCCTTTACCCGGATTATCGGTTCGAAGGGGAAAAAGATCGTCCCTTCCGGCAGCGCGTACAGCTCGCCGGTAAATCTGAAATCCCTCAGGTAATTGAGAAAGCCTTCCGTAAATTCCGGATGATTTCTGCCGATCAGGGCCACCTCCTCATCCGTGAACGCGAGTCCCTGGATGTATTCGATGACCTGTTCAAGTCCGGCCGCAACCGTATATCCGCCGTTAAACGGATTGTTGCGGATAAACATATCGAACACGGCAGTCTGATTCTGCTTTCCCTCCTCGAAATAGACGTTGCCCATACTCATCTGATACAGGTCTGTCGCCAGTTCGAGCTTTCTTTTAAAATGCATCGGTTTTCTTTCCTTAAATCGCGGGGCCGGCTGTCCTGCCGCCGCTTTGTCTTTTATACCGGTTATTTCCGATATCGTTATCGTGATCCGCGCTGTGATCAGTAGGCCACAAAGCGGATAAAGTTCAGATAGAGACTGGTCAGCTCCTCGCCGTACAGCGCGGCTGCGAAAATTCCCGCGCACAGCCACGGTCCGAAGGGCATCTTTTTGACTCCGTTAAATTTATAGACTGCCGCCGCGACAGCGCCTGTAAGAACGGCGAAGCCCAGCGCGGCCAGCGTGTTGTCGTATCCGAGAAGGATACCGGCTGCCGCCGTGAGCTTGACGTCCCCGATGCCGATCCCTCCGCGAGTCAGAAATCTGACACCCAGGAGGATCAGCGCGCATGCGGCTCCCGCCGCTCTCGACAGAGGATCCGGCGTGCTGATCACGAATATATCCAGCACCCCCAGCACGGCCAGGCTTCCCGTAAGCACGTCCGGCAGCCTCATGCACTTCAGGTCTATCACAGCCAGCGCGTACAGTAAGAGCGACGCGAGGCAGACGATATAGCCGTGAAGCGAGAATCCGAAATACCAGGAGACAAACGTGACCATAAACGCGCCGAAAAGCTCGGTGGCAGGATACATCGGCGAGATCCTCTGGCCGCATCTCCGGCATCGTCCTCTGAGCAGAATATAGCTTATGATCGGGATCTGGTCGGTCGCCCGCAGATGTTTTCCGCAGTTCGGACAGAACGACGGTCCCCGTCTGCTTCCTTTAGGCAGAGACAGACGGAAAATAACTCTCGTCGTCAGACTTCCGGCGTACAGACCGATCAAAACTAAAATCGCGTACAGCGAGAAAACTGCGAACGAAGCGGAGCTCATTATTTCACGGCTTTCCCGATCAGATCAGCCAGCATGACATCCTCGTCTTCGCAGTAGCGTTCGAGGCCGTCTATCACCGCCAGAGGCGCGTACGGATCCGCGAAGCCGGCTGTGCCGATCTGAATGCAGGAGGCGCCCGCCAGCATAAATTCCAGCGCATCCTGCCATGTCGTGATCCCGCCGAGTCCCATGACCGGAATATCGACTGCCCCGCAGACCTGGTGAACCATGCGCAGCGCCACCGGCTTGACCGCGGGACCGGAGAATCCGGCATACGTATTGTCAAACACGATCTTCTTCGTGCGCCAGTCGATCGCCATGCCCTGAAGCGTGTTGATCAGGGACAGCGCGTCGGCTCCCGCCTGTTCGCAGGCCTTCGCGACTCCGACAAGATCCCCCGCGTTGGGAGACAGCTTGACCATCACCGGATGACGGCTCACGTTTTTGACCTTTTCCGTGATCTCGCCAGCTTTGTCAGGCTCCATGCCGTAGGCCATTCCGCCCGCCTTGACGTTCGGACACGAGATATTGAGCTCGATTATCGGAATATCGATATCGTTGAGCCTTCTGACCGCTTCGAGATAGCTTTCTTCATCTTTTCCCCCGACGTTCGCAAGAATCAGCGTATCGAGATCTTTGATCTCCGGCCAGATCCTGCCGACAAAATCGTCGATTCCGGGATTTTCGAGTCCGATGCTGTTGAGAAGCCCCGACGGCGTCTCCCACAGTCGGATTCCGCTGTTGCCCGGCCGGGGTTCTAACGTAAGTCCCTTTGTCGAAAAACCGCCGAGCTCTGCCGGATCGTAGAATCTGGCATATTCGGTGCCGAAGCCGTAGGTTCCGGACGCCATAACGACGGGATTTTTCAGATGATTTCCGAGGAAATCGACCGCAAGCCTGTTCATTCGACCACCTCCCGTTCGAAGACCGGTCCGTCCGAGCAGACCTTGACGTGAACGCTCCCGTCCGTGACAAGACCCTCGTCCGTCATTTTCCAGCGCAGAGGCGCTTCCTTGACGCAGCCGAGGCAGGCGCCGACGCCGCAGGCCATCCTCGCTTCGAGCGAGACGAAGGTCTTTGTCTGCGCCGGAATTTTCGCCATGACGGCGTTCATCATCGGCGCGGGCCCGCAGGTTACGACCGTATCCTGATCCGAATAACCGGAAACATCCATCCGGTCGGTGATAAAGCCTCCGACATCGACAGTCACGGAGTTCGCCACTTCCTCAAACAGCGCGACCGCGTAGGATTCCTCCGCGAAACCGAGATAGATTTTCAGGCTGCGGTCACGGTGATCTCTGCGATAGCTTTTCGCAAGGTAATACAGCGGAGCGATTCCGATCCCGCCTCCTACGAGGGTAAGCCTGTTTTCGACCTCGGGAAACGTATTGCCGAAGGGTCCCTCGACCGTTACGTCCGAACCCTCGGACAGCTCCGCAAGCAGCTCGGTTCCTTCCCCGACAACCTGATACAGGAACGAAAGCACCCGGGTGACCGGCGCGCCTTCGGTGCTTCCGTCCGGCGACACGCACGGAAGCTCTTCATAATCGAAAACCGAGATCGGACGCGAAAGCAGCGGATATCGGTCCCAGCCCCTGACCATGTAAAACTGGCCGGGTTCCGGTTTCCCCGTATCCTCGTCGTCAAGCTCCACTTCCATCAGGAAGATGCCGTCGGCGATCTCGTCGTTTTTATGTATTACAGCCACTGGAATATATCCTCTTTCATCTCAAGGGTCTTCTGACGGATCGGATCGACGAAGGATGCATCCTCCGCCTTTCCCTTATGGGCCGTGATGATCCCGCGCGAATTGTTGACGACAGCACACCGTCCGCGTCCGTAAATCTCTGCGACGTCCTTTCCGCTTCCGCCCTGAGCGCCGTAGCCCGGCACGAGGAAAAACATGTTCGGATGGGCGGTCTGCAGGCTTTCGAAGGCCTCCGGATACGTCAGTCCGACAACGGCTCCGATCGACGAGAAACCGGAATCACCGACAAAGGGGCGCCCCCATTTTTCGATGCTGTCCGCGACCTTTTCATAGAGAGCCTGGCCGGTATGCAGCTTGTCCTCCTGAAAATCCTGCGCGGAGGGATTGCTCGTATGGAGCAGGACAAAAAGTCCCTTGTCATGATCTTTGACATACGGATAGTACGGAGAGATCGCGTCCTCGCCCATATACGGATTGACGGTCAGAAAGTCCGTTTCAAAATCTCCGGTAAAGTGGCCCTTGGCGTATTCGCCGGCGGTAGACATGATGTCCCCGCGCTTCGCGTCGCCGATGACGATTCTGCCGGCTTCTCTCGCGTACTTCGAGGTATCCGCATAGGCCTTCATTCCGTCGAGTCCAAGCGCTTCGTAGCAGGCGATCTGAATCTTGTAGCACGCTGCCAGATCCGCCGTCGCATCGATAATCCGCTTATTGAATTCCGTGATTTTCTCACCAGGCGTCAATTCCGCATTCGAGGCGAGATATTCCGGCAGGTATTCGATTCTCGTGTCGAGACCGACGCAGACCGGCGAATCACAGGCGGCTTCATGCAGTCTGTCTATGATCATGCTTGTGTCTCCTGTTCTGTTTCTTCTGATTTTTCAGCTTTAATCGGATTAAACGGCTCTTCTGCGTCCGCATCGTATACGACCTGCCCTGACTTGATGGTCTTGTGGACCCTTCCGAGAATCCAGTCGCCGCCGAAGGGCGTGTTATGGGATTTGCTGACGAAAGCCTTCGGTCTGATCTGCCATTCTTCAGACGGATCGACGAGAACGAGATCCGCAGGATATCCTTCCTTAATGAGTCCGGCTTTCATGCCGAGACGCTGCGCCGGCTTCGCACTGGCCATTTCAGACAGACGCGAAAGCGGAATTCCCGCCTTGCTGAATACCGTATGATACATCCCGAAGGCCGTCTCGTAATTGTTGATCCCCGGAGACCCGGCCGCCTTATCCTCTTCGGAATGGGGCGCGTGGTCAGTGCCGAGGGTATCGATCGTACCGGCGGCGCAGCCCGCGATAAGCGCTCTGCGGTCATTCCAGGTCCGGAACGGCGGATGAACACGATATTCGAGCCCCGACGCGTACAGATGATGCGGGGTGACCTCGCAGGTAATGTCGAGTCCTTCCTTCTTCGCTTCGGCGATCGCGTCCAGCGTCGCTTTCTTGCTGATGTGGCAGATATGCAGATGACCGCCGTTTTCGCGCAGCAGCCCGATATCGCGGACAACCGTTTCTGTTTCAGGCTCTTCGTGGCACATCAGGATAAAGTCGTATTCCTGAGACGCGCGAAGCCCTTCGGCCATCGCTTCCGCATCGTCGACATTGTGTCCGTCGTTGGAGATGCTTCTCGTCTCCGCAACGACCGATGGAAAATCCACACATTCCCGGCTGCCGAAATCCTTCGTCAGCGCACAGACCTGATTGACGTCCGCAAGTCCGACTTCTTTCGCGCGGGCCTTGATATCGGCGACCTTTTCCGCCGTATCCGTCACAGGCTTCGTGTTCGCCATCGCGGTGACTGTCGTGAAGCCGCCCTTGACCGCGGCTCGAAGGCCCGTAGTCAGGTCTTCCTTGTACGTCAGCCCCGGATCGCGCAGATGACTGTGGGTATCGATAAACCCCGGCATCAGCGTAAGTCCGCCCGCATCGATCTCGCTATCATATTTCGCTCTGATACGGCTGCCGGGCTTGTATACTTTCTCGATCCTGCCGTCCCTGATCAGGACCTTTCCGTCTCTGGTCCCGCCGGCATCGGTCAGGACCGCGTTTGTAATCAGTGTTTTCATATTATTATCTGCTTCTGAACGTCGTATATGAATCGCAGTATTCGCAGCGGTAGGTCTTCGTTTTCGGATCGACAAGATAGAAGGTGATCGGACCGGTATGCTCATACTGGGAAATACAGCGCGGATTCTTGCATTCCAGGATACCTGTCACCTTTTTCGGAAGAGTGAGCTTGACCTTCGAAATCAGTTCGCCGTCCGCTACGTAATTGATCGTGACGTCGGGGTCGATGAGGCCCAGCACATCCATATCGAGCTCGACATCCGTTTCGATCTTGATCATATCCTTCTTGCCGAGCTTTTTGCTCGGAAGTCCTTTCATCAGCACGACAGCATCGTCGATATCGTTCAGATGCAGCTCTTTGTAGATATCGAAGCCCTTGCCCGCGTTGATGTGATCGATGACGATCCCTTTCTTAAGCTTCGCTACGTTTAACATTGTTTTCTACTCCCATGAGTTTGCTCAAAAGCGCCATACGTACGTACATTCCGTATTTCGCCTGATCGAAATATTTAGCTCTCGGGTCTTTGTCGACCTCAACCGCGATCTCGTTGACGCGCGGGAGCGGATGCATGACGATCATGTCCGGTCTGGCATGCTTCATCTTGTTGTGATCCAGAATATAATAATCCTTCAGTCGGATATACTCTTCTTCAGAAACGAAACGTTCGCGCTGGACTCTGGACATATACAGGATATCCAGATCGCCGATAACGTCGTCGAGGCTGTCCGTTTCGACATACGAATCGGGAGCGAGATGCGCTTTGATGTGTTCCGGCATGCAGAGTTCCTTCGGTGAGATAAAGACAAATTTATTGCCGCTGTAGCGGTTAAGCGTCTTGACCAGCGAATGGATGGTCCGGCCGAACAGCAGGTCTCCGCAGACGCCGACAACCTTGTTGTCGCAGCTGCCCAGCTCATGACGGATGGTCAGCAGATCTGTGAGCGTCTGAGTCGGATGTTCGTGGCCGCCGTCGCCGGCATTGATAATGGGCATATCCGTAATGGTCTTCGCGACAAGATGCGCCGTACCTTCGCGCGGGTGGCGGAGCACCGCCGCATCCGCGTAGCAGCTTACCGTACGGACCGTGTCCGTCAGGGACTCGCCTTTTGCAGCCGAAGATGCCTTCGGATCGGAAAACCCGATTACCTGGCCTCCGAGCCGCAGCATCGCGGCTTCGAAGCTGAAGCGCGTGCGTGTCGAGGGTTCGTAAAAAAGCGTAGCGAGAAGTTTCCCGTGAGCTGCATCGAGATAGTCCTCTTCGTGTTCGATTATATCGTCCGCGAGATCGAAGACTTCATCGAGCTCTTCGAGCGTAAAATCACCGGGCTCGGTCAGGTGTCTTCCTTTAAGCATGTTTCCTCCGTAATCTATAGTTCCATAATTCCGACTGACGCCGGCGGATTTTTTTCAAAAAAAAACGCCTTTATCAGGGCGTCAGTCAGATTCTTAACGGCGTGTTTCTGCGCCCCGTTTTTGAAAATCTGTATTTTATTTATTATATTATTCACAACAGACAGCGTCAATAATGACTTGTCGGGTGAGCGGTCGGCTGTTGTGCTAAAATATAAATACGGTTAAACGGATGCGCACGGATTTAAGTCACCTCCGTTTACCCTATAATTCGGTATACTATGCTTAAACAGAGTAAATTAGAAAGAAGATAACAGGGGCGGCCGGACGGTCTGTTTCTGACAAAAAAATGTATTTTATCAGCTATGAAGCAAATGAAAAACAGTGCGGCGGGATCCTGACACAGGACGGGAAGCACGTCGTTCCGCTTAAAGCGGCGGGAAATCTGATCGGACGGGAGCTGCCGGAAACGCTGTGCGGCTTTATCGAAGCCGCGGACGACGATACGATCGCTCTGCTCAGAAAAGCGCTTAAAGACAGCGTACCGGACGGCAGTATCCCGATTGAACGCGTCCCGGTACTGGCCCCGATCCCTGAACCTCGCCGCAACGTGCTGTGCGTGGGCAAAAATTACGCGGATCATGTAAACGAACTGAAAACCATCGCCGGTCCCGTACCCGACAGTCCCATCTGGTTCACGAAGCTTTCGACTTCGGTCACGGGACCTGACGCACCGGTCAGCTCCCATCGGGGCATCACGAACGAACCGGATTACGAAGCAGAAATGGCTGTGGTGATCGGCCGGAAGGGTACGAACATCGCGCCTGAAGACGCGGAAAAATATATTTTCGGATATATGTGCGCAAACGACGTGACGGCAAGGGATATCCAGGCGGAGCGCGGACAGTGGTTCGACGGAAAATCCCTCGATACCTTCTGCCCTACCGGCCCTGCAATTCTTCATCGCTCAAGTCTTCCGTATCCTCCGGCTCTCGATATCCGGATGGAGCTCAACGGAAACGTCATGCAGCAGTCGAATACGGGAAAGCTGATTCACAGCATCAGCGAACTCATTTCAGATCTGTCACAGGGAAAAACGCTCCTCCCGGGAGATATTATCCTGACAGGAACGCCGTCAGGCGTCGGGAAGGGCAGAGATCCGCAGGTGATCCTGAAGCCCGGAGATGAAATGGCTGTTACGATCGAACACCTCGGCACCCTGCGCAATCCTGTCGTCTGAATGGAGGGACTATGGGAATACCAGAGTATATCAGGATCTCCGATGATCTGAAATCGCAGATCATGTCTCAGGTCCTCAATCCGGGGGATCCGGTTCAGTCTGAAAACCAGCTCAGAGAGCATTACGGCGTCTCGCGAATGACGGTCCGAAAGGCCCTGACCCGGCTGGTAAACGAAGAGTACATTCACGCGGTCGCAGGAAAAGGATACTTTGTCTGCGAACCGGGCCTTGAAAAATGCGAGCTGATCTACGACGAGACCTTCAGCCTGTCGGGCAGTCCGGATTCGATCGATCTGATCGACCTGGATGTCATCAAGCCCACCCAGATGGTGGGGATCAAACTCGAGATCCCGAAGGAACAGCCGGTTATCATGATCCGGCGCGTCTTCAAAGAAGGCGGAGAAGCGATCGCATGCGATGTCAAATACATACCGTACCATCGGGGGATCCCGCTTCTGGAGAAGGAACTGAAAAACAGCACCTTTCCTGAAATGGTCGCCCGCAAAAACTCGATCTTCGCGATCACGAAGAAGCTCAGGATCTTTGCGGCGGGAGCGGAAGAGGATACCGCCAGGCTCCTGAACGCCGAAGAAGGCACGCCGCTGCTGGCTGTTGAAGAGTTTCTGTACGACAACCACGACAAGCCTGTCGGCTGGGGCATCACGTATATGCTGGGCGAACGCAACAATCTGTATGCGGAAGCTTCTTTTAAATAGTGTCCCCGACGTTTTTCCATTATAATAACGTCATGAACCTGAAGGAGTAAACAAATGCTGTTAAGCTACATATTCGGAGCGGTCATCGTCGTACTCGGCATCGCCTTTTTAACCGGCGTCGGTATCAGCGATACGTACAAGGAAAAATACACGGAGCTTTCGCTGAAGGACTGGGCAAAATATTCGGGGCTTTCGTATATCGCAGTGGGCATAGGCTTCCTGCTGCTGGGCTGGGCAAGCAGCGCAGGCGCTGCCTACGTGTGGGTACTGTACGTCTCGGTCGCCGTGATGGTTGTCGGACTGGTCGTTATTCTCCTGGCCAAGTACAAAATACTGACTGAAAAGCCGAAAAAGGGCAGAAATAAAAAGAAGAAAAAAGGAGGCCGTTAGGTCTCCGGTCATACTGCTGCCGCATACCTCCGGGTATACGGCTTTTTTCATACGCTTTATTTTATAAACTGACCCTCAGGCAGTCTGCCGTGATGGTCTGTCCCTTCTCTGCCATTTCCTGCGGCGTCCCTTCAAAGACGATCTCTCCGCCGTCGTGTCCGCCGTCGGGACCGATGTCGATAACCCAGTCGGCGCGTTTGACGACGTCGAGGTCGTGCTCGATGACGATCACCGTATTTCCCCGTGCAATGAGCCTGTCGAACAGACCGATGAGCCTGCCGACGTCCGACCGGTGAAGTCCCGTCGTCGGCTCGTCCAGCACGAAGAT
The DNA here is from genome assembly GCA_937872065.1 of uncultured Eubacteriaceae bacterium. Classification (GTDB taxonomy): domain Bacteria; phylum Bacillota; class Clostridia; order Eubacteriales; family Eubacteriaceae; genus UBA7485. The sequence continues at coordinate 13,433 of CALMRA010000288.1, read as the reverse complement.
GGTCCCCTTCTTCCCGAGATTCTTCGCAAGCTTCAGCCGCTGCCGTTCGCCGCCCGACAGGGTGCTAAGGGGCTGTCCCAGCTTCATATAGGACAGTCCGGCGTCCTTCATATGTCCGAGAGCCGTCCGGATCTTTCTGTCGCTGAAGAATTCCAGCGCCTCGTCTACGGTAAAACCGAGGACATCGAGTGTCGACTTTCCGCCCAGCCTGTACGACAGCGATTCGTCGCTGAACCGCTTTCCGCCGCAGGCTTCGCAGGTGCTGACGACAGGATCCATGTACGCGAGCTCCGTCAGAATCTCCCCTTTCCCGTGACACACCGGACACGCGCCGTCAGAATTGTACGAAAAGAGTGACACGGAAACGTGATTCTCATCTGCGAACAGCTTCCGGATCCTGTCGTAAAAGCCGAGGAAAGACGCGGGCGTCGAACGGCTCGTCGCCGTGATCGGTCCCTGGTCCACGAGGATCACCTGGTCCGCGTACTGCCTGGCAAAGCACTGGGTAACCAGCGAGCTTTTCCCGGAGCCTGCGACGCCGGTGACGACCGTCATGATTCCCAGTGGAAAATCCACATCGACGTGCTTCAGATTGTTGGTATCCGCCCCCCGGACCGGAAGGCTTCCCGAGCGCTTCCCCGGCTTATCTTTAATCCCAAAGCTTCCCTTCATCGTCTGACCCGTCAGCGTATCCGCCTTCAGAAGATCCTGCCAGGCTCCCTGAAAGACGACCTGTCCGCCCTGTGCGCCGGCGCCCGGTCCGATATCGACCACCTCGTCTGCGATCCGGATCACATCGGGATCGTGCTCGACGACGAGCACGGTATTCCCCTTATCCCGCAGCTCCAGCAGCAGGTCGTTCATACGGTATACATCCCGGGGATGAAGCCCCGTACTGGGCTCATCGAAGATATACGTGAGTCCGGTCAGGCTGCTGCCCATGAACCGGACCAGCTTGAGACGCTGGGCTTCCCCGCCGGAGAGCGTCGACGTCTGTCTGTTCAGGCTCAGGTACGGGAGCCCGATCCGGATCAGTCTGTCAATCCCGCGCTTCAGGGAATCGACAATTGAAACGGCTCTCGGATCCGATATCCTGTTTATCACCCGGTACAGCTCCGACAGCTCCATCCCGCTCATATCCGCGATGGACAGCCCGTCTATCTTTGATGCCAGCGCCCGCTCGTTCAGACGCTGTCCGTGACAGGCGGGACACCTCGTTTCGCTTACGATCTTCTTCGAGCGCCGCTGCATCGCCCTGCTCATCTGACTCAGATCCCTGTTCAGATACAGCCGGCGGTACTTCGTGATGACGCCCTCGACCTTCGGATGCTCCGGCGGTCCTCCCACGACAGACGATCCGTACATGAGCCTGTTGTATTCCGCAGGCTCCATGTCCCGGATGGGCTTGTCGGGGTCGAAAAGTCCCGAATCCCTGAACTGACGCCAGAAATACTTGCCGGGATCGAACAGTCCGTCGCTGATACAGCCTTCGTTCCAGCTCTTGCTGCGGTCGAGCATGCTGTCCATATCGATGCTGATTACCCATCCGAGTCCCGAGCAGACCGGACACATCCCGCCGGGGCTGTTGAACGAAAAGTCGGATGCCGTTCCGCCGTACGGCTCTCCGATCCTCGAGAACAAAAGGCGCAGCAGTCCGTACAGCTCGCTGCTGGTCCCGACGGTGGAACGAGCGTTGCCCCCGAGAGCGCTCTGATCGACGACGACTGCCGGCGTCAGGTTCCGGATCAGGTCGACATCCGGCTTCAGATGCTTCGGAAGCCGGCTCCTCAGGAAAGCGGGATAGGTCTCGTTCATCTGCCGCTGGGCTTCTGCCGCGACGGTATCGAAGACGATGCTCGACTTGCCGGAACCTGACACACCGGTAAAAACCGTGATTTTCTCCTTGCGGATATTCAGGTCTATATTCTTCAGGTTGTTCTGTCTGAGTCCATGTATCTCGATATCGTTCATAAGCGCCTCCGTTTCGTGTATCTGCGATTATAGACCGATATAAAAAGTATCGCAAGCTTTTATTTCCGTATATTTTAAATTAAATTATATTCTATTATTATATTTTTATTCTTCATCTCTCTATTAATTCTGTTAATGGTTGAACGCAGAAAAGCGGCAGCCGTCAAACTGCCGCGTAAATTCTGATCTGCCGTTCTTTATTCTGTTTTATTATCCGCGTTTCTGACTGTAGTGTCTGACAGACAATGCATATGACAGAAGCAGCAGCAGGAACGAACCTGCGATAAACATCATGCTCAGCGTCACCGTATCCGTCGGAAGCGAGCCGCCCACATTCAGATCGACGGCGATCATCCCGATGGAAGCAAGTACGATAATCGTGATCATCGTGACGATCCGCAGTTTCGCGGCCCCGAACCGTTCCAGATAGTACAGCATAAAGGCGGTCATCGTATTGGTTATCGTCAGCGCCGTTATCACCGCGAAGGCGGCCTGAGAGGAGTCGGGGGCGCTGAAAGAAAGCGCCGCCCATTCCAGCAGCACCACCGGAATATCGAGAAGCAGAATAAACAGGTAGCGTTCGCCGATGATCTGCCTTCCGGAGAGAGGCAGTGTCCTCGCAAACTGGAGCCATCCCGAGTATTCGTCCCGTGTGAATATGGCGGTTCCGAGAGAGGTGATCATGATCGGGGCCATCATTGCGAAGATAAAGCTGCCGTTTATCGTCTGAACAGCGAGAAACGCCGCGACTACGACGAAGACCACCTTGTTTTCCTTCCAGGACGAGTACCAGTCCTTCAGCAGCAGTCCTTTCATCTCATATCCTCCATTCCTCTTTTGCTCAGCAGGTAGACGTCTTCCAGCGACGCCGGTCTGATCTCATACCCCGGCAGACTTTCCCGCAGAACGAGCGCTTCGCAGCCGTAGGGGGTCTCCTTGACGCCCCTGACAGCTCCGGCCGGCAGGGCTGCGATTTCACTCTTCGGCAGCTGCAGGATCCCGAAACTGTCGAGAAGAACGTCCTTCTCTTCGTTGACAAGGATCTCGCCGTTGTCGAGAAAAATAATGTAGTCGCACAGCTTCTCGAGATCGCTGACGATATGAGAGCTTATCAGGATCGAATGATCCTCTTCCCGTGTAAATTCGTAAAACAAATCGACAATCTCGTCCCGCACGTAGGGATCCAGACCGCTGGTCGCTTCGTCGAGGACCAGGAGCTTCGGATTGTGAGAGAGCGCCGCGGCGATGGACATCTTCATCCGGTTGCCCCTGGACAGATCCTTGAAATCCTTGTCCGCAGGAATATTGAGCTTCTTCAGACAGCCGAAAAAGGCTTCGCTGTCCCAGCGGGTGTAAATATTTGCGAATACTTTATCGAGCTCAATGCCCGTCAGATAGACCGGAAAGCAGGGCTCGTCCAGAACGACGCCCACATCCTCCGCGGTTTCTCCCAGACTGCCGTTCATCTCGGTTCCGAGCACCTGGATCGATCCGCCGTCCGGTTCGATCATCCCGAGGATAAGCTTGAGTGTCGTCGATTTTCCGGCGCCATTCTGTCCGATCAGTCCCGTAATGCAGCCTCCGGGCAGCTCGAAGCTGATATCCCTTAACGTAAAATCCTGATATTCTTTTCTGAGACCGCTTACTCTGACCGCATCAGTCTCGTTTATCGTAAACTCACTCATCTGTTCCTCCGTTATTCTCTGTCCCTGCCGGTTCTGTGTGAACCGGCTGCCCTGTATGGTCCGGAGCAAACATCGCGTACATCTCGCCAATCTCTGCGCGGCTGACCCCAGCGGCTGCCGCAAGAACCGCGACCTGCTCCAGATGCTCCTCGATCTGACGCAGACTCTCCTCCCTGAGAAGCTCCGCGTTCTCTCCCGCGATAAAGCTGCCTTTTCCGGGCACCGTATAAATAAATCCCGCGCGCTCCAGCTCTTCGTAGGCCCGCTTCGTCGTGATCACGCTGATCCGCAGATCCTTCGCAAGACTCCTCATCGACGGCAGCGCGTCGTTGTGTCTGAGAGTCCCGTCGATGATCTGGCTCCTGATCTGCGTAAAGATCTGCTGATAGATCGGATCGCCGCTTCTGTTATCGATAAAGATATTCATGTTTTCCTCACTACTGTATATATATACTATATACGGTATATACGAATAAGACAAGGGATTTCTCTGAATCTTTAAAATAACATTGATATTCGTAATGAGAAAATTTGAAAGCAGGAAAAATTGTCAAAAATTCGCGAATTGCGGTACTGCATGATAAAAAAATCGGAGGAAACAGTAATCTGTTTCCTCCGATTTTTTGTGGCTGATATTATCGATCTACAGCTTCATGTCCGGCTGATTCAGTCGGCATCAAATCTGAAATAACGGTTCGCGTTGTTAAATGAAATGTCTTCGATAAGCGCCTTGAGCTGGTCCTCGTCGTTCGGGAACTCCCCGTTTTCAACCCATCCGCCGATCAGTTCGCATAATAATCTTCTGAAATATTCGTGTCTCGTGTAGGACAGGAAGCTTCTCGAGTCGGTGAGCATCCCGATAAAGTCGCCCAGGAGTCCGTGAGCCGCCAGTGTGCTCATCTGTTCGAGCATGCCGTTCTTGTGGTCGTTGAACCACCACGCGGAGCCCTGCTGGAGCTTTCCGGGAATATCGCCCTGGAAACAGCCGATAAGTGTCGTGATCGCCTCGTTGTCATTCGGGTTCAGACTGTACAGGACCGTCTTCGGCATGTTCCCGGCCGCGTTCACAGCGTCGAGGAAATCCGCGGTCTGTACGGAGGGCGCGTAGTTGTCGATGCTGTCGTAGCCGGTATCCGGTCCGAGCTTCTTATACATAAAGGAATTATTGTCGCGCTTGCAGCCGTAATGGATCTGCATGACCCAGTCTCTGTCCGCGTATTCCTTCGCGACGAAAAGCATGAACGCTGTCTTGAAGATCCGTTCCTCTTCGTCCGTAATCTCTTCTCCGGCAAGACCTTTACGGAAGATCGCTTCGACTTCTTCAGCCGACGCCGGAGCATAGGGGATATATTTATGAGCGTGGTCGCTGACGCGGCAGCCGAGGCTTTCGAAATAGTCCATCCGCTTTGACAGCGCATTCTTCAGATCCGCGAAGCTTTCGATCTTCATGCCGGCAGCTTCACCGAGCTCTGCGATATAGTCCGCATAGTCGGGTTTTTCGACGTTCATCGCCTTATCCGGACGCCATGCCGGCAGGACCTGTACGTCGAAGGTCGGATCCTCCGCGATCTTCTTATGCCATTCAAGCGTATCCGCCGGATCGTCGGTCGTACAGATCACCTTGACATTGGATCTGCGGATCAGATTTCTGACGGAGAAATCGTCCTGAGCGAGCTTTTCTTCTGTGAGCTGCCAGACTTCGTCCGCTGTCTTCGAGGAGAGAGGCTTGTGATAATCGAAGTAGCGCTGCAGCTCCAGATGACTCCAGGGATACAGCGGATTGCCGATCGCCTTTTCCAGCGTCCCGGCGTAGGCGTCAAACTTGTCCTTGTCCGGCGCGCCGCCTGTGATGAGCTCTTCGTCGATCCCGTTGCTTCTCATCTGACGCCACTTGTAATGATCGCCGCCGAGCCAGACCTCCGCGATATTCGAAAATTTCCGGTCTTCATAAATCTCTCTCGGATTGATGTGGCAGTGGTAGTCGACGATGGGCATCTTCTCCGCATAATCGTGATACAGATGACGCGCCGTCGGTGTCGACAGCATGAAATCCGCGTCCATAAACTCTTTCATCTATATTTCCTTTATCTTTCTCGGTAATTACTCCGGAGCCGGATTCCCGTCCTCGGATGTTCGTGTCGTTCCGCGCCAGGTCAGACGTCCCTCAAGCAGCGAATGCTGTCTGGGCGTTTCACCATCTAAAATCTGCATCAGATAATTGACTGCGGCGACGCTCAGGTCTTCGACCCGGCTGTCGACCGTCGTCAGCTCCGGTTCGCAGCAGCGGGCGAGCATCAGATCGTTGTAGCCGATCACCTGAAAGTCTTCGGGGATCTTCAGGCCTGTCTTCTTCGCATACTTGACTGCCGCGGCAGCAAGATAATCGTCACTGGCCATGACGGCGTCGAAACGGAGTCCCTCCGACCTCTGGCGAAGCAGAAAATCGATGGTCTCGTCGAGACCGCCGGTCACCAGCGCGATCAGCTCGTCGCGTTCCCTGATGCCGTGCTTCTGAAGCGCGTTCTTATATCCCTGAAGCTTGCGGCGCCCGCTGTAGCTTCTTGCATTGTACAGAAACAGAATATCCCTGCTCCCGCTTTCGATAAGTCCGGATGTCGCGGCTTCAACTGCCGCTTCGTCTCCGCACGCAACACTGTACACGTTGGGCGCGTCGACCTCTCCGTTGATGATCATGACGGGCTTTTCCTTCGCCGCGTCGATAATATACTGCTGGTCCTTCGGATCCTGAGCCGCATAGCTCGAACCGACAAGGACCAGCGCGTCTATCTGTTTCGAATCGATAAGCTTCATGTACTTTTCACGGTCCTCCTGCCTGTGCCCGGTGCAGCACAGGATGCAGTCGTATCCGTAGTCGCGAAGGCAGCGTTCGACGTTGTAGATCGCCGCAGCGGTATAGCTGTCCGAGGAATCCGGACACAGCACGCCGATCACCTTAGTCGACTGGAGCGCAAGCCCCCGAGCGTATTCGTTGGGCGTATAGCCCTCCTGTTCGATCACGTCCATGATCTTCTTCCGTGTCTTTTCGCTCACACGGTCCTTGTTGTTGATCACACGCGATACGGTCGCGATGGAGACGCCCGCTTTTTTGGAGATGTCGTATATGTTCATGAAGCCCTCGTTTACTGTTTACAGGAGACCTGCAGCTCCCGGGATCGCAAGGCTCAGCGACGGTATGAATGTGACGAGCATTAGTATCAGTATCGTTACCGCGAAGAACGGCAGCAGCGGCTTGATTACCTGCTCGATGGTCGTACCTGAAACCTTGCAGCCTGTAAACAATATAGCACCGACCGGAGGCGTGATACAACCGATGCACAGGTTAAAGGTCATCATGATCCCGAACTGGACCACGCTCATTCCGAAGCTTTCGACAATCGGAAGGAAGATGGGCGTGAAGATCAGGATCGCCGGCGTCGGGTCCATAAAGGTCCCGAGAACAAGCAGGATCACGTTGATGATAAGCAGGATGATCACAGGATTATCGGAGACACTCAGCAGCGATTCGGCGATAAGCGACGGGATATTGACGAACGCCATGATCCAGGACATGACCGATGAAAGGCCGATCAGATACAGGATGATGCTCGTAAGCTTAGCGGATTCCAGCAGGATTCTCGGAAGATCCGAAACCTTGATGGTCCTGTAGCAGAATGACAGGATAAGCGCGTATACAACCGCGATCGCAGATCCTTCGGTAGGTGTGAAGGCTCCGCCGAGGATCCCGCCGATGACGATGACGATAAGCATCAGACTCGGAATCGCATCCCAGCAGATCTTCAGGGCCTGTTTTCCGGATACGCCGGCAGTTCCCTTGTAGCCTCTGCGGATCGCCATGAAGACGGCGACTGCCATAACGCCCAGACCCCAGAGGAGTCCCGGTACGTATCCGGCCAGGAACAGCGAGGTGATGGATACGCCGCCTGCGACTGTCGAGAAAATGATGAGCGTGTTGCTCGGAGGGATCAGGATCCCGGCGGGTGCGGACGCGATGTTGACTGCCGCCGAATAATCCTTATCGTAGCCTTCTTCCTCTTCCATCGGTCCCATGATTCCGCCGATAGCAGCCGCAGCAGCCGAACCTGAACCTGAGATCGCTCCGAAGAGCATGTTTGCAGCGACGTTTGTCACAGCCAGAGAGCCGGGAAGCTTTCCGACAAGGAGCTTTGCCAGATCGACAAGGCGCCTTGCGATGCCGCCGTTGTTCATGATGATCCCCGCGAGGATAAAGAACGGGATTGCCAGCAGCGTAAAGGAGTTGATTCCTGTGAATATCTTCTGAGCGGACATCAGAAGGGGCTTGGTCCCGGTCAGGACAGCCATCATTGCGAGCGTTGAACCGGCGGCCAGCGATACGCTGATCGGTGTTCCGATCAGGAGCAGGACAACGACGGTTACGAGCAGGATCAGTCCGCAGACTAAAGCTGTATTCATATTAGAGAATTTCCTCCATTTCTTCCGGATCCGAAGCAGGCGTTCCCTGTCTGTTCTTGATCAGGTCGATGATGTTCATAATGCAGTAGACAACGGACATCGCTCCTCCGATCGGGAGCGCAAGGTAGATGATTCCGACAGGAATCGGCAGGGCCGAGTCGGTCTGGCTCATCGCGTTGAGAGCGATGCGGCCGCCGCCGTAAAACAGGACGCATGCGGAGAAAATCAGCACGACGATTTCCGTGACGATATTGCAGATTTTCTGTCCCTTCGGCGACATCTTGTGGACGAAGAATTCGAGGCGCATATGTTCGCGCTTTCCGATAACGTAGGCCGAGGTAACCATGATGAGCCACAGGAACAGGTACTTCGAGGAAGCTTCTGTCATCGTGCTAGGGGAATGGAAGATAAAGCGTGTGATAACCTGCCAGGTGACGAGGACCGTCATGATCCCGAGGATTCCGATGGCCATCCATTCGGAAATCTTATCCATCACTTTTCTGATTTTATTCATTGCTGTTCTCCTGCTTCGATGCCTGAACCGCATCGTAGATTTTTTTGACTTCAGCATTCTGTGTCATGTTTTCCTGAACCGGCTTTACAGCTTCCTTCATCGATTCGGTATCGACATCTGTAATAATAGTCGCCCCGCCGTCTTCGACAGTCTTAAGCGCTTCTGCAGTATAATCGTCCCAGAGCTCGTATTCGTATTCGGCTGCTTCCTGTGCGGCTTCGTTGAAGGCCTGCTTGTCTTCGTCGCTGAGGCTGTTATAAACATCCGTACCGACAATCAGGAAGTCGGGAACTGTCAGATGCTTTGTGTATGAATAATACGGAGCGATTTCATAATGCTTCGAATTCGCGTAAGAGGCTTCGTTGTTTTCAGCGCCGTCGACAACACCGGACTGAATCGCCGTGAAGACTTCGCCCATTGACATCGGAGTTGCGGAACCGCCCAGCGCCTGCATCATCTGTGAGTAGGTTTCAGATTCCGCCGTGCGGATCTTCATGCCCTTCAGATCGTCCAGAGTCTGGATCGGCTTGCTTGAATACATGTTTCGGGTACCCGCCGTCAGATAGGTCGCGATCTTGAAATTGTACTGTTCGGTCTGATCGTACAGATCGGAAACTGCGGAGGAGGTGTCGAAGAACTGCTTCTGTTCTGCGACATCGTCGAACAGATAGGGCATTTCGAAAGTCAGGAAGCCGTCGACGAAGCTCGAGATGTTCGGATTGCCGATAACCGCCATTTCGATAACGCCGTACTGGACCTGTTCAAGGGTTTCACGCTGCGGTCCCAGCAGCTCGTTCGGATAAACGTTGAATTTGTAGCGGCCGTTGGTCTTTTCAGAAAAGAGCTCGCCCATCTTGATAACGGCCTGGGTCTGAGGATGATCCTCCGTCTGAATGACGGCGACGTTCCAGACCTGGGTATCCGCGGTTTCGGTCGTCGCGGTTGTATCTCCCGACGTATCAGACGCCTGGGAGGCGCAGCCGGTCAGAAGCGACACTGCGAAAAGCAGCAGAACTGCCAGTATACAGAGACGTTTTTTTCTCATCAGTTTCTCCTATAAAATCACGCCGTCCCGGAATACCGAGATCTCGCGGTAACCGCCGGCTTCGTTCTTCGTTTCACAGCCGGACGCCGTTTCCAGCACCTGTGCAAACAGTTCCTCTGCGGCTTCATCCATATCGGTTCCGTCTAATACGGTTCCCGCATTGAAGTCGATCCAGTTCTTTTTCTTCTGATATAAGGGCGTATTCGACGCGATCTTCATTGTCGGAACAGGCGCTCCGAAGGGATTGCCCCGCCCCGTCGTAAACAGGATCAGATTGGCGCCGCTGGCCGTCAGATTCGTGCAGGATACCTGGTCGTTGCCCGGCCCGTTAAGAAGATGAAGTCCGGCCTCCCGGGCGCCCTCTCCGAATTCCAGCACGCCGGACACAGGAGCGGTTCCGCCCTTCTGTACGCAGCCAAGCGACTTGTCTTCGAGTGAGGAGATCCCGCCTTTTTTATTTCCCGGAGAGGGATTTTCGTAGATAGTCTGACCGTGTCTCGTGAAGTAATCCTTAAATCCGTTGATCATCGAGACAGTACTGTCAAACACGTCCCGGCTCACCGCTCGGTTCATCAGACCCGTTTCCGCCCCGAACATTTCCGGCACCTCTGTCAGTATCGTCGTTCCGCCTTCTCTGACGGTTCTGTCGCTGACCCTGCCGCACAGCGCGTTGGCCGTGATCCCGGAGAACGCGTCGCTGCCGCCGCACTTAAATCCGATAACGAGCTTGTCCGCTCTCAGAGGTTCGCGTCTGAACTGCGAGGCGTACCGGGTGAGCTCGTCGAGGAGCTCCGTTCCCGCTTCGATCTCGTCTTCAGTATCCTGTGCGACGAGGAATTTCACGCGCTTCGGATCGAAGTCCTTCAAAAACGGGGTGAACACGTCTAGATTGTTGTTTTCACAGCCGAGGCTCAGTACGAGAACACCGCCCGCGTTGGGATTGTCGACGAGTCCGGCCAGCAGCTTCTGAGTCCGTTCCATATCGTCCCCCAGCTGGCTGCAGCCCATGTTGTGGGTGAAGGCGTGAATTCCGTCAACCCGGTTTCCAAACTGCTTCCGCGCTTCTTCCGCGAGGCGCTGGGCTGTCCGGTTCACACATCCGACTGTCGGAATGATCCAGACTTCGTTTCTTGTCCCGGCTCTGCCGTCCTCTCTGAGATAACCTTCGAAGACAGCGTCCGTCTGTTCAAACTCGCTCCATTCTTCGAGAAGCTGTGTATCCGGTTCATATGTATAGTCGAGAATCTCACCGAGGCCCGTCTTCATATTTTGGGTATGGACGTGATCTCCGACATGGATAACACATTTTGCGTTTCCGATCGGGTGACCGTACTTAACAATCACGCCGCCTTCGGGAATTTCTTCGAGAGCGATCTTGTGGCCGAAGGGAATTTCTTCGGATACCGTGATCTGAAGATCTCCGATCCTGACTTTCTCGCCGGTTGCCAGCGCTTCGGCTGCCACCGCGACGTTGTCCGCATTCGTGATGCGGATGCATCTGGTTTTTTCCATCGTTTATCCGATCTGTTCGACGATCTGTTCGATCGGCGTATTTTCCATTTCCTTCAGATATCCGGTCACCGTATCCAGAAGTCCGGGTACCTCCGTCAGATCTTTTCCGCTCCAGAAATCCGTGTTTCCGAGTATCGTTTCCGCGGTCTTCTGTACGTCACCGAGCTTCCAGGCTTCTTCGAAGGCTTTAAGCACTTCGTCGTCGTCGCGTACCGGATATTCGCTGCCGTCCGCTCTGTGTCCCGCGCAGCTTCCGTCTTCTTTCCGTTCGCAGTCGTAAAATTTGATCAGCGACGCGAGTCCGAAGGACAGGCGGGCCGGGATCTTTCCCGTTTCCTGCTGATAGTCGAGGAGCGTGGGCAGGTTCCTCGCATTGAACTTCGAGCATGAGTTAAGCGAGATGTCGAGGAGCCGGTGCTTGATGTACGGATTCGAGAAGCGGTCCTTGACGGCTTCCGCAAATTCTTTGAGTTCTTCCTCCGGAAGATCCAGCGTCGGGATAATTTCTTCGAAGAAAAGTCCGTCGAGATACTTCGCGAAGACCGGATCGTTCATGAAGTCGAGCACGATGTCGTGTCCCGCGAGGTAAGCTGCCAGCACCGTTCCGGTATGGCCGCCGTTCAGGATCCTGACCTTGCGTTTCTTGTAGGGCTTCACGTCATCTGTCCAGATCACGTTAGCTCCGCTCTTGTGGACCGGCAGAACATCCTGCCATTTCGAATCGCCTTCGATGACCCACAGATTGAACAGCTCGCAGGTATCGATCAGGTTGTCTTCGTATCCGAACTTTTCGCAGAACTCCGCGGCCTGTTCTCTGGGATAGCCGGTGACGATCCGGTCGACGAGGGTGCTTGTGAATTCGTTATTGTCTTTGACCCAGCTGATGAATTCGGGTTCAAGGTTCCATTCGTCTGCGTATTTCAGAACGATTCTCTTAAGCTCCGCTCCGTTGTTGTCGATAAGCTCGACCGGAAGGAACAGCAGGCCTTTATCCGGATCGCCGTCAAAAGCTTTAAAGCGGCGGTACAGGAACTGGGTGACCTTAGCCGGGAATGATGCCGGAGGCGTATCGGTGAGCCTGTCGCCTTCTCTGTAGGCGATTCCGGCTTCAGTCGTATTCGATACGACTGTTTCAAGATCCGGGCTTTCCGCCAGCTTCATGAGCTCTTCGTAGTCGGCGTAGGCGTTGATGCATCTCGAAACCGATGTGATCGGACGGATGCGTTCTGTGGGCTCTCCGTTTTCGATCCCTCTCATAACGACGGTGTATTCACCGTTCTGTTCTGTAAAGAATTCTCTGATGCGTTCTCCGCCTTCTATAGGCTGGCAGAGAACGATGCTTCCTTCATATTCTCCATTTTCGTTCGCTTTGTCGATCATCCAGTCGACGAATGCTCTTAAAAAATTTCCTTCGCCGAACTGAAGCACCTTTTCCGGATACTTTCCGTATTTCTTTTCTACCGCTTCGCTGATGTTCTGCAAATCCTTAACCCTTCCCCTTGCGTAACCGCTTCGATATCTGCCCTTTAACTGAAACCGCCTGTTTTTCATTTGTGTAAGCGCTTAGATTATTATCTAAAAATAAATGCGCTCGTTTGTATAAGCGCTTACATCTTTTGTAATTTCAATATACTCCCTTCGGAAGCCTCTGTCAACGAATTATTTTAATTTTGTTTTGATTTCCGGACAAAAAATATTTCGCAAAGTTTGCTTTACATTAAATGCAAAGCAGACTATACTATATTTGCAAAGCAAGCTTTACAAAGGAAACTATGAAGACAAAGATCGCAGCATTACGAAAAGAGAGACGGATTTCTCAGGAAGAACTGGCAAGAGCGGTAGGGGTTACACGTCAGACGATCACATCTCTTGAACGCGAGAAATATACCGCGTCTCTGGTCCTGGCTTACAAGATCGCCCGCTATTTCGATATGAGGATCGAAGAAATTTTCGATTTCTCGGATATCGACAGTGAATAAGGAGAATCAAATGGATAAATTCAAATCAACTGGCTGTTCTGAAGATCTACTGCAAAGCTAAGTATTGAGAACTGGAGAAAGCAATGGACGGAAAAACACGCGCCGATATCAAGCCCGGGATGACGGTTGATATCGTACTGAAGAAGGATCAGCCTACGGGAAAACTGACCAGAGGCGTCGTCGCAAGACTGCTGACAAAGAGCCATACCAACCCCCACAGGATTAAAGTGAAGCTAGAGGACGGACAGGTCGGAAGGGTGAAGCAGATTATATAG
>CALMRA010000287.1 GCA_937872065.1 uncultured Eubacteriaceae bacterium | reverse complement strand
AGCAGCCATCGCAGTATCATATTTCGGAGACAATCTCTCCATGATTTCGGACACGACCATATGCGCGACAAAGGGCGTGGGCGCAAATATGAAGGATAAATTCAAAATGAATTTCCTCATTGCGCTCCCCGCAGCAATAATCACAATCATACTCTACACAGTGCTCGGAAGCGGCGGCAACGGTGAGGCCATTCAGGCCGGAAGCTATAATCTCTGGGAAATCCTCCCTTACGTTACCGTACTGGGCACCGCAATCGCAGGACTTGACGTTACACTTGTTCTTCTAATCGGAACAGGCATGTCGGTTGTAATCGGAATGTCTCTTGGAACTGTCAGCTTTTTTGAAATGATGCAGGCTATCGGATCCGGGATGGAAGATATGTTCTTTCTGGCAGTATTCGCCATGCTGGTCTCCGGTATGATCGGTCTGATCCGCTACTATGGCGGTATTGACTGGCTGGTCGATACCATGACGAAAAAGATCAGGAGTAGAAAGCGCTGCGAATACATTATTTCTCTGATCAGTATGGCAATTTCCGGAACGACGCTAAATAATCCGGTAGCGATTATCATCGCAGCGCCAATTGCGAAAATTCTCGGCAAAAAGTATCATATTGCGCCGAAGCGCCTGGCAAGTCTGCTGGATATCTTCTCCTGTGCAATCCTGATGCTTGTACCGCATGACAGCAGCGTACTTCTTGTAAGCAAATATGCCGGCATCGGATATCTGGATATTGTCAAATATCAGTTTTATCCGATTCTTCTGCTGTTCTTCACCTGTATCACAATTCAGTTCGGCCTTTTGCAGACATCGGATGAAAGAAAATGGGCGAAGAAACTGAAAGGTAAAAATCAGGTCAACGCGGAAGTTTAATAAACGAAAAGGTATTGATATGGCAGTAATAAAAGATAAAAAAGAACTCGACTGGAAAAATATCGGCTTTACCTATCATCAAACGGATTACCGCTATGTAGCGGACTTTAAAGACGGCAGATGGGAGAAGGGAGCACTGACAGGGGACGCAGATGTAACGCTGAATGAATGCGCGGGCATTCTGCAATACTGTCAGCAGTGTTTTGAAGGTTTGAAAGCCTATTCTACTGAGGACGGCCATATTGCAGCCTTCAGGCCGGATCAGAATGCCGAGCGCATGATCCGGTCGGCATCCGGACTGGAAATGCCTCCTTTTCCAAAGGATCAGTTTCTTGAAGCAGTTGACGAGGTAGTCAGAGCGAACCGGTCCTGGGTTCCTCCGTTCGGAACAGGAGCGACGCTCTACATAAGACCGTATCTGTTTGCTAAAAGTCCAGTGATCGGAATTAAGCCGGCTGAAGAATATCAGTTTCGTATCTTATGTACGCCGGTAGGACCTTATTTCAAGGGCGGAATCAAGCCGATGCGGATCTGCGTGAGCGATACGGACAGGGCGGCGTCACGGGGGACCGGAGCCATCAAAGCCGGAATTAATTACGCAATGAGCCTTCGTGCGAATGTGAAAGCTCATCGAAGCGGCTTCGATGAAAATATGTTCCTGGATCCGGCGACTCATACTTTTGTCGAAGAAACAGGCGGGGCGAATTTTTTATTCGTAACCAGAGAGAAAGAAATCGTCATTCCGAAATCGGGATCAATTCTTCCGTCTATCACCAGCAAACGCCTGCTCGAGGTAGCCAGAAATTATTTGCATCTTAAAGTGAGCGAACGCCCGGTCTGGTACGACGAGCTCGGTAATTTTGACGAAGCGGGTGTCTGCGGGACTGCGGCTGTTGTGACACCTGTAGGCGAGGTTGTTGGACCGACTGAAAAGACGGTATTCCCCGGCAGCAGTAAATGTATGGGCCCCGTTCTAAAACAGCTGTACGATACGTTAACCGGAATTCAGATGG
>CALMRA010000286.1 GCA_937872065.1 uncultured Eubacteriaceae bacterium | reverse complement strand
ACGGTTATATGAATCTCCACGCGCTTCCCGTCAGAGCAGCCATTAAGGATACAAATAAAATTATGTCCTGCGAAGAGCTGGAGCCGTACCTCGCCAAATCAAAATTTATCAGCGTTTCAAACTGTCCCTGCAGACAGGCAGAACACGCTCTGGGCAACGGGTGCGAACATACTTACGTGGATACCTGTATTCAGCTGGGCAAGTATGCGGAATCCTACCTGATTACAGGAAGATCAAGACAAATATCGAAAGAAGAAGCCTACGATATTCTCAGACGCTGCGAACGAGAAGGTCTGGTTCATCAGGTTTCTGCTTACGATCCGGATCACGCGGGATTCATCTGCAACTGCTGCGGCTGCAGCTGTGTGCTTCTGAGAAACGCCAATATCATCAATGATACCAGAGCGTCCAGATCTAATTTCGTCGCAGAAATTAATTCTGATAACTGCGTCGGCTGCGGAGCGTGTGTAGAATCCTGCAATACGAACGCACTCTCGCTGGGCTCCTGCCATGCGAAGACAGAACCGGCTGTGCCGAATCACCCGAATCCGATCGATACGGAATGGACGAAAGATCTCTGGGATCCGAACTGGAACAAGAGAATCATGGTCAACGAACAGGGGACTGCGCCGTGCAAGACGTTCTGTCCGGCCCATATCTCGGTTCAGGGCTATATCAAGAAAGCCAGAGAAGGGAAGTACGGAGAAGCGCTAAAGGTCATCAAGCGCGACAATCCGTTCCCGGCTGTATGCGGCAGAGTATGTTCCCATAACTGTGAACAGGAATGTACCAGAAGCGAGCTCGACGAGCCGCTTGCAATCGACGATATCAAGAAATTTATTGCCGACAAAGAACTGGAATCCGAATTTCGATATATTCCAAAGATCGGGGATCGTCACAATCAGCGGGCGGCTGTAATAGGAGCAGGTCCCGCAGGACTGTCCTGCGCGTACTATCTCGCAGCAGAAGGCTTTTATGTCACTGTGTTTGAAAAGGAAGATCGTCTGGGCGGAATGATGACGCTGGGAATTCCGTCGTTCAGACTTGAAAATGACATCATCGATGCGGAAATCGACGTGCTCAGAGAGCTGGGCGTGAATTTTGTGACCGGCGTCGAAGTCGGCGAAGATATTACGATTCAGGAACTGCGCGATCGCGGCTTCGAAGCATTCTATATTGCAGTCGGGCTGCAGAACGGCGGCAGACTCGGAGTTCCGGGTGAAGATGCGGACGGCGTCATATCAGGAATCGAATTTTCAAAGAACGTAAACCGTCTCGGCTCTTATAGTTTAGACGGAAAATGTGTCGTGATCGGCGGCGGGAACATCGGAGCCGATGTCGCCAGAACAGCCGTACGCTGCGGAGCTGACAGTGTTGATCTGTACTGTCTTGAATCCTATGATGAAATGCCGATGGGTGCGGAAGACAGAACCGCCTGTGAAGAGGAAGGAATCAATATCCACGCGGGATGGGGTCAGACTGAGATTCTCAAAAAGGACGGAAAATGTACCGGAGTCAAGTTCAGAAAATGTGAAAGCGTAAAGAACGAGGAAGGCAGATTTGATCCGAAGTTCGATGATTCCGTAATGGAAACAGCAGACTGCTCGACACTCCTGTACTGCATCGGGCAGAGAGCAGACTGGAAGAAACTGCTTGACGGAACGGCTGTAAAACTCAATCCGAACGGTACGGCTGCTGCGGACGAAGTGACTTATCAGACGGATGACCCGGATATCTTCGTGGGCGGTGATGCTTATACCGGTCAGGAATTTGTCATTGACGCGATCGCTGAAGGAAAGAGCGGAGCAGTTTCGTTAAAACGCTATCTCATGGGCAACAATCTGAAGCTCAAAAGAGAACGGGAATATCGTCCGCTTGATAAGAAAGATCTTGAACTGGGCGGATATGACAAGGCTCCCAGAGAAAGAATTTCGAAAGCAGATACAGAGGAAGCGAAGAAAACGTTCCGAGATATCAGAGCAGGACTTACAGAAGAACAGGTTCAGAAGGAAGCCACCAGATGCGTCGGATGCGGGATCACTGTGATCGATCAGGAAAAGTGTATCGGCTGCGGCGTCTGTTCGACCCGCTGTGAATTTGACGCGATAAAACTTACACGCAGATCGATGTTCGTTCCGCCGGAAACCATGCAGGAATTCGGAAAGAATGTCATGGAATATGTCATGACGCGTAATAAGAATATTGCGGAGAAGAAACAGAATCAGGCGGCAGAGTGATCCTGATGAGAATATCCGATGCATGAAATGGGAACTGTGCTGACGATAGTCGACACGGTGGAGGATTTATGCAGACAGTACCGGGTCCCTGCTCTCGGCTACGTTAAAGTCGAGGTAGGCGAGCTCAGCTCGGTGCTTTCCAAATATCTTTTGCTTTTATGGCCTCAGGGGACAAAAGGTACCGTCTGCGAAGGAGTTCCCCTTCAGTTAGAACAGAAGGAAGGAATCGCACAGTGCCGCGGCTGCGGAAAACAGTACAGGGTGACCGATCATCTGGAAGAAGGATATCCTGTATGTCCGTTCTGCGATTCTAAGAATTATTCGATCGTACAGGGTGCGGATATTTTTGTAACGGAATTAGGAATACCGGACAGCTGATGCAGCTTCTAAG
>CALMRA010000285.1 GCA_937872065.1 uncultured Eubacteriaceae bacterium | reverse complement strand
CTGCTGCTGACGCTGGTCGTCCTGTGCTTCCTGGATCCGATGCTGCGCGCCTTCGGCGCGACCGAGAACGTGCTGCCCTACGCGAAGACGTATACGTCGATCACATCGATCGGCTTCCCGGCGTTTATCATCACCCTCGGCGGAGCTCATATCGTCCGTGCCGACGGAAGTCCGACATTCGCAATGATTATCTCGATAACGGGCGCGGTCCTGAATATCGGGCTGGACGCGCTGTTTATCTTCGGATTCGGCATGGGGATCGCCGGAGCAGCCTGGGCGACCATCACCGGTCAGTTCGTATCTGCCGGGATGATCATCTGGTATCTGTTCCATTTCAAGACGATGCGTCTGAAGCCTTCGATGTGGAAGCCGAAGCTGAATCTTCTCGGCGTGATCGCGTCTCTCGGTGTCGCGGCCTGCTTTAATCAGCTGGCGATGACGGCGGTTCAGATCGTCCTGAACAATTCGGTCACCCATTACGGCGCGATGTCCGAATACGGGGCCGATATTCCCCTGGCGGTGGTCGGGATCATCACGAAGATCAACTCGATCTTCATCTCTTTTGTCGTCGGTACCGCTCAGGGCTGCCAGCCGATCTTCGGCTACAACTACGGCGCGAAGAATTACGAGCGGGTTCAGGGAACGCTCAAGATCGCGGTGGGGATGGTGGTCGTCATAGGATGCGTATTCGAGCTGGCGTTTCAGATATTCCCGAATCAGATCACATCGATCTTCGGGACCGGCGATGCCGAATACTTCCGTTTTGCGGAACGCTTCTTCAGGATCTACATGATGATGACGTTCCTGAACGGCTTCCAGCCGCTGACGTCCAACTTCTTCTCATCCATCGGCAAGGCGAAGATGGGGATCTTTATTTCGCTGACACGTCAGGTGATCTTTCTGATTCCGCTGCTCCTGCTCCTGCCCATAAGCTTCGGCATCGACGGAATCCTGTACGCCGGACCTGTCGCGGACTTTGTCGCGGCGGCGCTGTGCGTATGGCTGCTGGTCAGAGAATACAGACGTCTCGGTAAGATGAGCGCCGAACTGGCGTCCTGACAGACCTGAAATCAGGTGATCAGATGCCGATGTTTCGATAATCCGAATCTCAGCAGAGGATCAGGCCGATCGTTGAACTGATCGCCGGACTAAAATAACGGATAATAAATAACAGACACGAAAAAAGGAAACTGCAGATCAGTTTCCTTTTTTGTGTCCGGATTTTCTGCGCCCGCCCTTTTTTTCAGGCGCGGCTTTCTGTAATAGTTTGTTGTAGGCGCCGAGCGCGGCGAACATGGTCGCGATCTCCTCGTCTGACAGTGAATGTCTGAGGGTCTTGAGTGTCTTGACGATGTCGAGGGTATCGTATTTCTTGTGTTCGTCGGATGCGCGGATTCCGGCCGGTGTCGGAGACAGATGGAAGACCTTCGCGTTGTCCTTCGCGCTCTCGCGGACGACAAGGCCCTTTTTGATGAGCTTTCCGACAGTCTGGCTCGTCGCGCTGACGGACCGGTTCCATTTCCTCGCAAGCCCTGTGACGGTGGAGTCCGGCAGGTCACAGATGTCGGTGAGCAGGTGGGCTTCGAGCATCGTCACGGACAGATCGTCTCCGTAAGTGTGACGGGCGTTCATATATTCGTTGTAGTTCAGAACGAAGGTGTAGACTGCCGACATCTGACTGTCCAGCAGGCTGAAGACCTCCGACAGCTCGTCTTCGGACATCGCGTCCACGTCGATGCGGGAGTCCGCGTCCAGGCTGCTCATAAATTCTTCGAGATTCTCAGGCATGATTTCTCCTTATGGAAAGATTCGAGTAATTTTTAATGAAACGGCGCGTTGACAAAGACCGCCGTCACGGATATAATTCAGATACTTTAAAGGTTAAACAATTTAACGTCTAAATAGATTATAGCAGAAAAAAGGAGCAGAGATGAAATACGATTTTGATGAAGTGATCGACCGCCGCCACGATCCGTCCAGCTACAGCATAAAATGGGCGAAGGATCCGAAGATTGGAAAGATGCTCGGCGCAGACACC
Source organism: uncultured Eubacteriaceae bacterium (assembly GCA_937872065.1). Taxonomy (GTDB): domain Bacteria; phylum Bacillota; class Clostridia; order Eubacteriales; family Eubacteriaceae; genus UBA7485. The sequence continues at coordinate 9,551 of CALMRA010000285.1, read as the reverse complement.
ATTAACGATGATACGATCGCCATCTTTACTGCCGATATGGATTTCCGCTGCGCTCCGCCCATTATCGACGCTCTGCGCGGCGTCGTCGATCACGGGATCTTCGGCTACTCCGCCGCGCCGGAACCAGACTACAGCGACGCGGTGATCGACTGGTTCAAGCGCAGAGAAAACTGGGAGATCAAGCCTGAAGAGCTGATCTACGTCAACGGGACCGTCGAAGCGATGAAGCAGATTATCCTGGCCCTGACGGAGCCCGGCGACGGCGTGATCATCCAGCGTCCGGTCTATGGTCCGTTTTCGAGCACGATCGAAGGTACGGGTCGGACCATCGTCAATAACCAGCTGATTTCCGACGATGAAGGCTATTACACGATGGATTTTGAAGATCTTGAGCAGAAATGCAAGGATCCCGACAACAAGCTGCTGATGCTGTGCAGCCCCCACAATCCTGTAGGCCGCATCTGGACGGACGCCGAGCTTGCCGAGCTAGCGAGGATCTGCCGGGAAAACGACGTGATCATCGCGGCGGACGAAATCCACGGCGACCTGATTCGCAGGGGACTGGAGTTTCACCCGATCGCGACGCTGGCGGACAATGTGAATATCATCACGGCGACTGCGGCCAACAAGACGTTCAATCTGGCGGGACTCCACTGCACGAACCTCGTGATCAAGAATCCGGAGCTCAGAGAAAAGATGAAGAAGTCGCTGGGCCACGTCGGTCAGACGCCCTTCGGAATCGCGGCTACGATGGCTGCCTACAACGACGGCGAGGAGTGGCTGGAAGAACTGAAGGAATATCTTGACGGAAACATCGACTGGATCATGAACTTTCTGAAGGAACGGATGCCGAAGGTCAAGTGCAGACGTCCTGAAGGAACCTACATCCTGTGGATGGATTTCCGGGGCTACGGACTCAGCGCTGAAGAGATCCACGACAGGATCTACAACAAGGCCAATGTCCTGCTGGAAGGCGGAACGATGTTCGATCCCGTCGAAGGCGCCGGATTCGAACGGGTCTGCGTGCCCTCGCCCCGCAGCGTGATCCAGGAAGCCTTCGAACGGATCGCCCGGGAATTCGAGGGTCTGTAAATCGCAGCTGGCGTCAGCTCCCTGCCGGACGGTTCGCTCAATGCCTGTCTGCCGGCGGATTCGGATAATCGTCTCAGCCGGTCCGCAGCAAATTTGATATCAGCAGATTAAGCTCCTTCGGGAGCTTTTTTAATGTCCGGAATCAGGCGGACGATATCGATATTCCGGGAACTGCGCTTCAGACGATTCTCCCGCCGTAGGCTTCCCGGATCTTCTTCGCGACCGGGTGATCGCAGATGATCCGGTCCGCGTCTTCAATGCTGCAGACGACGTAATTGGCCCGCTGACCCAGCTTCGAACAGGCGCACATGACGTTCACCTCGGCGCTGTGGGCGACGAAAGCCTGCTTGACCGCGGCTTCGTCTTCGTAGGGGCTCGGGACGGTGATGCCGATTTCGAAGTCTGCGGCGTAGGCGCCGAGAAAGCACTGATCGAAGTAGAATTCCGAGATCTCGCGGCAGGTGGTCTCGCCGGTGGTGACCTGAGAGGCTTTGTTGTAGGTTCCGCCCAGGAAGATCACCTCGATATTGGGACGCTTTCTGAGTTCTTCTGCGGTGATAAAGCTGTTCGTCACGGCGCGCAGCTCGATGGACTTCGGCAGCAGCGACGCAAAGAGCATGTTGGTGGTCCCGCCGTCGACCGCTATCAGGGATTTAGGTCTGACGAGCTCCACAGCCTTTTTCGCGACGAGAAACTTTTCATCCTTCGCCCGGTCAACCCGTTCGTCAAAGGTGAAGGGGATTTTCTTGCAGGGTACCGCGCCTCCGTAGACGCGTCTGACGATCCCCTGTTCCTCCAGTTCGCTGAGATCGCGGCGGATGGTCGCGTTCGACGTCCCGAACTGGCGGGACAGCAGGTCGACGTAGACCTGGCCGCCGGCATAGAGCTTGTCGAGAATTTTCTGCTGACGTTCTTCCTTGAGCACGGTCTCTCCTTCGGCGAATCTTCAGGCTTATCCGCCTGAAGGATCCGATCTTTAAATTTCATTTCTATATGAACTTCTTTTCCTGTCCCCAGTGTACCTGCTTCACGGAACGAAAACAATCATAAATGAACAGGACCGGTAAAATAGTCGGACAGATTAAAACGCGTGCTCAAGGGGTTTTAGAGGGAAACGAGCAGAAACGAACATGATTGATGATTGCGGGAAAAGGCTGCGGGCCTCACAATGTAGTTATCGGCAGAACGTGCCGGTGACACAGACTGAAGGATTCAGGAATAACGGATAAAGGATACGAAGAATAATATGAAAACGAACGTAAAGAAGGACTCGAAGCTGCTGGGGATCGGCATTCTCGGCTGCGGACTCATCAGCCAGGCCGCTCATCTGCCCGGAGCTGCAAAAGCTCATAATATCCGGCTGCGGGCGGTGTGCGATGCGTCGGACGAGCTGCGCGAGAAAATGACGGCGATCTACAGTCCGGAGAAATCCTATTCGAGCTATGAGGATATGCTTGCAGATCCCGAAGTAGAAGCCGTCGTGATCGGAATCGGGGATCAGTTCCACGTTCCCTGCGCATGGCAGGCCGTCGAGGCCGGGAAGCATGTGCTTATCGAAAAGCCGATGGGCGTTTCGACGCAGGAATGCGAAGAGCTGAAGGCGCTGGCGGATGAAAAGGGCCTGTTTATCCAGGTGGGCCATATGAAGCGTCTCGATCCGGGCCTGCAGTACGCGAAGGCGTTCAAGGATGAGAAGATGGGCGCGGTCACAACCTACAAGGGATGGTACTGCGACAGCATCGGCCGCTATACCCTTACGGACAACGTGATGCCGGTGATCTACTCGAGCGATGCCGCGAAGAAGCCTGCGGGCAATCCGAAGGCGGTGCTCGACCGTTATTATCTGCTGGGCCACGGCAGCCATCTGTTCGATACGGCGATGTACTTCATGGGACCTGTCCGCAGAGTATCCGCCCGGTACGTTCATGAAGAAGGGCTCCATTCATGGCTCATCGACTGCGATTTCGAAAGCGGCGCCATCGGCACGCTGGACCTGACGGTAGCCATCGCCCAGCAGTGGCACGAAGGATGCGAGATTTACGGGACAGGCGGAACGGTATTCGCGAAGACGTACAATCCCTGGGAATTCAGATCCTCCGAGGTGAGCTGCTTCGACAAAGAAACCGAGCTTTCGACGACTCCGGCAGCCTTTGACGGACAGTTTTACCGCCGCGAGCTTGAAGCCTTCGCAGATACCATCTTAAACGGAACCCCGTGCGCAGGCGCGACGGCGGACGACGGCATTATGATCATGCGGGCGCTCATCGCGACGTACCGATCCGTTCACGAGGACGGCGCATGGATTGACATTGCGGATGCGGAAGGAGAACTCTGATGGAGCTGAGTATTTTTTCCAGAACCTATCATACGACTGATTTAGCGGAAACCTGCGGCCTGATTCATGCGGACGGCATGCGGCACACCCAGTTTAACCTTGCAAACGCGGGTATGAAGACGCTGCCGGATGAATTTGACGAACAGAGAATCGAAGCGGTCAGGTTCGGGCTTAAGGTGTGCGGGATTACGGCCGACGCGCTGACAGGCACTTTCAATCTGATCGATCCGGATCTCGACGCACGGGAAGCGGGAATCGGACAGTTCGGAATACAGTGCCGGATCGCGAAGGCTCTGGGGATCCCGATCGTCACGCTGTGTACCGGCTCGAAGCATCCGTCCGACAAGTGGACCTGGCATGAAGACAATCTGCTGGCGTCTTCGTGGGACGACCTGCTCAGATCCACCGAACGGATCCTGAAGGATGCCGAAGCGAACGGAATCGTCCTCGGGGTCGAAACGGAGGCGAGCAACATCGTCAACACAGCGCAGAAGGCACGCAGGTACCTCGATACCTTCGGCAGTCAGAACCTGAAGATCATCATGGACGGGGCGAATCTGTTCCGTGCCGGAGAAACCGGACGCATGAGGGAGACACTGAACGAAGCCTTCGAGCTTCTGGGACCGGATATCGCGATCGCTCACGCGAAGGACCTCGGTCCGTCGGCAGAGCATCCCTTCGCGGCGGCGGGTAAGGGCGTACTGGATTTTCCGTATTATCTGAAGCTTCTGAAAAACAGCGGCTATGACGGAACGCTGGTCATGCACGGTCTGGAACCGGAAGAGGTTCCGGAAAGCTTCGCGTTCCTGACGGAGGCGCTGAAAAATGCGTGAATTCGAGCATAACGGGGTCGTCCTCGAATACGAGGATATCGGAAGCGGAGAGCCGGTCGTTTTTCTTCACGGGATGGGCGGGAGCGTCGGCCAGATCGAAAAAATCTGCGCGCCTCCGGACGGCGTCCGGTTTGTCATCCCGAACCAGCAGGGCCACGGAAACAGCGGGGCTGACTGGGAGGACTATTCCTTCGACAGACTCGCAGATGATGTGGCGGCGCTGATGGATTCTCTGGAAATCCGGGCCGCCCGCTTTGCCGGAATCTCCATGGGGGCGGCTGTCTCTTTGAATTTTGCCGTCCGGTATCCGGAACGGGTCAGGGCGCTCCTGCTGATCCGCAGCGCCTGGACGGACGAGCCGATGGCTCCGGGTGTCGTTCAGGCCTACGCGGATCTCGGCAGATGTCTTCGGAACGGCGGACTTGAAGCGTTTAAACAGACACCCGGCTGGGAAATCGTCAGAGAGCCTTCCGCTTACACCCGGGGAGCGTTCACCGGTCCCTTCGACGATCCCTCCGCCATCAGAAACTGGCGGAAATATCTGATCCTGCCCGAACAGACGCCGATCGACTCGCTGTCGGAGCTTTCGGCTCTGACGATGCCGGTCGAGATCCTCGCTAGTCACAACGACCTGTGCCATCCTTATACAGCGGGACTGAGGATCGCCTCCGCTCTTCCTCAGGCTGTCTTCACGGAAATTCCGGATAAGGACACGGACGGGGAAGGACACAGACAGGCGGTTGAAGACGCGGTCACAAGGCTTGCGAAGGCCTGATTTTACAAAAAACTCTCCGACGGCAGTGTACGTTCTGCTGTTCGGAGAGTTTTTTGCTTATGATGTATTTATTCCTGCGGGATCTTCGAGATATCGACCCAGCCCAGTGCGCCGCCGGCTTCCTCAAGCTCAGGCAGGGTGAGCTCCACCGCGCTTGCCGCGTTGCCTGCTGCCGGATAGACGGTTTCGAAGCGCTTCAGGGATTCGTCGAGCCAGACCGGAACGCCTTCGTTGACGCCGAAGGGGCAGACGCCGCCGACATCGTATCCGACCAGGTCCAGGACCTGATCTGCCGGAATCATTTTGGCTTTCGTGTGAAACTGCGCCTTGAATTTTTTATTGTCGATCCTGCCGTCTCCTGCGACAACGATCAGCACCGGGTCTCCGTCGACGAGGAATGACAGAGTCTTCGCGATGCGCTGGGGCTGAGTGCCGACTGCTTCGGCGGCCAGCTCGACCGTCGCGGACGAGGTGTCGAATTCGAGTATTTTCGAATCGAGCCCGTATCGGGCAAGATGTTTACGTGCTTTTTCGATAGACATAAATGCTCCTTATCTGAATCGTGCGGAAGGCGGTCAGTTTTTCGAACCGCTGTCCGCCGTTAAAGCGATGCTCAAAGTTTATGATACAGCTAATTTAGGATACAATAAAGTACAATGGTCTCACAAAATCGGGAGGACTGCCGTAATGAACACACTTTGGGTAATTAACAGAATATGAAAAACGAATATAATCTAATCGCAACCGCGGCTTTCGGACTTGAAAGCCTCGTGAAACGGGAAGTGGAACAGCTCGGGTATCCGATCACCGCGACGGAAAACGGCAGAGTCTACTATACCGGAGATTCGGAAGCGATAATCGACAGCAACCTCTGGCTGCGGTGCTCGGACCGCGTCCTGCTTAAGATAGGAGAGTTTAAGGCAGAGACGTTTGACGAGCTGTACGAGCAGACAAAGAAGCTGCCGTGGCAGAAATATATCCCGAAGAACGGCGCCTTTCCGGCGGCGAAGATCACGAGCGTCAAGTCCAAGCTGTTCAGCAAATCGGACGGACAGCGGATCGTCAAGAAAGCGGTGGCCGACAAGCTGATGGCGGCCTACAAGACGCGTACCCTTCCTGAAACGGGCGCGTCGTTCCCGATTCAAATCCGTATCCTCAAGGATATGGTCACGCTGTCTCTGGACACCAGCGGCAGCGGTCTTCATAAACGCGGGTACAGACAGTACGGCAACGAAGCGCCCATCAAGGAGACGATCGCCGCGGCCCTCGTCATGCTGTCGCGCTGGACGCCGTCCCGCCCGTTCCTGGATCCGATGTGCGGCTCCGGGACCATCGTGATCGAAGCGGCGCTTATCGGGAAAAATATTGCGCCGGGTCTGAATAAGGAATTTGTCAGCGAATCCTGGCCGATGTTCAGAATCGGGCAGTGGGAGCAGGCCAGACGGGAAGCCAGGCTGAAGGAAAACGATCTGGATTTCCGGATCATCGGTTCCGATATCGACGCGCGATCGCTCAAGCAGGCGCGGACCAACGCGGAGCTGGCCGGCGTCACCGACTATGTCGCGTTCCAGCGGATAGACCTGAAGGATATCCGTACGAAGAAAAAGTACGGCGTTATCGTGACCAATCCGCCGTACGGAGAACGAATCGGCGAGATCAAAACACTGACCCCGCTGTATCGTGAAATGGGCAGAGTCTTCCGCAGTCTGGACGACTGGAGCTATTTCATTATCACCGCCTTCCCCGACTTCCAGAAGGTTTTCGGCGAAAAGGCAACTAAAAACAGAAAAATATATAACAGTACGATCAAGACATATTTCTACGAATATTTCGGACCGCTTCCTCCGCGCAGGAAGCCGCGGGAAGATCGTGCGGAAAGAGCAGACAATGAAAAAGACGAAAAACAGGAGTAACGCTCCGAAACGGAGCTCGGGAAGCTCCTCGTATCTGAAGGGCGGAAGCCGCAGACGCGGAGAAGACGGAAAGCCGGTTTCTGAAAGCAGATATTCGAAATCTTCCTCAGACAGAAAAACTTCAGATAGAAAGACCACACGTACGTCGGCTGACCGCAGAGTACGCCCGGTTTCCGATCTGAAACGGACGGACCGCAGGCCCGACCGCAGGAATAATGAAGACTTCGAAGACCGTTCGGAATTCGTCGTAGTCGGGAAGAACCCGGTTCTCGAAGCTCTCAGAAGCGACATCCAGATCGATAAGATTCTCGTTCTCAAGGACAACTCGGATCACGTTCTCAAGGATCTGACGGAACGCGCGAAGAAGCAGAAGCTCGTCGTTCAGAGCGTCGAAAAACAGCAGCTCGAAGGTCTGGCGGACGGACTGCCCCATCAGGGCGTCGCGGCGCTGCTGGCGCCGTTCCCCTACGCGGATCTCGAAAAGACAGTGGAAGAAGCGGACCAGAGAAACGAAGCGCCGTTTTTCGTCATCATGGATCATATTACGGATCCGCATAACTTCGGCGCCGTCATCCGCGACGCGAACGTCTGCGGAGCAGCGGGCGTGATCTTCCCGAAGCGCCGTTCTGCAGGTCTGTCTCCGACGGCTGTCAAATCGAGCTCCGGAGCCTGCGCACATACGCCTATTATCAAGGTGACGAATCTCGGACAGACGGTGGAATACCTGAAATCCAGAGGCTACTGGGTCGCCGGAGCGGATATGGACGGTCAGCCGTACTACGACTGCGATATGAAGGGCAAGCTCGCCGTCATCGTCGGAGCTGAAGGCAAGGGACTCTCTCCCGCGCTGAAGAAGCAGTGCGACTACTCGGTATCGATCCCGGTGTACGGCAAGGTGGATTCTCTTAACGTGTCCTGCGCAGCTGCGGTCATACTCGCGGAAGCGGCACGTCAGCGTCATACCTCGACGAAATGAAGACCTACCTCGTCATTGACGGCTATAATGTGATTCACGCAAAGCCCGGAATCGAATCAGAGACTCCGGGCTTCCTCGAGCGCGAGAGGGAGGAGCTCATCGCAAGATGCGCCAATTACGCAGCGCTCAGGGAATATGAGACGACGCTCGTTTTTGACGCCTGGGTCCGGGATGAACCGCTTACTGTCGAGCAGATCTCCGGAATAACCGTCGTCTATACGAATAAAGACCAGACGGCCGATACGTATATCGAACGTTTCCTGTATCAGCTTCCGAAGCTTAACCGGAAGATGGCGGTCACGTCGGACGGCGCTGTTCAGAAGATGGCGCTGATGACCGGGGCGGAACGGGTGACGAGTCTGGAATTCCTCGACCGGCTTGAACGCGCGGAGAAGAAAAACGCTCAGGCTAAAACGGATAACGATACGGGCGTAAACCCTGTCGGGGAATATCTGGAGGATCATCAGAAGGAGACGATCGAGGCGATTCGAAGGGGAGAGAAGCCGGATCCCGAACAGCTGCGTCTTGCGAAGGAGCAGATCAGACAGGAAAAACGGGAAGCCGCGGCTGCAAAAAAGCAGGCGGCAAAAAGCGTTCCTGTCACGATCGAGATCCCTGAAGATAAGACGCCGAAGTCGAAGAGCGCGCTAAAACGAGAGAAGACTAAAAAGCGCAAAGGCGGAAAGCGGCCCAACAGAGGAAGCGGCGCGGTCAAAAAAGATAATAAAAAGAATTGACAGGACTGCTGTTAATCCCGTATACTATAAAAGCTGAACACAGCAAGGGAGAATGCCCGAGTGGCTAAAGGGGGCGGACTGTAAATCCGTTGGCTCAGCCTACGATGGTTCGAATCCATCTTCTCCCACCAGCCCTTTTAGCTCAGCAGGTAGAGCACCACCATGGTAAGGTGGGGGTCGCCAGTTCGAATCTGGCAAAGGGCTCCATATGCTTTTCATCCGCCGTTCGTAAGAACGGCGGTTTTTTTATTTCTTCAGTTCAGCACAGTCTGATCTGCAGAAGACTTAATTTTGCCGTAGTCAAGCATGGCTTCGAGATAAAACAGATAGCTCAGGAAACGAAGCCTGAAATAATTAACTGCATTTAATAAATTGAATGACAGATTCCATAGATCCGAATTTGCGTCACTCTTTCCGCTGATCTTCAGAAGCAGATTCATCAGGTCAGCGATATAGTCCAGGATCCTCTGAGCCTGGGCGCTTTCCTGTCTGATCATAATAAAGGGCAGTCCGCTGTCTGTTCTAAGCTCGCGCCTGACCTTCCTGATATCTGCCAGCAGAACCTTTTTTTCAGCCCCTGTCAGATACGGATAAAGCTGTCTGACAGTTCTCGCGATAAAGGACCATTCTCGGTTAAGCTGTACAGGCATGTCGTTCAGCTCCATCAGGAGCTGGCGTCTGTTTTCCGGTCCGGAATGAACGTCTCTCCAGGCCTGCTTCTGCAATCTGTGCGAGAAGGGCTCTTCTTCGTTTTTATAAATATCCTTCTGATCAAAACTGATAATCTTCATCGTGGTCGTTCTCCCTGAAATCCGGCAGTAAGACCCTGCAGTATCGCTTGCTGCGGGCCTGTCTGAGCAGAAACCTCGTGTTATTCTGAATACCCGAAA